>JBOGDQ010000225.1:0-76710 GCA_050742975.1 Jatrophihabitantaceae bacterium
CTGCTGCACTATGCAGACGGCGAGAAGCGCTACATCATCGCGCCGACCAAGCTGCAGCAGGGCGACCGGATCGAGAACGGCCCGTCGGCCGACATCAAGCCTGGCAACAACCTGCCGCTGCGCAACATCCCGACCGGTACGGTCATCCACTGCATCGAGCTTCGGCCCGGTGGCGGTGCGAAGATCGCTCGTTCGGCCGGCGCACGCGTTCAGCTCGTCGCCAAGGACGGTCCTTACGCCCAGCTGCGTATGCCGTCCGGTGAGATCCGCAATGTCGACGTGCGCTGCCGCGCAACGGTCGGCGAGGTGGGCAACGCCGAGCAGTCGAACATCAACTGGGGCAAGGCCGGCCGCATGCGCTGGAAGGGCAAGCGCCCGACCGTCCGCGGTGTCGCGATGAACCCGGTCGACCACCCGCACGGCGGTGGTGAGGGCAAGACGTCCGGAGGCCGGCACCCGGTGAACCCGAACGGCAAGCCCGAGGGTCGCACCCGTCGCCGCAAGGCCAGCGACCAGCTGATCGTCCGCCGCCGTCGTACGAACAAGAAGAGGTAGTAACCGATGCCACGCTCGCTGAAGAAGGGCCCGTTCGTCGACGACCACCTGTTGAAGAAGGTCGACGTCCAGAACGACAAGGGCTCCAAGAACGTGATCAAGACCTGGTCGCGGCGCTCGACGATCATCCCGGACATGCTCGGGCACACGATCGCCGTGCACGACGGCCGCAAGCACGTCCCGGTGTTCGTCACCGAGGGCATGGTCGGACACAAGCTCGGCGAGTTCGCCCCCACGCGGACCTTCAAGGGCCACATCAGGGACGACCGTCGCGCGCGGCGTGGCTGAGTAGCGGAGAGACACAGATGAGAACGAGCGACACTTGTGGAGCGAGCAATGACTGAGCCACACACCGACGAGGTGCGTACCGCGTTCGCGCGGGCGACCCACGTGCGCGTGACGCCGATGAAGGCACGCCGCGTCATCGACCTCATCCGGGACATGCCGGCACAGCAGGCGCTGTCGACGCTGAAGTTCGCTCCGCAGGCCGCCAGCGAGCCGGTCGCGAAGGTGCTGGCGAGCGCGATCGCGAACGCCGAGCACAACTTCTCGCTCGACCCCGAGACCCTGGTGATCTCGCGGGCCTACGTCGACGAGGGCGCCACGCTCAAGAGATTCCGGCCGCGCGCGCAGGGACGGGCGTACCGCATCCGCAAGCGCACCAGCCACATCACGATCGAGGTCGAGAGCGTCGAGGTAGTACCCACGGCGCGCAGGTCACAGAAGGGACGGACTCGCTGATGGGTCAGAAGGTCAACCCCAACGGGTTCCGCCTCGGCATCACCACCGACTGGAAGAGTCGCTGGTTCGCCGACAAGCAGTACGCCGAGTACGTCAAGGAGGACGTCGCGATCCGGCGCCTCATGTCCAAGGGCATGGAGCGCGCGGGCATCGCCAAGGTAGAGATCGAGCGCACCCGTGACCGGGTCCGCGTCGACATCCACACCGCCCGGCCGGGCATCGTCATCGGCCGCCGCGGCGCCGAGGCCGATCGCATCCGAGGCGAGCTGGAGAAGCTCACCGGCAAGCAGGTGCAGCTGAACATCCTCGAGGTGAAGAACCCCGAGGGTGACGCCCAGCTGGTCGCGCAGGGCGTCGCTGAGCAGCTCTCGAACCGGGTCAGCTTTCGCCGCGCGATGCGCAAGAGCATGCAGTCCACGCTCAAGAGCCCGGGCGTCAAGGGCATCCGGGTGCAGTGCTCGGGCCGCCTCGGTGGCGCCGAGATGGCCCGTACCGAATCGTATTCGGACGGGCGCGTGCCGCTCCACACGATGCGCGCCGACATCGACTACGGCTTCTACGAGGCTCGCACCACCTTCGGCCGGATCGGCGTCAAGGTCTGGATCTACAAGGGTGAGGTGCCGACGGGCGGCCGCGCCGAGCGCGAGGCCGCCGTTGCTGCCGAGGCGCTGCGCCAGCGCCGCGACCGTCCCGCCGCCGGCAGCCGGCCACGCCGTTCCGGTTCGCAGGGGACGACCGGTGTGAGCACCGACGCAGGCCGCGCGGCCACCGCGGGCGAGCCGACCGAGGTGCAGTCCGCGCCGATCGTCTCCGAGGCCGAGGCAGCCGCCGAGATCGCCACCGACGCTCCCACTGCGGTGACGACCGAGATCGCGGCCGAGGCCACCGAGGCGCCAGCCAACGCGGCACCCGCCGAGGCTCCGGCCGAAGCGGCGACCCAGGCGCCGGCCGAAGCGCCATCCGAGGCACCCGCCGAGGCTCCGGCCGAGGCCACCACGGAGGCAGCGACTGACGCCACCACCGAATCGACGGAGAGCTGAGTCATGCTCATCCCACGCAAGGTCAAGCACCGCAAGCAGCACCATCCCAGCCGCAAGGGTGCCGCATCCGGCGGCACCCGGGTCGCGTTCGGCGAGTTCGGCATCCAGGCGCTGGAGCCGGCCTACCTGACGAACCGGCAGATCGAGTCGGCCCGTATCGCCATCAACCGGCACATCCGCCGTGGTGGCAAGGTGTGGATCAACGTCTACCCCGACCGGCCGCTCACCAAGAAGCCGGCCGAGACCCGGATGGGCTCGGGCAAGGGCTCGCCGGAGTGGTGGATCGCCAACGTCAAGCCTGGGCGCGTGCTGTTCGAGCTCTCCTACCCCAACGAGGTCGTTGCCCGCGAGGCGCTGACCCGTGCGATCCACAAGCTTCCGATGAAGTGCCGGATCGTCAAGCGTGAAGCAGGTGATTTCTGATGGCAACCGGAGTAAACACTCACCTCCGCTTCGCGGACCAGGTCGTACAGGCAGGGGTCCGCTGATGGCAACCGGAGTAAACACTCACCTCCGCTTCGCGGACCAGGTCGTACAGGCAGGGGTGCGCTGATGGCAACCGGAGTAAACACTCACCTCCGCTTCGCGGACCAGGTCGTACAGGCAGGGGTGCGCTGATGGCGAGCACTACCACCGCCGAGCTGCGCGAGCTGCACGACGACGAGCTAGACATCCGTCTGCGCGAGTCCAAGGAGGAGCTGTTCAACCTGCGCTTCCAGATGGCCACCGGGCAGTTGGACAACAACCGGCGACTGCGCACCGTGCGCCACGACATCGCGCGGATCTACACGATCCTGCACGAGCGTGAGCTCGGCCTGTCGGTCGCCCCGGAGCACGCACCGGAGCAAGCACCAGCGCAAGCCAGTGAGGGTGTCACAGCATGAGCACCCCACGAAACTGCTCCGCAAGATGCGCTCCGCACTTTCGAGGAGACCCCGCATGACAGAGACAGAAGCAGCGCGTCGCGACTCGTTCCGCAAGACCCGCGAAGGACTGGTCGTGAGCGACAAGATGGACAAGACCGTCGTGGTCGCCGTCGAGGACCGCGTCAAGCACGCGCTCTACGGCAAGGTGCTGCGCCGCACCAACAAGCTCAAGGCGCATGACGAGACCAACGCGGTCGGCGTCGGCGACCGGGTCCTGATCATGGAGACCCGCCCGATGTCGGCGACCAAGCGCTGGCGCGTCGTCGAAGTGCTCGAGAAGGCCAAGTAAGCCACGAAGCCGGTATCGCCGGGCTCCGCCCGGGACGTACCGACTTGAAGAAGGATCTGGAGTCGAAGTGATTCAGCAGGAGTCGCGACTGCGCGTCGCCGACAACACCGGTGCCAAGGAGATCTTGTGCATCCGGGTGATGGGCGGCTCGGGTCGCCGCTATGCCGGTATCGGCGACATCATCGTCGCGACCGTCAAGGACGCGTTGCCCGGTGCCGGCGTGAAGAAGGGTGACGTCGTCAAGGCCGTGATCGTCCGCACCGTCAAGGAGCGCCGCCGCCCGGACGGCAGCTACATCCGCTTCGACGAGAACGCCGCTGTCCTGATCAAGGCCGACGGCGAGCCGCGCGGCACCCGCATCTTCGGCCCGGTCGGCCGCGAGCTGCGTGACAAGAAGTTCATGAAGATCATCTCTCTCGCACCCGAGGTGCTGTGACGTTATGAAGATCAAGAAGGGCGACGAGGTCGTCGTCATCGCGGGCAAGGAACGCGGCGTGAAGGGCAAGGTCATCGCGGCCGACCCGATCACCAACCGGGTGGTCATCGAGGGCGTCAACCGGGTCAAGAAGCACACCCGGCTGAGCACGACCGCACGCGGTGCCAAGTCAGGCGGCATCGAGCACGTCGAGGCGGCCATTAGCGCCAGCAACGTCATGGTGATCGACGGGGACGGCAAGGCCACCCGCGTCGGCTACCGGCGCGATGACGAGAGCGGAAAGAACGTGCGCGTGTCGCGCCGTTCGGGAAAGGATCTGTGATGAGCGCGCCCGCTACCGAAGTGCCCACGCCGCGGCTGAAGACGCGCTACCGCGAGCAGATCGCGCCCGCGCTGAAGGAGCAGTTCTCCTACGGCAACGCGATGCAGGTCCCCGGACTGGTCAAGATCGTCGTCAACATGGGCGTCGGCCAGGCAGCGAAGGACAGCAAGCTCATGGACGGCGCCGTCCGCGACCTGACGCTGATCACCGGCCAGAAGCCGCTCGTGCAGAAGGCCCGCAAGTCCATCGCGCAGTTCAAGCTGCGCGAGGGCATGCCGATCGGGGCGAAGGTCACGCTGCGCAACGACCGGATGTGGGAGTTCCTGGACCGGCTGCTCTCGCTCGCCCTGCCCCGCATCCGTGACTTCCGCGGCCTGTCGGACCAGCAGTTCGACGGCAACGGCAACTACACCTTCGGCCTGACCGAGCAGTCGATGTTCCACGAGATCGACCCAGACTCGATCGACCGCACCCGTGGCATGGACATCACCGTGGTCACGTCGGCCAAGACCGATGACGAGGGACGCGCGCTGCTCAAAGCACTCGGCTTCCCCTTTAAGGAGAACAGCTGATGGCAACCGGAGTAAACGCTCACCCCCGCTTCGCGGGTCAGCTGCGAGATGGAGGGCTGATCTGATGGCGAAGACTGCCCTTAAGAACAAGGCCGCCCGAACCCCGAAGTTCGCCGTCCGCGGGTACAGCCGCTGCCAGCGCTGCGGCCGTTCGCACTCGGTGTACCGCAAGTTCGGCCTGTGCCGGATCTGCCTGCGCGAGATGGCCCACGCCGGCGAACTGCCCGGCGTCACCAAGTCCTCCTGGTAGTACCACCCAACCTTCGCGGAAGGCCTTCGGGAACCATCGCGAGAAAGAAGTCCGCTCATGACCATGACCGATCCGATCGCAGACATGCTCACCCGTCTGCGCAACGCGAACTCGGCATTCCACGACGACGTCGCGATGCCGCACTCCAAGCTCAAGGGTCACATCGCCGAGATCCTCAAGCAGGAGGGCTACATCGCCGGCTTCCGTGTCGTCGATGCACCCGAGGGCCAGCCCGGCCGGGTCCTGACCCTGGACCTGAAGTACGGGCCCAACCGGGAGCGCAGCATCGCCGGCGTGCGGCGGGTGTCCAAGCCGGGCCTTCGCGTGTACGCCAAGTCGACCGGCCTGCCGCGCGTCCTCGGCGGTCTCGGCACCGCAATCTTGTCCACATCGTCCGGCCTGCTGACCGACAAGCAGGCGGCCAAGCGCGGAGTAGGCGGAGAAGTTCTCGCCTACGTCTGGTAAGGAGCTTGACATGAGTCGCATCGGCAAGCTGCCGGTCGTCGTACCGTCCGGCGTCGACATCACCATCGAGGGCCAGCAGGTCACGGTCAAGGGCCCGAAGGGCACGCTCAGCCACGTCGTTTCCGAGCCGATCACGGTCGCCCGCAGCGACGACGGCGCCATCGCCGTCACCCGTCCGGACGACGAGCGCGAGTCGAAGTCGCTGCACGGCCTGTCGCGCACGCTGATCGCGAACATGGTCACGGGCGTGACCGAGGGCTATGTCAAGACCCTCGAGATCGTCGGCACCGGCTACCGGGTGGTGGCCAAGGGCAGCGACCTCGAGTTCGCCCTGGGGTTCTCGCACCCGGTCCTGGTCTCGGCGCCGGACGGCATCTCGTTCCGTGTCGAGGCACCGACCCGCTTCGCGGTCGAGGGGATCGACAAGCAGAAGGTCGGCGAAGTGGCCGCCAACATCCGCAAGCTGCGCAAGCCCGACCCGTACAAGGGCAAGGGCGTGCGCTACCAGGGTGAGGCCGTTCGTCGTAAGGCTGGAAAGGCCGGTAAGAAATGAGCGCATCCACGATCGCCAAGCAGGCCCGTCGCTCGGCCGGGGTCTCGGCCAGCCGCCGGGTCGCCAAGTCCCGCCGTCACTTCCGGCTGCGCAAGAAGGTCGTCGGCAGTGCCGAGCGGCCGCGCCTGGTCATCACCCGCTCGTCGCGGCACCTGTTCGCCCAGGTCGTCGACGACAGCAAGGGCGTGACGCTCGCGTCGGTGTCGACGTTCAAACTCGCCGGCCTCACCGACGGGCAGGACAAGACCGCGCAGGCCAAGCAGGCCGGTGCGCAGCTCGCGGAGGCGGCCAAGGTCGCCGGTGTGAGCAGGGTCGTCTTCGACCGGGGCGGCAACACCTACACCGGCCGGATCGCGGCGTTCGCCGACGCGGCTCGCGAAGCCGGATTGGAATTCTGATGACGAAGTACACCAAGGAGAACAGCTAATGCCAGGACCGCAGCGCGGAACCCGCACGGGCGGCAGCGACACTGCCGGCGGCCAGCGGGGCGGCGAGCGCGGTGAGCGTCGCGGCCGCGGCGACGGCCGCGGCTCCGGCCCCGCCGAGAAGAGCACGTTCCTCGAGCGGGTGGTGACGATCAACCGCGTCGCCAAGGTCGTCAAGGGCGGCCGCCGGTTCAGCTTCACCGCCCTGGTCGTCGTCGGTGACGGCGACGGAACGGTCGGCGTCGGCTACGGCAAGGCCAAGGAGGTTCCGGCCGCGATCGCAAAGGGCGTCGAGGAGGCCAAGAAGAACTTCTTCAAGGTGCCGCGCATCCAGCAGACCATCCCGCACCCGGTGCAGGGTGAGAAGGCGGCCGGCGTCGTGCTGCTCAAGCCGGCCAGCCCTGGTACCGGTGTCATCGCCGGCGGCCCGGTCCGTGCCGTCCTCGAGTGCGCCGGGATCCACGACGTGCTGTCGAAGTCGCTGGGCTCGGACAACCCGATCAACATCGTGCACGCGACCGTCGCGGCCCTGAAGGACCTCGTCCGCCCCGAGGAGGTCGCGGCCCGTCGTGGCCTGCCGCTCGAGGACGTCGCTCCCGCGGGCATGCTGCGCGCGCGTGCCGGGCAAGGAGCATGACCGTGGCTCGGCTGAAGATCACCCAGACCAAGTCTGGGATCGGGTACAAGCAGAACCAGCGTGAGACCCTGCGCTCACTGGGCCTGCACCGGATCCGCGACGTCGTCGTCAAGGAAGACCGCCCGGAGTTCCGCGGCATGATCCAGACCGTCACGCACCTGGTGTCGGTCGAGGAGGTCGAGTAAGCATGACTTTGAAGGTTCATCACCTGCGCCCGGCCCCCGGCTCGCACACCAAGAAGACCCGGGTGGGTCGCGGTGAGGGCTCCAAGGGCAAGACGGCCGGCCGCGGCACCAAGGGCACCAAGGCCCGCTACCAGGTCCCGGCCCGCTTCGAGGGCGGCCAGATGCCGATCCACATGCGGCTGCCGAAGCTCAAGGGCTTCACCAACCGTTTCCGGGTCGAGTACCAGGTGGTCAACGTGGCCAAGCTGGCCGAGCTGTTTCCCGAGGGTGGCACGATCGGCGTCGACGAGCTCGTCGAGTCCGGTGCGGTCCGCAAGGGTGAGCCGGTCAAGGTTCTCGGCAACGGGGAACTGGGCGCAGTGAAGCTCGACCTGACGGCGGACAAGTTCTCGGACACCGCGCGGGAGAAGATCCTCGCCGCCGGTGGGTCGGTAACCGAACGTTAAGCAGTAGACGCTGCGGCGGGGCAGGACGCTGGTGCACACTCTCGACAGGTGCCGGCGCCCGCCCCGCCGACGCGTTCCCGGCCCGAGCGGGTGGGCTGTTAGCCTGACCTAGCCGTCCGGACCGGGGCTTGCGAGAGCCTGAACCCGGCGATCGCGCCCACCGAACCGTACGCAAGACCGGCCAGAACCTGACAGAAGTGCCCTAGCAGGAGGACTCGTGTTCAGCGCATTCGCATCGGCGTTCAGGACGCCTGATCTGCGTAACAAGCTGCTGTTCACGCTGGGCATGCTGGGGCTGTACCGGCTGGGTGCCTCGATCCCGACGCCGAACACGAACACGACGGCGATCAACAGCTGCATCAAGCAGGCGAGCAACGGCGCGAACGCCAACGTCTACTCGCTGATCAACCTGTTCTCCGGTGGCGCGCTGCTGCGCCTGTCCGCCTTCGCGCTGGGCATCATGCCCTACATCACCGCCAGCATCATCATCCAGCTGCTGGTCGTGGTCATCCCCCGCTTCGAGCAGCTCAAGCAAGAGGGTCAGTCCGGCCAGCAGAAGCTGACCCAGTACAGCCGCTACCTGACCATCGCGCTCGGCATCCTGCAGTCCACCGGGTTCATCGCGCTGGCCCGCTCCGGCCAGCTGTTCCCGAGCTGCCAGGGTCAGATCCTCTACAAGACGGACGTCTGGACGCTGTCCACGATGGTCCTGTGCATGACGGCCGGCACCGGCATCATCATGTGGCTCGGCGAGCTGGTCACCGACCGCGGCGTCGGCAACGGCATGAGCGTGCTGATGTTCACCTCGATCGCGGCGCGCATCCCGAACGAGGGCCAGACCATCCTGCAGAACGCGGGAACGTTCGTCTTCACGCTGATCTGCGCGCTGGGGCTGGCGATCATCATCGCCGTCGTCTTCGTGGAGCAGGCGCAACGCAGGGTGCCGGTCCAGTACGCCAAGCGGATGGTAGGCCGAAGGCAGTACGGCGGCACGTCAACCTACCTGCCACTGAAGGTGAACCAGGCCGGCGTCATCCCGGTCATCTTCGCGTCCTCGCTGCTCTACATCCCGCAGCTGATCAGCCAGCTCACCAGCCACGGCACGAGCGCGTCCTCGTTCGAGCGGTGGGTGAACAACTACCTGATCAACCAGTCGTCGTGGGTGTACATCGTCACCTACTTCGCGCTGATCATCTTCTTCACCTACTTCTACGTCGGCATCACCTTCGACCCGGTGGAGCGGGCCGACGACATGAAGAAGTACGGCGGCTTCATTCCGGGGATCCGGCCGGGCCGGCCGACGGCGGAGTACCTGCAGTTCGTGCTCTCGCGCATCACGCTGCCGGGCTCGCTGTACCTGGGCATCATCGCGGTCCTGCCGAACTTCTTCTTCTCGATCACGAGCAGCAACGCGCAGAACTTCCCGTTCGGCGGAACCGCCGTGCTGATCATGGTCGGCGTCGGCCTGGACACGGTGAAGCAGATCGAGAGCCAGCTCATGCAGCGCAACTACGAGGGGTTCCTGCGCTAGCCCGCGCAGCGACTAAGGGGTTGCCTCATGAGACTTGTCCTCGTCGGCCCGCCCGGTGCGGGCAAGGGCACGCAGGCGGAGTTCATCGCCGAGCACTTCTCGATCCCCAAGATCTCGACCGGTGACATCTTCCGGGCCAACGTGTCCGGCGGGACCGATCTCGGCCGGCTGGCCAAGAAGTACATGGACGCCGGCGACCTGGTCCCCGATGAGGTGACCAACGCGATGGTGCGCGATCGGCTCGGCCAGGACGACGCGCTCGACGGGTTCCTGCTCGACGGCTTCCCGCGCAACGTCCTGCAGGCCGGCGTGCTCGACGATGTGCTGTCCGAACTGGACCGCTCGCTGAGCGTGGTGCTGGACCTCGAGGTCGACCACGACGAGGTCGTGCGGCGCCTGTCCGGGCGGCGCACCTGCAAGCAGTGCGGGCACGTCTGGCACATCGAGTTCGACCCGACGAAGGTCGAGGACGTCTGCGACAAGTGCGGGGGTGCGCTCTACCACCGCGACGACGACTACCCCGACACCGTCCGCCACCGGCTGGAGGTCTATGCGGCTCAGACCGCACCGCTGATCCAGTTCTACAGCGGGCGCGGGCAGCTGGTGTCGATCGATGCGCTGGGCACCGTCGAGGACGTCACCGAGCGGGCGATCAGCGCGCTCGTCCCGTACGCGGACTAGCCATGCGCAGCTTTCCCGAGCGGATCGAGGTGAAGAGCCGCGATCAGATCGAACTGATGCGCCAGGCCGGCCTCGTGGTGGCGCGCGCGCTGCGGCTGATGGACGACGCGGCCGCACCCGGTGTGTCGACGGCCGACCTCGACGGCATCGCCCGTGACGTGCTGCGCGAGGCCGGTGCCACCTCGTCCTTCCTGCACTACGACGTCGGCGCCGGCCCGTACCCCGCGGCTATCTGCGCGTCGGTCAACGACCGGGTCGTGCACGGCATCCCGTCCCCGGGCGAGAAGCTGGCCGACGGCGACCTCATCTCGATCGACTTCGGTGCGATCGTCGAGGGCTGGCACGGTGACGCCGCGATCACCGCGCTCATCGGCGAGGTGTCGGACGAGGCGCGGTCGATGTCCGAGGCGTGCGAACGTTCACTGTGGGCTGGCCTGTCCCGTGCGCGTGTCGGCGGTCGGCTCACCGACATCTCGCACGCCGTGGAGACCTCCGTCCGCGGGTCGGGCCGGTACGGCATCGTCACCGGCTACGGCGGTCACGGGATCGGCTCGCAGATGCATATGGCGCCGCACATCCTCAATCACGGACGGGCCGGCAAGGGGCCACGCCTGCTGACCGGCATGGCGCTGGCCATCGAGCCGATGATCACGCTCGGCTCGCGCGCTACCCGGGAACTGGAGGACGGGTGGACGGTCACGACCGCCGACGGGTCCTGGGCGGCGCACTGGGAGCACACGGTGGCGATCCTCGAGGACGGGCCGTGGGTGCTGACAGCAGAGGACGGCGGGCGGGCCGGGCTGGCCGAGTACGGCGTCGAGCTGTCCGCGCAGGTTTCCTGAGGCGCGGCGCGATCACAGCCAAGCGCGGCGCGATCACAGCCAGGCGCCGCGCACCATCACCTGTTGCACGCGCAGCCCGTCATCGAGCAGCACCAGGTCGGCGTCCAGGCCCGCGGCGATCGAGCCGCACCGCTCGGCCAAGCCGATGACCCGGGCCGGGTTCGTCGACGCGGCCGCGGTCGCGAGTTCGATGGGCAGGCCCACCTCCTGGACGGCGCGCCGAAGCGCCTCGTCCATCGTGAGCGTGCTGCCGGCGAGGCTGCCGGTCGCGTCCAGGCGGGCGCTGCCGTTCGCCACGACGACCGCCTGATCGCCCAGGGTGTACTGCCCGTCGCCGACGCCGGTCGCGCTGATCGCGTCGGTGATCAGCGCTAGCCGGTCGGGGCAGGCCTTCGCCGCCAGCCGGATCAGCGACTCGTGCACGTGCACCCCGTCGTTGATCAGCTCGACGTAGACGCCGGAGTCCAGGGCCGCGATCGAGGGCCCGGGCGCGCGCTGGCTGATCGAGCCGAGCGCGTTGAACAGGTGGGTGGCCAGGGTCGCACCGGCCGAGAACGCGTACCGTGCCTGCTGGTAGGTGGCGTCGGTGTGCCCGATCGCGGCAACCGCGCCCGCGCGGACGATCTCCTCGATGACGGGCAGGGCGCCCGGAAGCTCGGGCGCGACCGTCATCGTACGGACCGTCCCCTGCCCGGCGTCGAGCAGCTTGGCCAGCACGAGCGGGTCCGGCGGCACCAGGTGCGAGCGGTTCTGCGCGCCGCACCGGGCCGGGGCGAGGAACGGGCCCTCCAGGTGCGCGCCCGCGACCAGGCCGATCTCGACCAGCCCGGCGACCCAGGTCAGCTGCTCGCACATCCGATCGATGGGCCCGGCCATCAACGAGACCAGCGTGCGCGTCGTCCCGCTGCGCCGGTGGAACTCGACCCCGGCGGCCATGTCCGCGGCCGAAGCGGTGAAGTCGTGGCCGCCGCCGCCGTGCGCGTGCAGGTCGATGAAGCCGGGCAGCAGCCAGCCGGTCAGTGCCTCGGCCGCGGTCGGCGGCGCGCCGGAGCCGACCTCGATGATCCGGCCGTCGGTGACCTCGACCCAGCCGGGATCAAGGATCGCGCTCGGTGTCACCACGCGGGCGCCGGCGAGGACCGTCATCGCGGGTAACCAGCCTTTCCGGGTCGGGGTGTCGAGATCAGCCGGCGCGCGAGCAGGGCGGCGCCGCGGACGCCGGCAGCCGGGCCCAGTGCGGCCAGTTCCAGCGGGGGAGCCCGGCGCCAGGCGAGTCGGGCGGACAGTTCGGCCCGCACCGGCTGCAGCAGGTCCTGGCCGGCATCTGCCAGCCCGCCGCCCAGGACGACGAGCGCGGGGTCGAGCAGCAGCGCGACCGTGGCCAGCGCGAGTCCGAGCGCGCGAGTCGCGTCCTGCCACACCTGCGCGGCGATCGGGTCGGCGGCCAGTCGCGTTGTCAGGTCGGCCGCGGTCGACCCCGTCGTGCCCGATGCGGCGGCGTACCGGCGTGCCAGACCGGCAGCGGACGAGTAGCACTCCAGGCAGCCGCGCTGGCCGCACGTGCACGTCTCGCCGTCCGGATAGACCGGGATGTGGCCGATCTCGGCGACCATGCCGAGCGAGCCGCGGACGGCGGTTCCCTGCTGTACGAGCGCGCCCCCGATCCCGGTGCCGAGCGCGACGTAGAACAGGTCGCGGTCGCGCTGCTCGCTCTCGGCCAGCGCGGCCGCCGTGACGTCGTGGCCGACGGCGACCGGCACGCCGAGATCGGCGGAGACGAGCGCGCGCAGCGGCACGTCCCGCCAGCCCAGGTTGGCCGAGTACCGCACCGCGCCGGTTTCGGGATCGACCAGCCCGGGAACGGCCACACCGGCGGCCGCGAGATCGGCGGTCGTCAGCTTCACCGCGACGGTGCGGACGGCGTCCGCGATGTCGCTGCCGTCCCGCGGCGTGGCCAGCGCGAGCTGTTCCTCGAGCGTCCCGTCCGCGGCGAACCGGGCGGCCTTGATGCTGGTCCCGCCGACGTCGATCCCGATCACCGTGGCCATCAGCCCTTCACCGCCCCGGCGGTCAGCCCGGTTCGCTTCACGCTCGCCTCCATGCCGTGGACGGGGCCGCTGGGGTGGGCACCCCAATTGATCTAGACGAATTGGAGTATTGGCCTAGACCATTTGTATTGTCAAGAGTCCTGCAGAGCCTGGCGAAGACTGGGGTGTGCGGCCGCGCGCTCGGCGGCCGCCGACGGGGTGAGCCCTAGGCTCAGCTGCAGCACCGCGGCCCGCGCGTCGCCGTTGCAGGCGGTGAGTGCGCTGACGGCCTGCTCGTGCGTGCAGCCCGCGATGTCGGCGACGATCATGGCAGTGCGATCGCGCAGCTTCGCGTTCGCCCCTTCGACGTCGATCATCAGATCGCCGTGCACGCGGCCGAGCCGGGCCATCGCCGTCGTGGTCAGTGCGTTGAGCACGACCTTCTGCGCGGTCCCCGCGGTCAGCCGGGTCGAGTCGCGCAGCACCTCCTCGCCGACCGGCACGGGAACCGCGATGTCGGCGAGTGCGCCCAGCGGCGAGACCGCGACGTTCACCACCGCGATGACCGCCGCGCCGGCATCCCGGGCCCGTTCGGCGATCGCGAGCGTGTACGGCGTGCGGCCGCTCGCCGCGACCGCGACCAGCACGTCGTCGCTGGTGAACGCGAGCCAGATGACGTCGTCGAGCGCGCCCGCCAGGTCGTCCTCGTCCCGGTCGGTGCTCGCCGCACCACCGGCGACCCGCGCCTGGACGAGGCGGCGGTCGAGCCCGAACGTTCCGGGTAACTCGGCCGCCTCCGCCATCGCGAGCCGCCCGGACGTACCGGCTCCGGCGAACAGCAGCCGCCCGCCCGCCCGCATCCGCTCGGCGATCAGCTCCGCTCCGGCCGCCAGCTCGACGACGCGTGCCCGGGCGGCGGGCACGACACGCTCCTCGGCCGCGAGCAGAAGCAGCACTATGTCCTCGGCGGACAGGGTGTCGAGCTGCGGGCGCTCGCTCACCACGTCCGGGTGACCTTCGACAGGCCGCGCGGGCGGTCGGGGTCCTCGCCGCGAGTCACCGCGAGCTGCCAGGCCAGTTGTTGCAGCGGCAGGATTTCCAGGATCGGCAGCAGTTCCTCGCCGACCCCGTCCGACGCGATGGCCAGACCGTGTTCGGAACCCGGACCGTCGGGCGAGCCCACCTGGAGCACGTCCGCACCCGATTCCCGCAGCCGCTGCACGACCGCAATCATCGCCGATCCGCCCCGTCCGGGGGAGGTCACCGCGATGACGGGAACGTCGGCATCGATCATCGCCAGCGGACCGTGCAGCAGGTCTGCGCCGGAGAACGCCTGCGCCGAGACGTAGCTGGTTTCCATCAGCTTGAGCGCGGCCTCGCGCGCGGTCGGGTACGAGTAGCCGCGCGCAGTCGTGACCAGGCGCGAGGTGTATCGGTAGCGCGCGGCCGCGTCCGCGACGCCGGGGCTGGCCAGGGCGAGCGTCTCGGCCGCGGCATCCGGCAGGCGGGCCGCGCTGCGGGCAGCGTCCTCGCCGGCCAGCAACAGGTACAGCGCGATCAGCTCCGCGGTGTAGGTCTTGGTCGCGGCGACCGCCAGCTCGGTTCCGGCCCGCACGTCGACCTGCAGCTCGGCAGCGGACGCGAGTGCCGACTCCGGCGCGTTGGTGACCGCCACCGTCAGCGCTCCGCACCCGCGGGCGGCCGTCACGGAGTCGACCAGATCGGGTGAGCCGCCCGACTGGCTGACGGCGACGAACAGGACACCCGTGAGGTCGGGCCGGGCGCCGTACACGGTCATCGACGACGGGGAGGCCAGCCCTGCAGGCAGGCCCAACCGGATCTCGGCGAGGTACTTCGCGTACAGCGCGGCGTGATCGCTCGTTCCCCGCGCGGCGACGATCACGAACCGCGGCGCCGCTCGGACGATCCGCTCCGCGGCGGCGACGACGCCCGCCGGATCGGCGAGGACCCGACGCAGCATGTCGGGCTGCTCGGCTATCTCTGCGGCCATCAGCTCGCCGCGTCGGGGCGCGGTCATGACGACGACCGCCCGGCCAGGACGCCTGCGAAGCCGAGCAGCAGGCAGGACAGCGCGCGATGTCGGATGTCCGGGTCTGTCGGCAAGGCGCGCTCCGTGCTGAAGTACGAGAAGAAATGGACTAGACAACTTGGCAGCCTGCCGGGTTACGCGGTAGGTGTCAATGGTGTAGACATTGCTACGGTCGTGGGAAGTCCGTGCGGACGAGAGGGGTCACGTGGTTCTCGCATCGAGTGAGCGTGCGCCGCGCGAGCCCAAGTACTACGTCGTCAAGCGACACCTGCTCGAGCTCATCGGCACGCTGCCGCCGGGCAGTCTCGTGCCGACCGAGCGCGTGCTGACGGTCGAGCTCGGTACGTCGCGGACGACGGTTCGGCAGGCACTCAGCGAGCTCGTCGGCGAGGGCCGG
Organism: Jatrophihabitantaceae bacterium; assembly: GCA_050742975.1. Taxonomy (GTDB): domain Bacteria; phylum Actinomycetota; class Actinomycetes; order Mycobacteriales; family Jatrophihabitantaceae; genus JBDTGE01. The sequence continues at coordinate 15,371 of JBOGDQ010000225.1, forward strand.
CTGGTGCGGCGGCAGGGGTCGGGCACCTACGTCGCCGAGCCGAAGATCAGCTGGCCGCTGCAGATGACCAGCTTCACCGAGCAGGCCGCTGCGGCCGGTTACTCGGCCACGACCGAGTTGCTGGACGCCGGCCGCCGTCGGGCCGGCGAGGAGATCGCCGGCCGGCTCGGCATCAAGGTGGGTGCACCGGTGTACCTGGTAGAACGGCTGCGCCTGGTCGACGGGGCCGCGATGGCGGTCGAGACCTCGCACCTGTCCGCCTCGCGATTCCCGGGCCTGGTGGGCAAGCTGCGGCGCGCGTCGTCGCTGTACCGCGTGCTGACCGAGCAGTACGGCGTCACGCCGGTCGTCGCCGAGGAGACCATCGAGACGGCGGCAGCGTCACCGCGCGAGGCCGATCTGCTCGACACCGACACCGGCGCGCCGATGCTCGTGCTCAGCCGGCACAGCTTCGACGCCGAGGGCGTGGCCGTCGAGTGGGTGCGCAGCTGGTACCGCGGCGATCGCTACACGTTCGTCGCGCGGCTGTCCGCCCGCTGACGTTCCGGACGGGTCGGCTCAGCCGTACTGGCGCTGCTCGTCGCGGCGGTAGCCGAGCGCCGCTGCGGCCGCGAACAGCGCGCCGTACCCCGCGAGCGCGAGCACCGGATGCACCGGAACGCGGCCGGCCAGGCCGAACTGGATCAGCACGTCGCCCCACTGCCTGGTCGGCAGCCACGGCGCGACCCGCCGCGCCGCGTCGGGCAGTTCGCTGGTGCTGGCGCTGAACAGGCCGCCGAGGTAGGACAGTGGCAGGTACAGCAGGTTGGTGATCGGCAGCGCGCCCCGCTCGTTCAGCAGGTAGCCGAGCATGATCCCCAGCAGGCCGAGGGGGATCGCGCCGACCAGCAGCGCGAGCAGGACCCGCAGCCAGGCCAGCGCGTCCAGGTGCAGCGGCGTGGTGAGCAGCGCGCAGGCGGCCAGCGGGACGAGCGCGACCGCGCCGAATACCAGCGCGACCAGCAGGCGCGCGCAGAACCGCTCGACGGCCGTCGACGGCAGGGTTCGCACGAACCGTTCCCAGGCGGAGGCGCGATCCGCGGCGATGCCGACGCCGAACTGGAACATGACGATGCCGAGCAGGGCGAACGCGGCGAAGCCGACGAACACCCCGGACGCGATGCGCGGGTCGCCATGTACCCCGGGCAGCCCGAAGATCAGGAAGGTGACCAGCGGCAGCCCGAGCGAGGGCACCGTGAAGGCCGGGATATGGGCCAGCTCATCGAGCTGGATCCGGGCGTTGAGCAGGATCCGGCTCACCGGGGCGCAGCCGGGGTGAACTGCTGCAGCACTTCGGCGAGCGGGATCGGCCGCACCTGCAGGCCGGTCGCCTCGGGCACGAGTTGCGCGAGGGCTGCGACGAGCGGCAGCGGCTGGGCGGTGCGCCACTCGACGAGCTCGACTCCGGAGTGGGCGTCCGGCGGGAACCGCGAGCCACCGCTGGTTATGGGAACGGCGTCCAGCCGCCGGGCCGCGACCTGCTCCAGCACGCGCGCCCGCCGCGCCGCGGGCAGGCTCAGCGACACCGAGCTGCCGCCGAGCTGCACCCGGACCTGCTCCAGTGGGCTCTGTAGCACCACGCGCCCGCCGCTCAGGGCAACGACCCGGTCGGCGTGGGACTCGATGTCGGCGAGGATGTGGCTGGTGACGAGGGCGGCGCCACCACGATTGGTGTACTCGCGCACCAGCTGCCACGTGGTCGCACGCGCGGACTCGTCCAGGTTGGTGGTCGCCTCGTCCATGATCAGCAGGCCCGGCGCCCGCAGCAGGCCGAGCACCACGGCGACGCGCCGCTGCTCACCGCCGCTCAGACCTCCGGCGCGGCGCTGCAGCAGCGGCCCGACGCCGAGCCGCTCGCAGATCTGTTCGCCCGGCGCCGCCAGCGGGCTGGGTGCACGCTGGCCGGCGACGAAGTCGAGGCAGCGCCGCACCGTGACCGCGGCGGGCAGGCCGATGTCCTGCGGCACCAGGCTGAACGTGCCGCGGGTGCGCCGGTCGCGGGGGGTCCGACCGAAGATGCGGGCCAGCCCGGCGTCGGCGCTGCGCAGCCCGCTTGCCACGGCTACCGAGGTGGTCTTGCCGGCGCCGTTCGGGCCAAGCAGCGCGGTGATCGCTCCGGGCGGGCACTCGAAGCTGACCGCGCGCAGGACCGGTGCCCCCGCGAGCGACTTGACCACACCGTTCAGGCAGAGCGGGGTGGCCTTGCCTGTCACCGGTCCGGCTCCGGGCGGGCGCGCAGGGTCAGCGCGGCGTAGTTGTAGAGGGCGTGGCTGAGCACCGGCCAGCGCAGCCGGTGACCGAGCAGCGTCGAGCCGGTCCAGGACGTCGTGGTGAGCAGATGGGCCCGCGCGCTCGCCGCACCGTCCCGGCGCAGGTGCAGTGCCATGAACCCGGCCGCGCTCGCAGCCGCCAGGCCGGCGGTCCCCCGCGCGGTCCGCGGCACGGTGACCGGAGCCCGCCACAGCAGCTCCTCGAACAGCGCGGCGCCGGCCACGTAGCCGCCGAGCATCAGCCGTCCGAGCGTGGACGGCGGCGGTTGCCAGCGCACATCACCACGTATGACGGTGCAGCCGATCGTCAGCAGCGGACCGGCGAACGCGGTCGTCGCAGCGGCGATTCGGCGCTCGCGCCGGGGTACGTCGCCGTGCGGCCTTGCCCATCGGTGCTGCGCGAGCAGGTAGGCCGAACTCAGCACCCCGGTTGCCGCCAGCCGCTGCCCGAGCCGCGCCGCCACGTCGGGCGATGCAGCTGCGCGCGTCACCTGCTTTCGCTCTCGGCTACCGGGGCGGAGACGGCCAGCAGGTACACGCAACTGCGCTCCAGCCCGTCGAGCTCGAGCTGAGCGTCGACCGCCGCGTCGACGAAGCCACCCCAGGGCAGCGAGTCGAGCCCGAGCGCGGTCGCGACGGTCAGCGCGGCCTGCACCAGGTGACCGGCTTCGAGCAGCGCGAATCGGTACCCGCGCAGGCCGTACTTGGCACGTGAGCGGGCGAACGTCGCGACCACCGCGAGCGTGAGTGCCGGCTGCGGCGCCGCGACCGACGCGCTGGCCTGCGCGTGGAAGGCGGGCGGATCCACCTCACCGCGCGGCAGCAGGCCGTGCCCGATCGGGTCGTAGACGTACGCGCCGCCGGCCAGGCCGTCGACCGCGTGCGCAATGGCAATGACATCGAGCGGGTACATCGCACCGCCCGACGGGGTGACCCGAAGGCCGGGTCGGCCGGGACCGGCACCGGCCGACAGGCCCAGGATCGCGCCGACCGCGCCCAGATCGAGCGCTCCGCAGCCCGCCGGCAGCCGGCTGCGACGCCGGTAGCTGAGCGAGCGCAGCTCCACGTCCAGCTCGGGCGGTGAGGGCAACGCGATCCTCGGACCGCTGTGCGCGAGCGCCTTGCGGCCCAGCGCGAACGGAGCCTCGGCGGAGGTGGCGAGCAGCCGCCCGGCCGGGCCGAGGGCCTGCCCCGGGAAGGCTGCCGCGACCTTCGACGCGGCGTGGAACTCCTCGGCGAGATCAGCCGGCGGGCCGGTGTCGGCGAGCCCGGGCCCGGGCCCGCGCGGCTCGTAGCCGAAGCTGCGGAGCGAGGCGAACACGGTGGGCGGCGGTGCGTCGGTCACTGCTGGCTCGCTCTCACGGGAACGGGTGCGGGTCGGGGTTGACCTGCACGGCGGCGGGCAGCCGCGGGTGGTCCGGGCGGGCGGAGGTTCCGACGAGCAGCGGGTACAGGCCGGGGACCACGGCGCGGATCACCCAGAGGCCGGCCGCGCGGACCTCGGGGGCGGTCACGTCGACCGCGAAGCAGTCCAGCCCGGCGGCCGAGGCGCGGGCGAGCAGTCGGCGGCACCCGGTCTCGGGATCGAGCTCAGGCCGCGGTTCGCCGAGATCGACGTTCCGTGGCGCGGTGCCGCTGCTGCGCAGGAAGTCGAACGCGCCGACGCGCGCATGATCGAGGTAGTACGCGACATGCTCGTCCAGGCCGTCGAGGTCGGCGCTGTCACCGCCGTCGCTCTCGCTGCGCCGGCCGTCGGCCATCATGTGCATCGCCCAGTGCAGGGTCTGGTGGGCCTCGACCAGCGCCTTGCGGCAGGCGCTGACGAGGTCCGGATGAGCGGCCGCCCCGACCGCCGCGCCGGGTTGCTGCTCGGCGCCGAACGCGACCGCGAACACCACCGGGACTCCGGTCGGGGAGTCGAGCAGGTACAGCTCGTAGCGTTCGATCGCGCGGTCGAAGCGAACCTGGTTGCCCCGCCGCCCCGTCCAGCGCAGCGAACTGCGCAGCGGCGTCACCGGCGCGCGGGTGAGCCAGGTGATCATCACCGCGTCCCGTTCGATGACCTCCAGCAGCGCCGATCGCAGCGCCTGCCAGGGGTCGCCGTGGCAGGCCAGGCCGGTCGATGTCGGGATCGCGATCCGGCCGGACTCGTCGTCGTCGCTCAGATAGGCGCGCGAGGCCGCGATCCAGGCCGGCTCGGCGGGTCCGCGGGCGTGCAGCCGGCTTCCGCGCGCCCAGCGGATCGGGACGCGCTCGATCGCGCTCAGCTCGATCGAGTGATCCAGCCAATCGGGCGCGACCACCGGGTGATCACCGAGTTCGTCGAGCCGTGCGTGTCGAAGGCGGTCCGCGGGTACAGACGCGGCGGAGTAGCGCTCGACCGCCTCGCCCAGCGCGGCGAGCAGGGACAGCCGAGGGTCGTCGGCCATGCCGCCGGCGCGGGCGGGGTTGGTCGTTCCGATCAGCGGTCGGGTGTCGCACACCTGGGCGAACGTCGGGGTGAGCCGCGGATGGTCGTACAGCGTCACGCCGGGATCGACGCGGTGGATGACGCCGACGTCCGGTGAGACGAGCACGGCCAGTGGGCCGGCCCCGTCGAGCGGTTCAGTGATCACGGGCGATGTCCCACGGCGCGACCGCGTTGACGAGATCCGGGCCGGCGCAGCTCGTGCAGCGCGGCACCCGGTACACCGTCGCCTCTCGGATCGTCAGCTCGTCCGGAACCAGGGTGAACAGCCGGCCCGGTAGCCGCGCGTCACGGTTGGCGATCCAGCGCAGCACGATCAGCGCAGCGATCGAGTACGCCCAGTCACGCAGGGCCGGGGGAGCCGGGGCCGATGGTGCGGTGCAGATGTCGGGGTAGGCCTCGGCGTACTCGACGTTGGCGGCCAGCCGGCGCGACAGGCACTCGGCACACGCGCTCTGGCCGGGGATCATCAGCGGCCCCACGTGCACGATCGCGCCGTCGTACCCGCCCACGGGCAGCCAGCTGACGCCGTGGGCGAGGCACGCGGCGTTGACCTCGTGCAGCCGCTGCATCGGTTCCTCGTCCGCCGCCGCGACGACGACCAGGCTGCGAGCCGGATCCAGCCCGGCGATCCGGGCCGGGCCGGGCAGGGCCGCGCAGCGGGCACCGGAGTCCGACAGTGCCCGGCGCAGTTCGTCACCGGGACCCTCCCAGACCTGCACGTCGGTTCCGGCCAGCCGCTGTTCGGCCTCCCGCGCACTCACCCAGCCGGCCACTGCGGCGCTGGCGAACGCCGCCGCGTCCGACACGTCGCCATCTGGCCGGGCATCGGGCTGGGCGAGGCCGAGACGGATCAGCAACTCCTGGGCGTCCCGCACCCCGTCGACATCGGGACCCGCGTCGAGCGCCGCACCCGCTCCGTCGACGGCGCGCCGGATCGCGCGCCGACCTGCATCGTCGCCTCGGAACGAGACGACCCGGCGCCCGTCGAACAGGTGCAGGACGCCGGGTCGCTCGATCAGTCGCACGCCTGGTAGCAGCATGGTGTGCGGTTACTTCCCCCGGACCCCTGAGCAGGAGGAGCAGCAGCAGCAACACGCGGCTCCGTCCGCCGTCGGCAGCAGGCCGGTGCCGGAGATCGCGACCTGTACCTCGGCGGCGCCCACGCGCACCTTCTCGACCAGGGACTGTGTGTTCATTGTGTGACCCCTTTCTTATCGGACAACGGACACCGAGACTTTGACAGTGCGCCGATCAGCTGTCAAGGACGACTAGCTCGGTTGTGGATAACCGCAGAAGGTCAGGCCACCCAGCCGGGATCGGTCCCGACCGCTGCGCGAAGTCGGGCCCGCTCGACGGTGGTCAGCCGCCGCAGCCTGAGCAGCACCGTCTGCCGGTCGACGTCGAGGACCTGGGCGAGGGCGCCCACGTCGTGGTCCCCTCCGAGTTCACGGATCGCACCGGCCAGGGACGCCAGAGTCACCAGTCGGCGGGCGGCCTCCGAGTGCACGAGGACCTCCTCGCGCCCTGCCCACGGTCCGCAGTCGTCGACGCCGCGCTCGAGGTGAATGAGTTCGTGCGTCAGCGTGCACCGTTGCTGCGCGGCGCTGGTGCCCGAGCGCAGCGCGATCACCGGGTACCGCAGCTCGCCGAGGAGCTTTCCTGGCATCGGCTCCACGACGACGTCGAGCTCGGGCCAGTTCTCGAGCAGGTCGCGCCACGGGTCATACCGCGCAGTGCCGCCGGGCGGGTGGTGGCTTCGCGCCATGTCGGTCATGGCGGCACGCTCGCAAGCCGGGCCGACACTCGAGTCCGGCCCTGTGGACAACGCGAGGCTCAGGTGGTCGGCGGCTCCGGCTCGCCGTGCCGGGCCGCGCGGCGCGACGGGGCGCGACGCGGACCGGGGAGCTCGCTCACCTCGGCGCCCGCGCGCTCGGACCTCGCCTCGAGCATCGCCCGGATGACCTCGTCGACGGCGCGGCGCTGCCTGCGACTCAATCGGCTGGCCTCGGCGGGCGGGACGTACGGTGCAGTCGTCTCGGACGGCAGGTTCGCCGCGGCGCGCAGCTTGCGCAGCGGGACGTCCAGCACCTCGGCGAAGGCGACCAGGGTCGCCTCGTCCGGTGTCCCATGATCGCCGCGCAGGTAACGCGCCGCCGTGTCGTGGTTCATCGTGTAGCCGTGCTCTTGGGCCAGGCGGGCGATCGCGCGCCCGGACAGGCCCTTGACGTTGGCGGCCGTGATCGCCTCGGACAGCCCGCTCACCTGCGTACCCACTTGCTGTCGGGTCCCGGTCGTCGATCGAATCGCAAGCCCGCAGTCACGCTGTAGACACTACTGGCCCACGCGTCCCGGGAAAGGGCGCGTATCGGGCAATCGGTGCAGACAACGTGCACGCGGCAGAAGTCGCCGGATGATCACCGCGGCGTGTCGTGCCGGACGTATGTCCAGACGGCAGACATTTCGGATACGGTGCGCATACCGCACGACGGGCCGGTGGGCAGGTTGCGAGGGAGGCGCTGATGCGGGTTCGGGACCGGGTGACGCTTCGTGCGTATCTGGAGTTGCTGGGGCTGTCCGAACGAGCCCTGGCCGCTCGCGCAGGGGTCGGCCACGCGACGGTGAACCACCTTCTCTCGGGACGCCGGACGAGCTGCTCGCACCGCACCGCCCGCGCCATCGAGGCCGCGCTCGCCTGCCCGCCGGGCGTCTTCTTCGAGCGTCCGCCGACGACCTGACCCGGCCCGACTCGCAGCCGATGCAGGCGCTACCGCCGGAGGCGTTTTGGAGTCTCGCGTTGCGCCCGGGTAGACTCGATCGTTGGCGCGTGCCGCCCTTCTCCTGTGCCCGCTGTGGCCGCGAGCCGGAGACGTCGGGCCCTCCAGTGCGATGCCGAAGTCAGCCGTTCGCGCGGTCCGAAAGAGCGATTTGAAAAGCGGAGAATATGCCCAAGAAGGACGGGGCCATCGAGGTCGAAGGCCGCGTGGTCGAGCCACTGCCCAACGCCATGTTCCGGGTGGAACTGAGCAACGGACACAAGGTGCTCGCCCACATCAGCGGCAAGATGCGTCAGCACTACATCCGCATCCTCCCGGAGGATCGCGTGGTGGTGGAGCTCTCGCCCTACGACCTGACCCGCGGGCGCATCGTCTACCGCTACAAGTAAGTCGCCGCACTGCACTCGAGTTAGTTGTCACTGCCAGAAGAAGGGCATGGGCCGTGAAGGTCAAGCCGAGCGTCAAGCCGATCTGCGACAAGTGCAAGGTCATCCGTCGCAATGGTCGGGTCATGGTGATCTGCGAGAACCTGCGCCACAAGCAGCGCCAGGGCTAGGCAGCATCACGCAAGCGCACACCAGCCCGCGGTCGAGACCATTCGACACAGCGGGTCCGCGTCCGGACGAAGGCCGGACCTCATCCCTTGGGCGGGATGGGAACGGGTGCGCACCACACCTTCGACGAACAGAAACCGGAGAACCGCCCGCATGGCACGACTTTCCGGCGTTGATCTGCCCCGCGAGAAGCGGATGGAGATCGCGCTCACCTACATCTACGGCATGGGCCGTACCCGCGCGAAGCAGACCCTCGAGGCCACCGGCATCAGCCCGGACCTGCGGGCCCGCGACCTGACCGACGACGACCTGTTGCGGCTGCGCGAGCACATCGACGCCAACTTCAAGGTCGAGGGTGACCTGCGCCGCGAGGTCGCAGCCGACATCCGCCGCAAGATCGAGATCGGCTGCTACCAGGGCATCCGGCACCGCCGCGGCCTGCCCGTCCACGGCCAGCGGACCAAGACGAACGCCCGCACGCGCAAGGGTCCCAAGAAGACCATCGCCGGCAAGAAGAAGGCAGGGAAGAAGTAATGCCAGGTCAGGCACGCAAGGCGGGCGTCAAGAAGGTCCGCCGCAAGGAGAAGAAGAACATCGCCCACGGCCAGGCGCACATCAAGAGCACGTTCAACAACACGATCGTGTCGATCACCGACCCGCTGGGCAACGTGATCAGCTGGGCCTCGGCCGGGCACGTCGGCTTCAAGGGCTCGCGCAAGTCCACGCCGTTCGCGGCGCAGATGGCGGCCGAGAACGCGGCGCGCAAGGCGCAGGAGCACGGCATGAAGAAGGTCGACGTCTTCGTCAAGGGCCCCGGCTCCGGACGCGAGACCGCAATCCGTTCACTGCAGGCGACCGGCCTCGAGGTCGGCACGATTTCGGACGTGACGCCGCAGCCGCACAACGGCTGCCGCCCGCCCAAGCGCCGGAGGGTTTGATCCAGTATGGCTCGTTACACCGGACCCGCGACGCGGATCTCGCGTCGCCTGAACGTCGACCTGGTCGGCGGCGACAGCTCGTTCGAGCGTCGTCCCTACCCGCCCGGTCAGCACGGCCGCGCCCGCATCAAGCAGAGCGAGTACTTGATGCAGCTGCAGGAGAAGCAGAAGGCCAAGTACAGCTACGGCGTGCTGGAGAAGCAGTTCCGCCGCTACTACGAGGAAGCGGTCGGGCGCCAGGGCAAGACCGGCGACAACCTGCTGCAGATCCTCGAGTCGCGGCTGGACAACGTCGTCTACCGGGCCGGCCTGGCCCGCACCCGCCGGGCGGCCCGCCAACTCGTCAGCCACGGCCACTTCGTGGTCAACGGGCACAAGGTCGACATCCCCAGCTTCCGCGTGTCCCAGTGGGACATCATCGACGTCAAGCCGAAGTCGCTGGAGACTACGCCCTTCCTCATCGCGCGCGAGAGTTTCGGTGATCGTCCGGTTCCGGCCTGGTTGCAGGTCGTGCCCGGACGGCTCCGCATCCTCGTGCACCAGCTTCCTGTCCGGGCTCAGATCGAGATCCCGTTGCAGGAGCAGCTGATCGTCGAGCTCTACTCCAAGTAACACCACCTGTCAGCGGACGTCATATAGCGGTCGTCCCAGACCCCAAGGAGCACAACTGTGCTGATCTCCGAGCGCCCCTCGGTCACCGAGGAGCCCATCTCCGACACTCGGTCGCGGTTCATCATCGGCCCGCTTGAGCCGGGTTTCGGCTACACCCTCGGCAACTCGCTGCGGCGCACGCTGCTGTCGTCCATTCCCGGCGCGGCCGTCACCAGCATCCGCATCGACGGCGTGCTGCACGAGTTCACGACGGTCGAGGGGGTGAAGGAAGACGTCACCGACATCATCCTGAACCTGAAGGAGCTGGTCGTCAGCTCCGAGAGTGACGAGCCGGTCGTCATGTACCTGCGCAAGCAGGGCCCCGGCGAGGTCACCGCCGCCGACATCGCGCCGCCGGCCGGCGTCACGGTGCACAACTCCGACCTGAAGATCGCCACGATCAACAAGAAGGGCCGGCTGGAGATCGAGCTGATCGTCGAGCGCGGACGGGGATACGTCACCGCCGTGCAGAACAAGCAGCCCGGTCAGGAGATCGGCCGCATCCCGGTCGACTCGATCTACTCACCGGTGCTCAAGGTGACCTACGCCGTCGAGGCGACGCGTGTCGAGCAGCGCACCGACTTCGACCGCCTGGTCGTCGACGTCGAGACCAAGAACTCGATCGCACCGCGTGACGCCGTCGCCAGCGCCGGGCACACGCTGGTCGAGCTGTTCGGCCTGTTCCGCGAGCTGAACGAGGAGGCCGAGGGCATCGACGTCGGCCCGTCGCCGGCCGAGGTCGCCGACATCGCCGCGTTCTCCATGCCGATCGAGGACCTGGATCTGACGGTGCGCTCGTACAACTGCCTCAAGCGCGAGGGTATCCACACCGTCGGTGAGCTGGTGGGCCGCAGCGAGGCCGACCTGCTCGACATCCGCAACTTCGGTTCGAAGTCGATTGACGAGGTCAAGATCAAGCTGCACGGCCTGGGCCTTGCGCTCAAGGACAGCCCGCCCGGATTCGAGCTGCCGACGTCGGTCGAGTCCTACGGGGACGACGACTTCGACAGCGGCGACGGCGACTTCACCGAGACCGAGCAGCTCTAAGTCACCCGAAGAACAGCCACCCGAACATTAGGAGCACGACATGCCTACGCCCACGAAGGGTCGCCGGTTCGGCGGTAGTCCCGCGCACGAGCGGCTGATGCTCGCGAACCTTGCGACCGCGCTGTTCGAGCACGACCGGATCTCCACCACCGAGGCCAAGGCCAAGCGCCTGCGCCCGCTGGCTGAGCGGCTGATCACCTTCGCCAAGCGGGGGGATCTGCACGCCCGTCGCCAAGTGATGACGGTCATCCGCGACAAGGACGTCGTGCACAAGCTGTTCGCCGAGATCGGTCCCAAGATGGCCGAACGCCCCGGTGGCTACACGCGGATCATCAAGACCAACCCGCGCAAGGGCGACAATGCGCCGATGGCCGTGATCGAGATCGTCGAGGAGCGGTCCTCCGTCGTGAGGGAGGCCGAGCGGGCGCGTGGCACCAAGGTCGCCGCGAAGAAGGCGCCCACCGGTCGCACCAGGGAGATCGCCGAGGACGCTGCCGCCGAATCGGAGACCGCCGCGAAGGTCGCGACAGCTGACGACGTGACGACAGCTGACGACGTGACGACAGCTGACGACGTCTCGACCGACGAGACCTCGACCGAGGCAGCGGCCGAGGAGGCCTCGCTGGAGGCCGGTCAGGACGAGGGTGGCCTGGCCGCGATCGGCCTGGCGGAGGGCGATGTCGAGCAGGCAGCTGATGCAATCGACGAACCCGAGGCCGGCGCCGAGCTCGGCAGCACCCCCGACGTCGCCGACGACGCCGAGGCTGAGGACACCGAAGACAAGTAGCTCCACCGTGAGTTCGTCCGACGAGCCCGCCATGCCCGCTGGGGATGGCGGGCTCGTCCGTGTCCGGCTGGACATCGCGTACGACGGCACGGAGTTCTCCGGCTGGGCGGTTCAGCCCGGCCGCCGGACCGTGCAGGGCGAGCTCGAAGCGGCGCTGGCCCGCGTGCTGCGGGTGCCGGCCGCGCTGACGGTCGCCGGGCGCACCGATGCCGGCGTCCATGCGAGCGGGCAGGTCGCGCACCTCGACGTTCCGCAGCCGATCTGGGTCGCGATCCGGGGCAGTCTGGTGCGGCGTCTATCGGGCGTGCTCGGCGGCGACGTGCGGGTGCGTGGCGTGGCCGAGGTGCCGGCCGAGTTCGACGCGCGCTTCGGTGCGCTCTGGCGGCGTTACCAGTACCGGATCACCGAGCGCGAGAGCGGCGCGGACCCGTTGCGTCGCCATCAGGTCCTGTCGTGGCGGCGCCCCCTGGACGTGGCTGCGATGTCGGCGGCCGCCGCGCAGCTGGTCGGGCTGCACGACTTCGTCGCGTTCTGCAAGCGACGCGACAACCGCACGAGCATCCGCGAGCTGCAGTTGTGTCGCGTCGAGCGAACCGGCGACGGGGAGATCGTCTGCACGGCGCAGGCGGACGCGTTCTGCCACTCGATGGTGCGTTCGCTCGTCGGTGCCCTGCTGGCCGTCGGCGAGGGCAGGCGGCCGGTCGGCTGGCCGGCGGGACTGTTCGGCATCGATCGCCGGGCGGACGAGATCGTCGTCGCGCCGGCGCACGGGCTCACGCTGGTCGAGGTCGGCTACCCGCCGCCGGATCAGCTCGCCGACCGTGCGCGGCACACCCGCATGCCGCGCACGCTCGGGTAGCGCTCGCCCTGCGTGCGGGCATGGTGGCCGGTACGTTCTTGGAATGCGGTCAGCGCGCCCGGACGTCGTGCGCGGGCGGGTGATCCGCGCCGTCGCTGCCGTCGCCGCACTGGCGCTGCTGCTCGGCCCGGCGCTGCTGTTCGGGCCGGCCGGCCAGGCAGCGGCCACTCCGCGCGTCCCGCCTCCGGCCATCTCCACACCTCCGGCAATCTCCACACCTGCCGCCGGCTCGACGGTGAGCACCGCGAGACCGCAGCTGGCCGGCACCGGCGTGGCCGGTGACTCGATCATCGCCGGCGAACAGGGGCTGATCCTCTGCGTCGCGACGGTTCGCGAGGACGGACGGTGGGCCTGCACGCCGACCACGTCCCTGAAGAACGGGCTGCACCACCTGACCGCGACTCAGACGGACCGCAAGGGCGCGATGTCCGGCGACTCGGCCACCCTGACGCTGCGGGTCAGGGCAGCGACGCCGGCCGGTAGCACCGAGCCGCGCGCGGCGCACCGGAACCCGAGTCCGTCCGGTGCGGGAAAAGAAAGGTACGTGCCGCTCGCGATCATCGCGGTGCTCGCGCTGGCAGGCGTCGGAGCGGTTGCGGCGTTCCTCCGGCTACGGCCCCGGCGATAGGACCGCGGCGATCAGCCGGGCGCAGCGTTCGGTCATCTGCGCCGCGGACTGCCCGGGGTGGGCGAGCCACCAGGTGACGGCCGAGTCGACGATGCCCATCCACACCGCAGTGAGCGCGGACGTGTCCAGCGCGTTGTCCAGGCCGCGTGCGCGCAGGAAGCGCTGTGAGCCGCTGGCCGCGATCTGACGGGTGCGGATGCGGTAGTCCGCGGCGGCCGCGGCGATCGGCCCGGTGCCCGGCATCGTCGTGTCGTAGAGCAGTTGCCACGCATTGCGCTGGGGCTCGAGCGCTTCGAACACGGCCCGCAGCGCGTGGATGCGCGAGGCGACCGAGTCGTCCACCTTGCGCTCGGCCGACTCCAGCCGTTCGAGCAGGTCGCCCGCAACGCCGTGCAGGCAGGCGAGGTACAGCCCGTCCTTGGAGCCGAAGTACTGGTAGACCAGCGGCTTGGAGATGCCGGCGCCCGCGGCGATCGCGACCATCGACGCGCCCGCGTAGCCATGGGCGGCGAACTCGTCGACCGCGACCAAGACGATCTGCTCCTCGCGCTCGCGGCGGGGCACCCCCTTCGTCCCGATCACCGCTCCGCTGGACACGTCGAAGATCTTACCCTACGGTAAGTGACCAGACGGTCAGTTACCCGAGAGGAGCAGCCGGTGACGTTGCCGGACTCGTTGCACGATCCGATCGTGTTCGCCATCCCGGCGTTCGTCGTGTTCCTCGTGCTCGAGATGGTCTCGCTGCGCTACCTGGACGACGAGGGGGCCGAGCAGTACGTCGGCTACGAGTTCCGGGACAGCCGGACCAGCCTGCTGATGGGTCTCGGCTCGCTGATCGTCAACGGCGGCGCGCGGATTGTGGCGCTGCTGGGGTACGCGGCGCTCTACGCGCTGACACCGCTGCGCCTGGACACCGACCGCTGGTACACCTGGGTGCTGATCATCCTGCTCGTCGACGTGATCTGGTACTCCTACCATCGCGCCTCGCACCGGGTGCGGATCATGTGGGCCGGACACCAGGCACACCACAACAGCCGGCGGTTCAACTACTCGACGGCGCTGCGCCAGAAGTGGAACCCGTGGGGTGAGTTGCTGTTCTGGGTGCCGCTACCGCTGCTCGGCGTGCCGCCATGGATGATCTTCACCGCGTTCTCGATCAACCTGATCTTCCAGTTCTTCGTACACACCGAGAAGGTCGGCAAGCTGTGGTGGCCGATCGAGCTCGCCTTCAACACGCCGTCCCACCACCGCGTCCACCACGCGAGCGACCCGGACTACCTCGACAAGAACTACGCAGGAATCCTGATCATCTGGGATCGGATGTTCGGCAGCTACGCAGAGGAGACGCACCGGCCGACCTACGGGCTGACCACGAACATCGACAGCTTCAACCCGTTCCGGTTGCAGTACCGCGAGTACGGCGCGATCATCCGTGACGTCCGCGCCAGCGATTCGTGGCACGAGCGGCTGGCGTACCTGTTCGCCCCGCCCGGCTGGCAACCCCTTACCTAGGGCCGGCACGCGACTTCGTCGCGATCGCGGCCGGTGGTGGTCGGCTCGTGCTCCGCCGGGGACGTCACCTCGGCCAGCATCCAAACGACGGCGAACCACGCTCGGTGCTGATCAGGTGGGCGGCGCCGGGACCGGCGGCGGCCTGAGCTAAATTAGTAGAACGCGAGGTTGTCCCGGTTGCACCAGCTGAGGACGGCCGGCCACTCGCCGTAGCCGGACTCGGGATTCAGGTGTCCGCCGCCCGCGATGATCGTCGTCGCGATCTTCAGCGGCAGGCCGTACGCCGCGCCCAACCCCTCGGGGGTGTAGCTGTCGTCGTCCCCGCCGACGAAGACGGTCCCCTCCCCGGCCCCGTGCCGCACGAGGTCGATGTCCAGCGGTGGTGGGAAGAACTCCGCCATCTCGGTGATGGTCGTGGCCGGTGACGGCGGGGCGATCAGGGCTACCCGAGCCGCGCGTGGCGCGTCGTTCGGGGTCGCGAGGTGGTGCAGCCACAGCACCGCTCCGAGCGAGTGAGCGACGACGTCGAAGCCGTCTTCGGGCAGCCCGGTCAGCGAAGCCCGCAACGCGTGCAGCCAGGCGTCCAGGTGCGGAGCATCGGTATCGGGCAGGTCCGGGTAGCGAACCTCCCGGCCGGCCTCGCCCAACTGCCCGGCGAGCCAGCTCTGCCAGTGGTCCGGGCCTGATCCCTGCCAACCGTGCAGGATGACGGTCGGAACGTTGCGATTGGGACGGCGCGGCATGCCGGAAGCCTATTGGGCGCCGGCAACGCTAGCGGTGCAGGTGCTCGATCAGGCCGATCACGATCAGCAGCTGGGCCAGGTGATAGGTCACGATCACGGCGGCAGTCTGCAGTTACAGGACCGCGCCTGGGTTCAGGATCCCTTGCGGGTCCAGGGCGTCCTTGATCCGCCGGCTGAGGGCCATGACGTCCGGACCTAGGTAGGCCGGTAGCCAGCCGCGCTTGAGCCGTCCGACGCCGTGCTCGCCGGTGATGGTGCCGCCGAGTTCGATCGCGAGGTCCATGACGGCGCCGAAGGCCTGGTGCGCGCGGGCGGTGGCGTCGGGATCGGCGGCGTCGTACACGACGAGCGGGTGGGTGTTCCCGTCGCCGGCGTGGGCCACGACCGCGATCGTCGTGCCGTACTTCGCCGCCAGGTTCTCGATGCCGCGCACGAGCGTGGGCAGCTGCGGCAGGGCCACCCCGACGTCCTCGAGCAGCAGCGAGCCGAGCCGCTCCAGGGCTGGGAACGCGGCCCGGCGCGCGGCGGCGAACGCCTCGCCCTCGTCGGGGTCATCGGTGCAGAACACGTCCGTCGCGCCGGCGGCCAGGCATGCCTTCTCCATCTCGGCGATCTCGATGCCGGCCGTCGCACCCGGCGCGTCCGAGCGGGCGATCAGCAGCGCCTCGGCCGTGCGGTCCAGGCCCATGTTCGTGAAGTCCTCGACCGCGTTGATCGACGTCCGGTCCATCATCTCGAGCATCGACGGGCGCAGGCGTGAGGTGATCGCGAGCACCGCGTCGGCGGCCTCGTCGATCGAGCCGAACACGGCGACCATCGTCGACGCAGGCGGGGGAGCGGGCACAAGCCGCAGGGTCAGTTCGGTGATCACGCCGAGCAGCCCCTCGGACCCGACGAACAGCTTGGTCAGCGACAGCCCGGCGACGTCCTTCAGCCGGGGGCCGCCGAGCCGCACCGCGGTGCCGTCGGCGAGCACCACCTGCAGGCCGAGCACGTAGTCGGTGGTGACGCCGTACTTCACGCAGCACAGCCCGCCGGCGTTCGTCGCGGCGTTGCCGCCGATCGAGCACATCTCGAACGAGGACGGATCCGGCGGATAGAACAGCCCGTGCTCGGCGACCGCGCGCTTGACCTCGACGTTCAGCAGCCCGGGCTGGGTCACCGCGACCCGGGATACGGGATCGACCGTGATCGCGCGCATCCGTTCGGTGGTCAGCACGAGGCCACCGTCGACTGCGGTCGCACCGCCGGACAGCCCGGACCCCGCCCCGCGCGGGACGACCGGGACGCCGTGCGAGCTCGCCCAGCGCAGCGTGGCCTGCACGTCCTCGGTGCAGCTCGCCCGGACCACCGCGAGCGGGTGACCGGCGGCCGGGTCGCGCGCCCAGTCCTGCCGGTACGGCGCGATCACATCCGGATCGGTCAGCAGCGCCCCGTCGGGCAGCGATTCACGCAGGGCGTCGAGGTCGGTGCTCACAGACCCGATTGTGCCCCGCCGCCGCGCTGCCGGTGGGACCGCCGACGTCAGGACTGGCGCAGGACCGAGCGCAGGAGCACGGTGCGCACGTCCGTCGGATCGCGCACGACGTGGGTCACGCTGCCGGTGGCCGCGGAGATCTGGCGCAGCGAGGCGGCATCGGCATCCTTGCCGAGCGCGATCGTCACGATGTGCACCGGACTGGTGGAGGAGTACTCGGCCTTCAGGGTGCCGAGCAGGCTGGACAGGCTGATGCCGCCCGGGTCGAGGTTCGCACCGTCGGTCAGCAGGACCACCGAGTTGACCCGGCCTGACCGGTAGTTGTCGCGCGCGCGCTCGAAGGCGGCCAGCGCGGTGTCGTACAGGCCGGTGTCCCCGCCGACACGCGTAGGCAGCGACCGCGCGGCGTCGAGCAGGTCGGCGCGGTCGGACGAGACCGGCCCGACCGGCACCAGTTCGGTCCAGTCGTCCGCGGGGGACGCCTGGCGCGAGAACGACCACAGCCCGGCGGACCACCCGTCCGGCACGAACGTCATCGCGGCCACGCACGCCTGCGAGGCGAGCTGGATCTTGCTCTGCCCGTTCCCGGCGTTGTCGTTCATCGACCCCGACACGTCGATCACGGTGAGCAACTGCTGCGAAGTGCGCGCCGACGCCCAGAGCCGGATCGACGCGGTGACCGTGTCCGTGGTGGGTGCCGGCGCGAGCTGCACCGCCTGTGTCCCGAGTGGCTGCGTCGCGTTGGACAACGGCGTACCTGCCGCATCGCGCAGGCCGGCCTTGGCCAGCGTGGGCTTCGCCGCGCGTGCCGTCAGCGCCGCCGCCAGATCCCGCACCGCTTGCCGGTAGTCGGTCGAGGGCGAGTCCCCGATCGACACCAACGGAAAGTCGAGCGCGGGAGCCGGACCGTGCGGGTAGACCGCGGCGAGCTGTCCCGGCGCTGCCTGCTTCTCGGCCGAGAGCGCCTGCTGCTCGCTGGCGACGACGGCCGGTGCGCTGGCCGGCGAGGCCCGTAGCGCCTGCAGTCCCTCCTCGACTCCGGACAGCGTGTGCGTGCCGAGCCGGACGTACGCGCTGGCCAGGGTGTCGGCCGACGCCGTCTGGCCGCCCGCGCCACCCTGCAGCGCCAGCAGGGCCAGCGAACCCTCGGCGGTGCTGGTGGGATCGGGCAGGTCGACGGCCGAGTTGCCACCGAGACCGGCGGTCCAGCCGCCGGCCGCAGCCGTCGCGAGTGCGCGAGCATGCCCCGGCGTCGTCGCCAGGACCAGCGGCGACGAGGCCACCGAACGAACGGTGCTCACCTGCTTCGCGAGCTTCGGGGCATCGGACAGCAGCCGGGCCGGCCACACCGAGGAGTTCGGGATCCACAGCGTCGTGTCGGTGCTGGTGATCAGCGCCTGCTCGGCCGCGCTGGAGTCCTGGATCGCCATCGAGACGTTGATGCACAGCCCGTCCACCGCCGGCCTGCCGCGCTCCCACGCATGGACGATCGTGTGCACCGCGGGCGCGATCGTGGGGTCCACGATCACCTGTAGCGGCAGTCCGATCCGGCAGCCGCTGCGCCCCGCGGACGCGTCGTGCTGGCCGCCGGACGAGCGGTGAACGAGCAGGACGGCGGCGACAGCGGCGGCGACAGCAACCACGGCGATAGCAACGACCGGCCTGCGCCGCCGACGAGGGCTTCCGGTGTGGCGCGACGGAGCGGCGTCCGCGGCCGAACTCGGCCGGTGTCGGCCTGTCATCGGACGCTCACCCCCGTGACCCTCCCTGAGACCCGCACAGTCTAGACAATAGGGACAGGCGGTCCGACAGGCCGGTCAATCCGGGTGCGTTCGACACGGCCGTCACGGAGACTGGGCGATTGTGGGCTACCTCGACGTCTCCGTACTCGGCCACACCCTTCCCGACGGACGGGTGCTGTTCGAGGACGTCAGCTTCCGGGTGGGTGAGGGAGCTCGGGCGGCGCTCGTGGGCGTCAACGGGGCGGGCAAGACCACGCTGCTGCGCCTGATCGCCGGCGACCTGTCCCCGCAGCGTGGATCGATCGCGCACGTCGGTGGCCTCGGCGTCATGCGGCAGTTCATCGGAGGGGTGCGCGACGCGACGACGGTGCAGGACTTCCTGA
The DNA here is from genome assembly GCA_050742975.1 of Jatrophihabitantaceae bacterium. Taxonomy (GTDB): domain Bacteria; phylum Actinomycetota; class Actinomycetes; order Mycobacteriales; family Jatrophihabitantaceae; genus JBDTGE01. The sequence continues at coordinate 34,245 of JBOGDQ010000225.1, forward strand.
TCGGGCTGGCACCGCCGGCCGTCCGCGCCGCGTGGGACGTGGTGCAGGCGAGCGAGCTCGTCCTGATGGAACGCGACGAGGAAAGGGCGCAGCTGTCGTACGCGCATGCGCTGACGCACTGGGGCGACGTGGGTGGCTACGACGTCGAGGTGCTGTGGGACACGGTTACGGTCGCCGCGCTCGGCATCGCCTTCGACCGGTGCAAGTACCGGGAGCTGACGACGCTGTCCGGTGGCGAGCAGAAGCGGCTCGCGCTGGAGTTGCTGCTGCGCGGACCCGACGAGGTGCTGCTGCTGGACGAGCCGGACAACTACCTCGACGTTCCCGGCAAGCGGTGGCTGGAGCAGCGGTTGCTCGAGACCAACAAGAGCGTCCTGTTCGTCAGCCACGACCGGGAGCTGCTCGCGGCGGTGGCCGATCGCATCGTCACCGTCGAGGGCGGGACGGCGTGGGTGCACGGTGGCGGGTTCGAGTCGTACCACCAAGCTCGTTCGGCCAAGCACGAGCGGATGGCCGAGGTGCGCCGCCGGTGGGACGAGGAGCACGAGCGGCTGCGCGAGCTGGTCCGGACCCTGCAGCAGCAGGCCAAGGTCAGTGAGGTCATGGCGCAGAAGTACCGCGTCATGGCACGCCGGCTGGAACGGTTCGAGGCCGAGCCGCCGCCGCCGGACCGGCCGGTCGAGCACCGCGTGGCGATGCGCCTTCGCGGTGGTCGCACCGGCGTTCGTGCGGTGATCTGCGACGAGCTCGAACTCACCGGACTGATGCGGGCCTTCGACGCGGAGATCTACTACGGCGAGCGGGTTGGTGTCGTCGGCTCGAACGGCGCCGGCAAGTCGCACTTCCTACGACTGCTCGCCGGCAATCAGGTCGCTCACACCGGTAACTGGCGGCTCGGCGCGCGCGTGGTGCCCGGCCTGTTCGCGCAGACCCACTCCCCCGCAAGCGCGGGTACCCCCACAAGCCCGGAGTGGTCCGACCGCACGCTCGTCGACCTGCTGTGGGCGGGCGACGGCGACCGCCGCGGTCTCGAGCGTGGCCGGGCGATGGGTGCGCTGCGCCGGTACGGCCTGAACCAGCAGGGTGATCAGACGTTCAGGACGCTCTCCGGCGGCCAGCAGGCCAGGCTGCAGATCCTGCTGCTCGAACTGTCCGGAGCGACTCTGCTGCTGCTCGACGAGCCGACCGACAACCTCGACGTGCTCAGTGCCGAGGCGTTGGAGGAGGGGCTGGCGGCCTTCGACGGAACCGTCCTGGCCGTCACGCACGACCGCTGGTTCGCGCGGTCCTTCGACCGGTTCCTCGTGTTCGGTGCCGACGGCGCGGTGTACCCGTCCGACCAGCCGGTGTTCGACGAATCGCGCGTCGCTCGCTGATCAGGCCAGCTCGCGGTGACCGGCTACGCCGGTACTGCTCTGCTTCCGGAACGCCTGGACCGATGGTCGGCTCGCAGTGACCGGCTACGCCGGTACTGCTCTGGCTACGATGTTGTCGAGGTAGTTGCCGGTGCTCGTCGAACGGGCCGCCGCAGGTCACGATGGCGAGCCGGCTGACACTGTGTTGGTCGAAGATCTCCTTGTACGGCAGGGCTTTCTTCGCCTAGGTGCGCACCCCGGTGACCGTGAACCGAACCCGCATCCTCCGGCCGTCGTGCCGTCCGTCGACCTAGACCGCGTCGCCGGGGTCGAGGGCGCCGATCCGGGCCGGAGCGCCCTGCACGCGGGACATGTTGAGGTGCCAGACCAGGATCGCGGCGCCCCTGCGTGCACCCGGTTCCGCGCGTGCTCCCACCAGCCGGCCGTCCGCGGGTTGTCCGGACTCTGCAGCGAGCCACTGGGCATTGTCCCGACGCGGACGATCGGCGCCCTCACCCAGGTGATGGCCGAGCCGGCGACCAGGACGATCGCGCCCAACCCGCAGCCGAACGGGATCCAATCGGCGACGACCGCCGACCTGCTCCGCGCCGTGGAGTGCTCGCTCATCGGTGGCGGATCCGTCTCGTCGCGGTTGGGCTCTCACGTAACCCAACGAGCACGGTCGGGCCCCGATTCGCGGTGCGTCCCGGCGATTTGGCCGACCCGCAGGCCCGCCGGTAGAGTCATCCGTTGGTGCGCAGGCGTCCCTGCGCGCGCAGGCCATGCCTCGGGGTCCGGCTGCACGCATCGACTGCGTGTACGGACCGCGGGGGCGCTGATCAGGGTTCGAGCAGGACCGCGGCAGCGTGAAGACCGAGAAAGTGTGGAACCCAGATGGGTACGTACACCCCCAAGCCCGGCGAGATCGACCGCGTCTGGCACGTCATCGACGCGAGCGACGTTGTGCTGGGCCGCCTGGCGAGCCAGGCCGCGACGCTGCTGCGGGGCAAGCACAAGCCGCAGTTCGCCAACCACGTCGACGTCGGCGATTTCGTCGTCGTCATCAACGCGGCCAAGGTTGCCGTGTCCGGCGCCAAGCGCGACGAGTACCGCTACCGGCACTCCGGCTACCCGGGCGGTCTGTCCAAGCGCACCGTCGGTGAACTGCTCGACACCAAGCCGCAGCGGGTCATCGAACTCGCCGTCAAGGGCATGCTGCCGAAGAACACGCTCGGCCGGGCCCAGCTGAAGAAGCTGAAGGTCTACGCCGGCCCCGAGCACCCGCACACGGCGCAGAAGCCCCAGCCGTTCGAGATCAAGCAGGTTGCCCAGTGACAACCGGACCAAACACTGGTTGCCGCTTCGCGGACCAGGAATTCGAGGTAGTGAAGTGACCACGCCCCAGATCGTCGTCGGCCGCCGCAAGGAGGCCGTCGTCCGCGCCCGCCTCGTTCCCGGTACAGGCGAGTTCAAGCTCAACGGCCGCACCCTGGAGAACTACTTCCCGAACAAGGTGCACCAGCAGCTCATCCGCGAGCCGTTCGTGACCTTGGAGAAGGACGGCCAGTTCGACGTCATCGCCACGATCGCGGGCGGCGGCGTCACCGGACAGGCCGGTGCGCTTCGCCTCGCGATCGCCCGCGCGCTGATCGGCATCGAGCCCGACGACCGTCCGGCGCTGAAGAAGGCCGGCTTCCTCACCCGCGACCCGCGGGTCAAGGAGCGCAAGAAGTACGGCCTGAAGAAGGCCCGCAAGGCACCCCAGTACTCCAAGCGCTGACCGCTCGATGAGCTCTCGCGCGAAGATTCCGCCGACCGCCGCGCGGCTTCGGCGGGAGTGATGGTGCGCAAGCTCTTCGGCACCGACGGTGTTCGCGGCCTGGCGAACGGCGACCTGACGCCCGAGCTCGCGCTGGCAGTGTCCGGCGCCGCAGCGCGGGTGCTCGTCGCGCACAACACCACGCACCGGCCCGTCGCGATCGTCGGGCGTGACCCGCGCGCGTCCGGCGAGATGTTGGAGGCCGCGGTCGTCGCGGGCCTTGCGTCCTCCGGTGCCGACGTCGTCCGGGTGGGTGTGCTGCCGACGCCGGCCATCGCGTACCTGACCGCGTCGTATGGTGCCGACCTCGGTGTGATGCTGTCGGCCTCGCACAACCCGATGCCGGACAACGGGATCAAGCTGTTCGCTCGCGGTGGGCACAAGCTGCCCGACGACATCGAGCGCGAGATCGAGGCCGCGGTCGTGACCGGGCCGTCCGACCGTCCCACCGGCTCGGCCATCGGTCGGGTCGGCGACGCGCAGGACGCCGCGCAGCGCTACCTGGAACACCTGCTCGCAGCCGTGCCACAGCGACTGGACGGGCTGCACGTCGTCGTCGACTGCGCGCACGGTGCCGCGTCGGCCGTCGCTCCCGAGCTGTACCGACGCGCCGGCGCGAAGGTCACCCAGATCGCCGCCGAACCCGACGGCCTCAACATCAACGACGGCGTCGGATCGACCCACCTCGACGGCCTGATGACCGCGGTGTGCGCGCTCGGTGCCGATGTGGGCATCGCGCATGACGGTGACGCCGACCGGTGCCTCGCCGTCGACTCGTCCGGGTCGCTCGTCGACGGTGACCAGATCCTCGCCCTGTGCGCGCTGTCCCTGCGCGACGCTGGTGCGCTGCGCGAGAACACCGTGGTGGCCACGGTGATGAGCAACCTGGGCTTTCATCACGCGATGCGTGACGCAGGGATCGCCGTGGTGACCACTGCGGTCGGCGACCGGTACGTCCTGGAGGCGCTCCGGGCACAGGGCCTGAACCTCGGTGGTGAGCAGAGCGGGCACGTCGTGTTCACCGATGCGGCCACGACGGGCGACGGCCTGCTCACCGCGCTGCACGTCATGGCCCGCGTCGCGGCAACGGGCGAGCCGCTCGCCAAGCTGGCCTCGGTCGTCAACCGGCTGCCGCAGGTGCTGGTGAACGTGCGGGTGTCAGACAAGGCCACGGTCGCCGCATCCGAGGCGGTGACGGCGGCGGTTGCACAGGCCGCGGCCGAGCTGGGCGACGACGGCCGCATCCTGCTCCGCCCGTCCGGTACCGAGCAGCTCGTGCGCGTCATGGTCGAGGCCGGCACGCAGGAGCAGGCCGACGTGATCGCCCGCCGGGTGGCCGACGTCGTTGCCGCGGCCTGAGCGTCAGCCGTCGGCGATCAGCTCGGCCGCACGCTCGGCGGCGAGACAGGCTTCGACGGCCGGTCAGGCCCGCGCGAAGTGCAGGACGCCGTCGACCGTGGTGCGCGCCAGCCAGGCTCGCTCGACCAGCACCACGAGGTGCGCGACCGTCTCGTTGACGGCCATGATCTGGTTGAACTCGTCCAGCTCGCCGAACGCGCGGTGGTGCCGCGTCCAGGTGAGCACGTTCGCGACCTCGAAGCCGGTGCTCGCGCCCTGCCCGACCGCCTTCGCCGTGGCGGTCAGCCGCTCCTCGTGGTGGGCGAGCAGGCCGTCCACGCGCTCGTGCATCGACGACCCGGCCGGGCCGTGCGCCGGCAGCAGGACCGCGTCCGGCAGGGCCCGCATCAGCTGCAGCGAGGTCAGGTAGTCGCGCAGCGGGGATTCGGGCCGGCTCAGCTCGATGCCGATCGAGGGCGTGATGTGGGGGAGCACGTGGTCTCCGGCGAACAGCGCGTTCGAGGCGGCGTCGTGGAACACCACGTGGCCGCGGGTGTGGCCAGGGGTCGAGATCACCTGCAGCGTCCGCGTTTGCAGTGGCAGTTCCCGGCGATCGGCGAGCCAGTGGTCGGGGTACTCCCAGTTGGTGAGGTCGCCCTCGCCGGCCCAGGTCGCGGCCACCCCGGACAGCGCGGTTGCTCCGGCGGCGGCCAGGTTCGCGACGTCCGGGTGCACCTCGATCGTTCGCATCGCGTCCAGCCCGATGCGCTCACCCTCGCCGAGCGAGACGGGCGTGCCGAACGCGCGGCGGATCGCGACGGCCTGGGTGTAGTGGTCGCGATGCACGTGCGTCACCAGGAACTCGCGGATCTGGTCGAGGCCGTAGCCGATCGAATCGAGCGAGCGGGTCAGCAGCTCCTGCGAATCACCCATCGCCCAGCCGCCGTCGACGAGGACGACCTGCGCGCCGTCGGCGATCGCGTAGACGTTGACTGCTTTGAGGTGATCACCGGGCAGGGGGAGCGGGATCCGGAACACGCCGGGCAGCTCCTCGTGAGCCCCCGGCTGCTCCCATGCGTGACGGTCCATGCCTGCACCGTAGTGGTTGATCAGCTGCCAGCTGTGGTCGCTCTGCGACCTCAAGGCGCAGTTGATCTTGGTGGGCCGGCGTTAAGTTCCATACGGTGCAAGGGTTCTTAGAACCCCGTGAGGCGAGCGGTCCCGTTTGCGCCGCAGTCGGGACACTGGACACACGATGTCGACGACCCCCACGCTGCCCCGCCCGGACGAGACCGCACCCATACCCGCGCGCATACCCGCACCGACGCCTGCCCCCGAGCCGAACCCGCACCGGCTGCGGATCTCGGCGACGCAGCTGATCGCCAGTGCTCTTGCCGCGGTGACGGCGACCATCGCCGCGTCCTACCTCGGCGTCAACGGCACAGTCATCGGCGCCGCCGTCGCCAGCGTGGTGAGCGTCCTCGGCAACACGATCTACGGCCACTCAATCCGGCAGACGGGTCACAAGGTCCGCACCGTCGTCCCCGCCGGTGTCCGCTGGTCGCCCCCGCCGCCTCCCGGCGCCTCGGCGGCCGGGACCACACCCGCCGGCCCGCCAGCCGTGCGCCGAGCCCGTCGAGAGCGCGAGAAGGCGACGTCGCTGCGCGTGCTGGCCGCGGCCTGTGCGGGCGTCTTCGCGGCGGTACTCGTCCTGGTGACCGCTGTCGAACTCGTCGCCGGCGAACCGCTCAGCGACCTGCTCCGCGGCCGATCCGGCAGCGGGACGTCACTGCTCGGCGGGCACTCGGAGCCGCGCACCCAGCGCACCACGCCGCCGCAGCCGGCGATCACGCCGACCGTCACCGTCACCGCCAAGGTCGTGACGAGCACGCCCACCGTGACGGTGACCGCGAACCCGACGACGGCGACCGTCACCCCGAGCCCGACCCCACCCACGCCCACGTCGCCTGCCCCGACACCGACGAGCACCGGCACCCCGACACCGTCCGGGACGCCGTCGCCGTAACGCAAGGAACTGAGGGGCGTCCGCGCTCCCGTACCCTGTAGCCCATGTGTGGCATCGTCGGATATGTCGGTACCCGCCCCGCTCTCGACGTCGTGGTCGAGGGTCTGCGGCGGCTGGAGTACCGCGGTTACGACTCGGCCGGCGTCGCCGTCATCGCTCCGGACGGTGCGATGCAGACCGCCAAGAAGGCCGGCCGCATCGAGAACCTGGACAAGGAGCTGGCGGCGCACCACATCGCCGGCTCGACCGGCATGGGCCACACCCGATGGGCCACGCACGGCGCGCCCAATGACCGCAACGCCCATCCGCACACGAGCGCATCGGGACGGATCGCGGTCGTGCACAACGGGATCATCGAGAACTTCAACGAACTTCGCACCAACCTCGAGGCCGCGGGCGTCGAGTTCCGCAGCGAGACCGACACCGAGGCCGTGGCCCACCTGGTCGCCGCCGCGCTGGCCGACGGGTCGCCGACGCTGGCCGACGCAGTTCGCCTCGTGTGCAAGCAACTGCAGGGTGCGTTCACGCTCGTGCTGCTCGACACCGCTGAGCCCGACGTGGTGGTCGCGGCGCGCCGCAACTCGCCATTGGTCCTCGGCGTCGGCGACGGCGAGATGTTCCTGGGCAGTGACGTCGCCGCCTTCATCGAGTTCACCCGTGACGCCGTCGAGATGGGTCAGGACCAGGTGGTCGAGATCCGCCGCGACGGTTACGTCCTGACCGACTTCGACGGTGCGGCCGCCGACGGCAATCACTTCCACGTGGACTGGGACCTGGCCGCCGCCGAAAAGGGTGGCTACGACTTCTTCATGCTGAAGGAGATCGAGGAGCAGCCCGGCGCGGTCCGGGACACGCTGAGCGGTCACCTCGCCGGCGGCCAGATCGTGCTCGACGAGCAGCGGCTGGACGCGCAGGAGCTGCGGGACGTCGAGAAGGTGTTCGTCGTGGCCTGCGGCTCGTCCTTCCACGCGGGCCTGATCGGAAAGCAGGCCGTCGAGCACTGGACGCGGGTGCCGGTCGAGGTCGAGCTGGCCTCGGAGTTCCGCTATCGCGACCCCGTGCTGGATCGGCAGACGCTCATCGTCGCGATCAGTCAGTCCGGCGAGACGGCGGACACGCTCGAGGCGGTGCGCTACGCGCGGACGCAGCGGGCCAAGGTGCTCGCGATCTGCAACACCAACGGCGCCCAAATCCCGCGCGAGTCCGACGCGGTGCTGTACACCCACGCCGGCCCGGAGATCGGCGTCGCCTCGACGAAGGCGTTCCTCGCCCAGATCGCCGCGGTCGAGCTGGTCGGCCTGGCGCTCGCCCAGGCCCGGGGCACCAAGTACGGCGACGAGATCAGCCGGGAGTTCGACGCGCTCGCGGCCATTCCCGACCAGATCACGCGCGTCCTCGCCGGCCTCGACCCGGTGCGGGCGATCGGACGCGAGATCGCGCAGTCCAAGGCGGTGCTGTTCCTCGGCCGCCACGTCGGGTACCCGGTTGCGCTCGAGGGTGCGCTCAAGCTCAAGGAGCTGGCCTACATGCACGCCGAGGGCTTCCCGGCCGGCGAGCTCAAGCACGGGCCGATCGCGCTGATCGAGGAGGGCCTCCCGGTCGTCGTAATCATGCCCTCGCCGACCGGCCGCCCGGTCCTGCACCAGAAGATGGGCAGCAACATCGCCGAGATCAAGGCTCGCGGCGCGCGCACGATCGTCATCGCCGAGGAGGGCGACACGGTGGCGCGCCGGCACGCCGAGTACCTGATCGAGGTGCCGGCCGTGCCCACCCTGCTCTCGCCGTTCGTCACGACGATTCCGCTGCAGGTGCTGGCCGCCGAGATCGCGATGGCGCGCGGGAACGACATCGACAAGCCACGCAACCTGGCCAAGTCCGTCACCGTCGAATGACCTCGCGCTGGCTCTGCCGCGCTGTGTCTCTGGCCAAGTCCGTCACCGTGGAGTGACCGCGCGCCGGAGCGCTGGGTAGGCTCGCGCGTGTGACGGATGCCGCCGGCAGCACCTCGGTCGACCTGCTCATCGTCGGAGCCGGGCCGGTGGGCCTGTTCGGCGCCTACTACTCGGGCGTGCGCAAGTTGTCGACCGCCGTCCTCGACTCGCTCGAGGAGCCCGGTGGGCAGATCACCGCGATGTACCCGGAGAAGGCGATCTTCGACGTGGCCGGGTTCCCGGCGATCAAGGGTCGCGACCTCGTCGAGCAACTCGTCGCGCAGGCCGCGCCACACGACCCGCAGTACCTGCTCGGTCACCAAGCCGTCGGCCTCGAGCGGGTCGTCGGGGACGCTGCCGGCTCGTTCGCCGTGACGACGTCGACCGGCCTGCGCATCGAGTGCCGGGCGATCGTCATCACCGGCGGGATCGGCACGTTCACGCCGCGCCCGCTGCCGGCCGGCGAGGAGTATCTGGGCCGCGGTCTGTTCCACTTCGTCCCTGACCCCACGGCCTACGAGGGTCAGCACATCGTCGTCGTCGGTGGCGGCGACTCGGCGCTGGACTGGGCACTCATGCTCGAGCCGATCGGCAAGTCGGTGACGATCGTGCACCGTCGCGCCGAGTTCCGCGCGCACCCGCACTCGGTCGAACTGCTCAAGGGCTCGTCCGTGACGATGCTGACCGACGCGCAGATCTCGGCCGTTCGCGGCGATCCGGATGTGGCCGAGGTGGACATAGACGTCAAGGGCGAGATCGCGACCCTGCCGTGCGACAAGCTCGTCGCGGCGCTGGGGTTCACGGCCAACCTCGGGCCGTTGATGGAGTGGGGCATCGACATCCAGAAGCGGCAGATCATGGTGGACACGATGGGCCGCACGACCGTCGCCGGTATCTATGCGGCCGGCGACATCATCGACTACCAGGGGAAGGTGAAGCTGATCGCGACCGGTTTCGGCGAGGTCGCGACGGCGGTCAACAACGCCGCCGCGTACCTGAACCCGAAGGTCTCCGCGTTCCCCGGCCACCTGTCCGACTACGCGCCGGAGTCTGGTTCGCCGACGGCATGATCATCGCGTCGACGTGCTGCGCTGGTTTCTCGCATCTCGACGGGGATTCCGGATGATCGTCGGCGTCGGGATCGACGTCGTCCCCGTCGCGCGGTTCGCCGAAGCGCTCGAGCGCACCGCGTCCCTCGCGCCACGGCTGTTCACGCCGGCCGAGCTGATCACCGAGTCCGGCGCGACCCGGTCGGCTGAGTCGCTCGCGGCGCGGTTCGCCGCGAAGGAGGCGCTGGCCAAGGCGCTCGGCGGCGGCGGCGGGATGCTCTGGACGGACGCTGAGATCAGCACCGACGAGGTCGGTCGTCCGCTGCTCGCCGTGTTCGGGACGGTGGCCGAGCGGGCCGGTCGGCTGGGCGTGCGGCACTGGCACGTGTCGCTGTCACACGACGGCGGGATCGCCTCGGCCACGGTGATCGCCGAGGGTTGACCCGATTGTGCAACTCTCGGCGGCGTGAGGCGGGCGAGAGTTGCACAATCGGGCGGAATCGGAGAAGAGGAGCGGAATGCAGGGCGTGTACACGGTCGAGCAGGTGCGGGCTGCGGAGGCGGACCTGATGGCCCGGCTACCGCAGGGCGCGCTGATGCAGCGAGCGGCGCACGCGCTGTCGGTGCACTGCGCGGGGCTGCTCACGCAGGTCTACGGCGCCCACGTGGCGCTGCTGATCGGCAGCGGGAGCAACGGCGGCGACGCGCTGTTCGCCGGAGCCCGCCTGGCGCGCCGCGGCGCCCGGGTGAGCGCCCTGCTGCTCGATCCCGGACGTGCGCATGCGGACGGTCTGGTCGCGTTCGATCGCGCGGGCGGGCGAGCGGTGGACGCCGACGCCGCGCTGCTCGCCGGCGCTGAACTCGTCGTCGACGGCATCCTCGGCATCGGCGGACGCGGCGGGTTGCGCGGCCGGGCCGCCGAGCTGGCCGAGGCGGCAGCCGGTCTGCCCACGGTCGCGGTCGACATCGCGTCGGGCGTCGATGCGGACACCGGCGAGGTCTCCGGCGCCGCTGTGCGCGCCGACGTCACCGTGACGTTCGGGGCGCTGAAGGCGGGGACGGCCGTGGGTGCGGGCGCCGAGCGGTGCGGCGAGTTGCGTCTTGTGGACATCGGTCTGGACCTGCCTGCAGCGCGGACCCGGCTGCTCGAGGCATCGGACGTCCGAGCCGTGCTGCCGAGCCCGGACGCGAGCGATGACAAGTACACGCGCGGAGTGGTCGGTATCGCCGCGGGATCGGAGCAGTACGCCGGTGCCGGGGTGCTGGCGACCGGTTCAGCGATCCATGGCGGTGCGGGCATGGTGCGCTACGTCGGGCTGGCTCCGGACCCGGTTCGCTCGCGCTATCCCGAGGTCGTCGTGCATCCCGACTCGCGCCCGCACGACGTGCGTGTCCAGGCGTGGGTGGTCGGGCCCGGGCTGGGCACCGACGACACCGCGATGGAGTTGCTCGCGGACGTTCTGCGCGCCGACGTCCCGGTGATTGCCGATGCCGACGCGATCACGCTCATCGCGCGGACACCGGGTCTGATAAGGGGGCGCCGCGCGCCGACCGTGCTCACCCCGCACGACCGGGAGTTCGTCCGGGTCGCCGGTGACATTGGCCCGGACCGCGTCGCTGCGGCGCGGCGGGCGGCGGCCGATCTCGGCGCGACGGTGCTGCTCAAGGGCAACTCGACCGTGGTCGCCTCGCCGGACGGGTCGGCGTACGTCAATGCGACCGGGACGCCGTGGCTGGCGACCGCGGGCAGCGGCGACGTGCTGAGCGGTCTGATCGGCTCGCTGCTCGCCACCGGTCTGCCGGCGCCGCTGGCCGCGGCGGCCGGTGCGTACGTTCACGGTGTCGCCGGGCAGCGCGCCGCGACGGCAGGCCCGCCGTCGTCGAGCGACGTGCTTTCCGAGCTGCGCGCTGCGATCCGCTCGATCATGGCCGGCTGACTGCGCCCGTCCACAGGGCGGCCGGTCGTCCACAGATCGCGATCGACAGATGCGTCGCGCGCCCGTCCTGGCGAGGCTGCCTGGATGTGGTTCAGACTGGATGGCGGGACGGGGTGGTACCGATGCAGCCGATGGTGCGGATGCGGAACGTGTGGACGATCGAGGACGTGCAGGCGCTGGACGTCGAGGACTGGCGGCGGTACGAGGTCGTCGACGGGTCGCTCGTCGTAAGCCCATCGGCGGCTGGCGATCACGAGTTGGCAAGCGAAGAGGTGCGCGCGGCGATCCGGGGCGTCCTGCCGTCCGGGCTGGCCGTCGTCGGCCCGATGGGCATGCAGATTGCTCGCTCCTACCGCATTCCCGACCTGGTCGTCGTCGAGCGTATCCGGTTGCGCCGCGGAGTGAATCGGCTGCATCCGCCGGACGTGCTGCTCGTGGTCGAGGTCGTGTCGCCGGGGTCGGAGACGACGGATCGGGTCACCAAGCCGGCGCAGTACGCGGCAGCGGGTATCGGTGCGTTCTGGCGGGTGGAGACCGATCCGGTCAGTCTGACGGCGTACACGCTCCCGGCCCGCGCGGGCACCTCACCGAGATCGGGTCCTGGACTGCGGGCCAGATCGCCCGGATCGAGTCGCCGTTCCCCGTCGAGATCGCGCTGGACTCGCTCACCCCGCCGGACTGGCCGGCGCAGTAGCTCGTCCACAGGGCTGTCGGCCGTCCACAGATCCTGATCGGCGGATGCGTCCGAAGCCCATCCTGGCGAGGCTGCCTGGATGTGGTTCAGACTGGAGGAGCGAAGGTGGTGGTACGCGTGCAGTCGGTCGTCGAAGCGCAGCAGGTCTGGACGTTCGACGATCTGCTGGCGCTCCCGGAGGACGCTGACCGGCGCCGGTACGAGGTCGTCGATGGTTCGCTGGTCGTGAGCCCCTCCGCGACCCCGAGGCACGAACTCGCCAGCGAGGAGGTGCGTGCAGCGATTCGGGCGAGTCTGCCGATCGGCTTCAAGGTCGTCGGCCCGCTGGCCGTCGATCTGCATCCCTCGTACCGGGTGCCGGACCTGCTGGTGGTGCCCCTCGCCATCTTCGGCGAGAACTCGCCGCTGGCTCGGCCGGCCGACGTGCTGCTCGTGGTGGAGGTGGTGTCGCCGGGGTCGGAGACGACGGATCGGGTCACCAAGCCGGCGCAGTACGCGGCGGCGGGTATCGGTGCGTTCTGGCGGGTGGAGACCGATCCGGTGAGCCTGACGGCGTACACGCTCCCGGCCGGCGCGGGCACCTACACCGAGCTCGGGTCCTGGGCTGCGGGCCAGATCGCGCGGATCGAGTCGCCGTTCCCCGTCGAGATCGCGCTGGATTCGCTCACCCCGCCGCGATGACAACCCCGCCCGGGTGCACGACGCGGTCGGCGACCGCAACGGCGACGATCACCGCCAGCGCCGCGGCGGACAGCGCGAGGGCCGACACATGCGGCGCGAGCGCATATCAATGTCAGCGGCAGTCCAGGGGCACCGTCTCGTGATGGGCCTCGCTCGGAGTCCCAGCCGAGGCTGAGCTGCTCGACTTCGCCAGGCCGTGAGAGCGCAGCAACAGCAGGCGCGACAACGGTGTTGAGTAGCTGCGCGATGTCAATCTCAGGTCGAGTCATGGAGTCAGTCCCGTCGGCGGGGTGTACTGGCCCCAGGTCCTGTTAGCAGGGGCCTCCTGGACGGCAGGGGCGGTTTCCGGTGAGTGCGAAGTTGCCGTAGTTCGAGGGGATACCGGGGTGCGGTGCCATCTTCGATTGGGTCTTGCCGTTCTTCGCCCATATCATGCGCGCCCTAACCAGCGTCCGTGTCGGAAGTGGAACATCGCCGCAGCGGAGCTTGCCCGGTTTGACAGACTGGCCTGCGTGCTCCGTACCGAAGCGGTCGTCGACCTCGCCGCGATCTGTGCCAACGTCGCCACGCTGAAGGCCGCGACGGCAGCCGAGGTGATGGCCGTCGTCAAGGCGGACGGCTACGGCCACGGACTGGTCCAGTCGGCCCGCGCGGCGCGGGCCGGCGGTGCGACGTGGTTCGGCACCGCGACCCTGGACGAGGCGCTCGCGGTCCGCGCCGCCGGCTTCACCGAGCGGGTGCTCGGCTGGCTGTGGACCCCGGGTGAGGCCGACACGCTCCGCGCGGCGATCGGTGCTGGGATCGACGTCTCGGTGAGCAACGGGTGGCAGCTCGACGCCGTCCGGGAAGCGGCAACGGGCGTCGGCACGACCGCACGGGTCCACCTCAAGATCGACACCGGCCTGTCGCGCAACGGCAGTTACGTGGCCGACTGGCCCGATCTGGTCGAGGCGGTCGCGAATGCGCAGGCGGCCGGTGAAGTCGACGCGGTCGGCGTGTGGAGCCACTTCGCGTACGCCGACGAGCCGGGACACCCCACGATCGCCAAGCAGATCATCGCGTTCCGGGACGCGCTGGACGTGGCCGCGCGGGCCGGGGTGCGACCGCAGGTTCGGCATCTGGCCAACTCCGCGGCGACGCTCACCCTGCCCGAGGCGCACTTCGACCTGGTCCGTCCGGGGATCGCGGTCTACGGCCTGTCGCCGATGCCGGGGCGGGACGAGTTCGGCCTGACGCCGGCGATGACGCTGCGCGCCGCGATCGCGTCAGTGAAGCGGGTTCGGGCCGGTGAGGGCGTCTCGTACGGGCACGCCTACACGACCTCGCGCGAGACGACGCTGGCGCTGGTCCCGCTGGGCTACGCCGACGGGGTCCCGCGCAACGCGACGAACGTCGGTCCGGTGTCGATCAACGGCAGCCGGTTCACCATCAGTGGACGGGTCTGCATGGACCAGTTCGTCGTCGACGTCGGTGACCTGCCGGTGGCAGCGGGCGACGCGGCCGTCCTGTTCGGCGGCGGGGCGGGCGGCGAGCCGACGGCCGACGACTGGGCGGACGCGCTCGGCACCATCCACTACGAGATCGTCACGCGGGTGGGCGCCCGGGTGCCGCGCGTGTACGTCGGCGGGGTCTCGTGACCGGACCGCTGCACGGACCGGGCCGGCCGATGGGGCCGAGCGTGCGGTTGACGCCGGAGCAGCGAACCGCACTCTCCGGCCCGACCGTGCGGCTGCCGACCGCCGCCGACACGTTCGGGTTCGGTCGTCGACTTGCCCGTGTGCTCCGAGCCGGCGACCTGCTCGTGCTCATCGGGCCGCTGGGCGCGGGCAAGACCGCTCTGGTGCAGGGCATCGGTGCCGGCCTCGGCGTCAGCGGCACGGTCGTCTCGCCCACCTTCGTCATCGCCCGGGTGCACGGCGGGCCGCTGCCGCTCGTACATGTCGACGCGTACCGGCTGCACTCGCTGGACGAGGTCGACGACTTGGACCTGGACGTCGACATGGCCGAGGCGGTGACCGTGGTCGAGTGGGGCGCCGGGCTGGTCGAGCAGCTCTCCGACGCGCGGCTGGAGGTCGCCATCGACCGGGCGGACGACTCCGAGGAGCGCACCGTGCGGCTCTACCCCCGCGGCGGCGGCTGGGCCGACCGGATCCGCGCCCTCTCCGAATAGGCTCGCAGCATCATGCTGGTCCTCGCCGTCGACACGTCGTCCGCTGCCGTCACGGCAGCGATCCTCGAGGTGTCCGGCGATGCCGTGGAGCTTCGCGCCGAGCGGGTGAGGATCAACGCGCGTGGGCACGGGGAGTTCCTGGCGCCGAACATCGCTGCCTGCCTGGCCGAGGCGGGTGCGCTGCCCGGAGAGCTCGGCGCGATCGTGGCCGGTACCGGGCCGGGTCCGTTCACCGGGCTGCGGGTCGGGCTGGTCACCGCCGCCGTAATGGCCGACGTCCTCGGCATCCCGGCGTACGGCGTCTGCTCGCTCGACGCGATCGCCCCGTCTGCACAGGACGAGGGCGAGCTGATCGTCGCGACCGACGCACGCCGCAAGGAGGTCTACTGGGCGCGGTACGACGCGGCGGGCGAGCGCACCGACGGGCCGCACGTCTCGCGGCCTTCGGATGTGCTGACCGCGGCGGCTCGCGACATGGCCGGCGCCGGTGCACGGTTGTACGAGGACGAGCTCGGCCTCAACCTGATCGGCACCGACTACCCATCGGCGGTGGCACTGGTCGCGCGCGCGGCAGGCCGGATCCGTGCGGGCGCGCAGTCCGAAACGCTGACTCCGCTGTACCTGCGCCGCCCGGACGCCGTCCCGTCGCCCACGTCGAAGCCGGTGAGCCAGTGACGATCGTGCCGATGACCGCCTCCCACATCGTCGCGCTGATGCCGTACGAGCGCAGCATGTTCGGCACCGAGGCCTGGACGGCGAGCGGCTACCGGGCCGAGCTCGCCGACGCCCCGCACCGCCACTACCTGGCCGCAGAGGACCTCAACGGCGAGCTGCTCGGCTGGGCGGGCGTCATGGTGGTGGCGGGGTCGGCCGAGATCCTGACCGTCGGCGTCGTGCCGGCAGCGCGGCGTCAGGGACTGGCTGTGCGGCTGCTCGACGGGTTGCTCGTCGAGGCGCATCGACGTGGCGCGACCGAGGCGTTCCTCGAGGTGCGCGTCGATAACGATGCGGCGCGAATGCTGTACGAGCGCGAGGGATTCGTGCAGGTCGGGCTGCGGCCGGGCTACTACGACCACGGTCGGGTGGATGCGGTGGTGATGCGTCGTGAGCTCTGAGCCGCTCGTCCTCGGCGTCGAGACGTCGTGCGACGAGACCGGGATCGGCATCGTGCGCGGCACGACCCTGCTCGCCGATGCGGTGGCCAGCAGCGTCGACGAGCATGCGCGCTTCGGAGGCGTCGTGCCCGAGGTCGCCAGCCGTGCGCACCTGCAGGCGATGGTGCCGACGATCCGGCGCGCGCTCGACACGGCCGGTGTCGCGGCGTCGGACGTCGACGCGGTCGCGGTCACCGCGGGACCGGGCCTAGCGGGTGCGCTGCTCGTCGGTGTCGCAGCGGCCAAGGCGTACGCGCTCGCGCTGGGCAAGCCGCTGTACGGCGTGAACCACCTGTCCTCGCACGTGGCCGTCGACCTGCTCGAGCACGGACCGCTCGCCGAGCCGTGCATCGCGCTGCTCGTGTCGGGCGGGCACTCGTCGCTGCTGCTTGTGCCGCGCGTCGGCGGCGAGGAGTTGACCGAGCTCGGCGCCACGGTCGACGACGCCGCCGGCGAGGCGTACGACAAGGTCGCGCGGCTGCTCGGCCTGCCGTTCCCGGGCGGGCCGCCGATCGACCGCATCGCCCGCGAGGGGGATCGGGCAGCCATCGCCTTCCCGCGCGGGATGACCGGGGCGCGTGATCCGGCGTTCGCGTTCTCCTTCTCCGGGTTGAAGACGTCCGTCGCCCGCTGGGTTGAGGCGAGGCAGCGCGCCGGCGAAGCGGTACCGGTTGCGGACGTCGCCGCGTCCTTCCAGGAAGCGGTGGTGGACGTGCTCACGGCGAAGGCGGTGCGGGCCGCGCGCGAGCAGGGAGTCGGCCACCTGATCATCGGCGGTGGAGTGGCGGCGAACTCGCGGCTGCGCGCGCTGGCCGAGCAGCGGTGTGCCGACGCGGGGATCAGGCTTCGGGTGCCCCGTCCGGGTCTGTGCACGGACAACGGCGCGATGGTCGCCGCGCTCGGGTCGCAGCTGGTCGCGCACGGTGCCACGCCATCCGCGCTCGACCTGCCCGCCGAGTCCGCGCTCCCGATCACCGACGTGCTGGTGTGACTCGGGCGCTCTGGATCTTCCTGCGCGGGCGGTCACCGGGGCTATGTGGCGCAGGAAGATCGACTGCGGGCAGGCGGGCGCACTGGATCTTCCTGCGCTGGGTAGGCCAGCAGCCTGTACGCGCAGGAAGATCACCTGGCAGGGTGGCGAGGATGACGACGCTGATGTGGGAGGTACGCGCGGCGAGGGGCCGGCTGGATGAGCTGGTCGCGCACGTCCGCGGGCACGTCCACCCGGACGCCCAGGTGTACCGCAGCGACGATCCTGACCCGCGCGTCGTGGTCATCGACCCGACCGGGACCGGTCCGGCCGGCACCCCGCCGGACCTGATCGCCCGCCCGCCGCACGAGTGGCACTTCGAGCGCGTCGACTGAACCCGGCTTGCAACCGGGGGCGGGGCGCAGCAGGCTTCAGGCGTGCCGAACCCTGACGACACCAGCGCCGACGACACCAGCGCGAACGCAGGCGCGGCGAAAATACGCGCCCGGCCGGTGCTGCCGGATCCGATTCGCTACGCGCGGCGGATCACGGCGACCGCCCGCAACGCCGCCGAGCTCGTCCGCTTCGGCGGGTTGCAGACCGGCGAGCAGGACTCACCCTTCGCGATCGAGTCCGAGCGGCTGAACTACCGGCTGCGGCACTACTTCGCCGACGACGTCAGACCGGGCAGCCTGCCCGTCCTGCTGATCCCGCCGCTGATGATGGCCGCCGGGGTCTGGGACGTCTCGCCGCAGACGTCCGCGGTCGGCGCACTGCACGCCGCGGGCGCCGACACCTGGGTCGTCGACTTCGGCGACCCAGGCCAGGAGCCGGGCGGCCTGCAGCGCACCCTCACCGACCACGTCCTGGCGGTCAGCGACGCTGTCGAGCAGGTGAACGCGAAGACCGGGCGCGACGTCGTCCTCGGTGGCTACTCGCAGGGTGGCATGTTCGCCTACCAGGCCGCGGCCTACCGCCGGGGCAGCGGACTCGACTCGCTCGTCACGTTCGGCTCACCGGTCGACACCACCGCGCCGCTGCCGATCCCGATCTCGCCGGAGGTCGCTCGGCGCCTGGCCGGCAGCCTGGTCGACAGCGGTGTGCTGCGCCGGGTCTCGCTGCCGCGGTGGGCCACCAGCCTCGGCTTCAAGCTGCTCTCGCCCGCCAAGACGGTCCAGGACCGGGTCCAGTACCTGATGACGTTGCACGACCGGGATGCGCTGCTGCCCCGGGAGCGCCAGCGCCGCTTCCTCGGCTCCGAGGGGTGGACGGCCTACTCCGGCCCGGCCATCGCGGAGCTGCTCGAGCAGTTCGTCGCGCACAACCGCATGCTCGAGGGCGGTTTCGTCATCGACCGCCGGCTGGTGACCCTCGCCGACATCGACGTCCCGATCCTGACGATCGTCGGCTCGAGCGACACGATCGGCCACCCGGACGCGGTGCGCGCGATCCGGCGCGCGGCCCCGCGCGCGGACGTGTACGAGCTGACCCTCAAGAGCGGTCACTTCGGACTGGTCGTCGGCAGCAACGCCAGCAGCACGACCTGGCCCGCTGTCGCCGGCTGGATCTGCTGGCGCGACGGGTCAGGCGCGCTGCCGGAGACGATCGTGCCCGCGGAGCTGGTCGAGGCGCGGCCCGCATTACGGGCCGGTGCCGGTGCAACTGCACTTGCGCAGGCGACCGAGTTCGGGATCGGGGCGAGCCGCATCCTCGTCGGATCCGCTCGCCAGGTCGTCCGCGCCGCTCGTGGTGTCGTCGCCGAGGCGCCGGCCCAGCTGCCCCGGCTGGCTCGCCTCGAGCAGCTCGACCCGTCCACCCGCATCTCGCTCGGCCTGCTGCTGGACGAGCAGGCCCGCAAGGCGCCCCGCGACGTGGTGTTCCTGTTCGGTGACCGGGCCTACCGCCAGTCCGAGGTCAAGCACCGCGTCGACAGCGTTGCCAAGGCTCTGATCAGCGTCGGGGTCCGGCCCGGTGACCGCGTCGGCGTGCTGATGAGCACCCGGCCCAGCGCGTTCAGCGTCGTCGCCGCGCTCAGCCGCCTGGGTGCGACTGCGGTGCTGCTGCGGCCGGACGGCGAGCCGGCGCACGAGGCGAAGCTGGGCCTGGTCACCTGGATGATCTCCGATCCCGAGCACATCGCGCACATCGCGCACATCGACCGGGTCGACGGCGTGACGTGGTGCGTTCTGGGTGGCGGAGCCGAGCGGCGGGACCTGCATCCAGGCGTCGTCGACCTCGAGCGCATCGACCCGGACGAGGTCGAGCTCCCGGCGTGGTACCGCGCCAACCCGCACCGCGCCGGTGACGTCGCCTTCGTCCTGTTCGTCGGGGACGGGCGCGACAGCCGGGCTGTCCAGATCACCAACCGCCGCTGGGCGTTGTCGGCCCTGGGGACGGCGAGCGCGGCCGCGCTGCGGGCCGGCGACACCGTGTACAGCGTCACGCCGATCCACCACTCGTCCGCGCTGCTGATGAGTGTCGGAGGTGCGGTGGCGAGCGGCGCCCGGTTCGCGATGGCCAGCGCGCAGGATCCCGCCACGTTCTGGCAGGAGGTGCGGCGCTACGGCGCGACGCACGTCTCCTACACCTGGACGTCGCTGCACGATGTCACGCTCGGCGCGCCCGACCGCGCCGAGCAGCACCACCCGATCCGGATGTTCATGGGCTCGGGTATGCCCCGCAACCTGTGGAAGCGCGCCGCCGAACGCTTCCCCGGCGTGCGCATCCTGGAGTTCTACGCGTCGGCCGACGGCGAAGCGATCCTGGCCAACCTGACCGGCCACAAGCCCGGATCGATGGGCCGACCGCTGCCCGGGACGGCGGAGGTGCGCGTCGCCGGCTTCGACCTTGCCGAGCGGGCGCTGCAGCTGAACGAGGCCGGGCTGGGCCGCGAGTGCGACATCGACGAGGTGGGGCTGCTGCTGGCCCGCGTCAACCCGAGCGACCCGATGGCCGCTGCTCCTCTGCGCGGCGTGTTCGAGCCGGGCGACGCGTGGCGCTCGACCGGCGACCTGTTCCTGCGCGACGAGCAGGGCGATCTGTGGCTGGCCGGGGCGGTCACCGACATCGTGGACACGGCGGCGCGCCCGGTACTGCCGGCCGGTACCCGGTTCTGCCTCGGCACCATCCCGGCCGTCGACCTGGTCGTCGCGTACGGCGTGCCCGCGGACGGCGGGCAGGTCCTCGTCGCCGCGGTCTCGCTGCGTCCCGGGACCGAGCTCACGGCGGCCGAACTGGACAAGGCGTTCGACCGGCTGCCGCGCTCGTACCGTCCGGCATACGTGCAGGTCGTGCCGCCGATCCCGGTCACCACCTGGCACCGGCCGCAATGGCGGCCGCTGCAGGCCAAGGGCATCCCCAAGCCCGGCCGCGGCCGAAAGCTCTGGCGTCTCGGCGACGATCACGCACACTATGAACGGCTGACGTAGGGCGGTGTCGAGCCCGCCTTAGCGCCGCGCGACTCATCACCGGTACCTGCAACAGTCGGGCTGCCGTTGCTGTCTACTACGTATGGAGGCGCTGATGCAGCGGGAGACGTGTGAGTTCACGTCGTTCGTGCGCGCCAACACCTCAGCCCTGCTGCGCACCGCCTACCTGCTGACCGGCAGCGCGTCCGGCGCCGAAGAACTGGTGCAGGACACGCTCGTGCGCCTGTACCCGAACTGGGCCAAGGTGCAGGCGGCCGATGTCCCGATCGCGTACGTCCGCAGATCCGTGGCCAACGCGTTCGTGAACCAGCGGCGCCGCGCGTCCAGCCGTGAGCTCGCGTTCGAGTTCCTGCCCGAGCACGACGACCCGTACGACGCCAGCGCCCAGCTCGCCGACCGCTCCGAGCTCTCGCAGCTGCTGCGCGAGCTCCCGGACCGGCAGCGCGCGGCCCTGGTGCTTCGCTTCTTTCACGACCTACCCGACGGCGAGATAGCCGAGGCGCTGCAGTGCCGGATCGGCACCGTCCGCAGCCTGATCAGCCGGGGGCTGACGACCATGCGCGAGCGGTCGATGCAGACCGATGCCGCACGGCCGGCGCCGAGGAGAGACCGATGAACGACTTCGAGAACCGGCTCCGCGACCACCTCGCCGACCAGGCGCGGCAGGCCCCGAACGGGGACGCGCTGGCCGAGCAGATCATCGCCCGCCTGGACCACGCCGACGTCACCCCGATCGACCGGCACCGTCAGTGGCGTACCTGGACGTTTCCGCTGATCGCCGCGGCCGCCGTGGCAGCCGTCGCGCTGGCGCTCGTCGGCGTCGGCCACCTCGGCCGCACGCCGTCGCACCCGGTGGCCGCTCACACGTCGATCCGGCCGGCCCCGACCCACATGCACTCGCCGACGCCGTCGACGACCGCGCTCTCACCGACCGTGACGGCAGCCCCGGAGACCGTCGCCGCGCAGAACGGCACACAGCTGCTCAGCAACGTGCACGTGCTCGACCTGAGCTTCGTCGGCAACGACGACGGGTGGGCGCTCGCGACCGCCGACTGCCTGGGCGTCTCCTCCGCCCCGGCCTGCACCGCGATGCTGCGCACGACCAACGGCGGGACGACCTGGCGTGGCATGCCCACGCCGCCGGTGAACGTGCTTACCAGTGCCGGGTGCGCCGCTCCCTGCATCGCGCACATCCGATTCGCCAATGACCAGATCGGCTACGCGTTCGGTCCGTCGGCCCTGTTCATGACGAGGAACGGTGGCGCGAGTTGGACCAAGCAGCCCGGCGGTGCCGACGCCCTGGAAACCCTGGACGGCAACGTGATCCGCCTCGTCTCGGATCACAGCGGCTGCCCAGGGCCGTGCAATCTCCGCGTGGAGACGGCGCCCATCGGCAGCTCCACCTGGACGAGCGGCACTCTCGACACTCAAGTGGTCAATGCGAGTGGCGTGAGCCTTACACGCAGCGGGCCCAATGCGATCGTCGAGACGAGCACGGGGCAGGCAGCCTCGCTGTACGGCGTCACCCTCTACAGCTCATCGAACGACGGGCGAACCTGGACCAAGCACGCCGATCCGTGTTCGACGACGGGCGCCGCCGCAGCGGGCGTGCCGATGGCGAGCACGTCCGTGGCTGCCGCCGGGGACGGGTCCATCAGCATCCTGTGCCAGCCCGGGGGCCAGGGCGGCACGGGCGTCTCTCTCACATCGACAGACGGTGGCGCGACGTTCGCCGCGGGGCGCGTGCACATGTTCGGTCGCGGCGCCGGGGACCTTGGCGCCGCGTCGGCCAACGTCCTGGTCGTGTTGTCCGACCCGCTCAGTCGTTCGGTCGATGGTGGCAAGAGCTGGCAGCAAATCAAGGGGCCGTCCCTGGCCTCCACCGTGACCTTCGTCGGTTTCGAGTCGGACACCGTCGGCCGAATTGCGACGAACGCCGGCCGTACCATCTGGACGACCCAGGACGCGGGCGCGACGTGGACGGCGCACACCTTCGGCTGAGTCCGAATCGTGATCCGCGCACTGCGACGGAAGCCAATCGCCTTGTGTCATAAGGGTGTTCACTTCGCCATCGGAGGACACCATGAACCGACGTCCCGCCCTGCTCGGCGCGCTGGTCGCCATCACGCTCGGCTGCGCAGCCTGCACCAGCGCCGCAACGCCCGCGCACAAGCCGCCGAACTCGTCGTCGCGAGCGGGCACGCAGTCGACGATCCACTCGACGCCGACGCCGCCCGCGCACACCACGACGCCGCCCGCCCACACCACGACGCCGCCGACCACCGGATCGACAACCACCGCGCCACCGGTCAACACGGTCGCAGCCGGCTGGATCGCGCACGCCGACTTCAAGGACCTGCCACACCCGGACCTGGGCTGCGCGAACGCGCAGGAGGGCAACAGGGTCGAGGTGACCAAGGTGGTCAGCGCCGACGTCACCGGTGATGGCGCGGCCGACGCGATCGTCCGGATGGACTGTCTGCACGCGGCCAGCGAGTGGCCGGACTGGGTGTTCGTGTACTCCGATACCTCCGGGCACCCGAAGGTGGTGGCAACGCTCATCACGAACCGGGACTCGACGTACGTCCCGACGATCTCGACGAGCGACCGCACGGTCACGCTCGGACTGCTGACCTGGAGCAGGTACGCGGCAGGCTGCTGCGCGGACCTGCACTACACGCAGCAGTTCATCTGGACCGGCAGCGGGTTCGATCGCGGCTCGCGCCAGGACGTCCTGGCACCGTGCGGTGACACGGCGTTCACCGTCAGCACTGCGGACGGCCGGGGCGCCGCTGGTCATGGTTCGCTCGTCGTCGAGTTCCGCAACCGGCTGCCGCAGGCCTGCACGGTTTACGGCTACCCGGGCCTGGACGCGCTGAACTCGGCGGGCACCACGCTGGCCCACGCCGCGCGGACCCTGCACGGCATGGCGGGCGGCGCGCGGTCGGAGTCGACGGTGCGGGTGGAGCCCGGCAGGAGCGCGTCGGCGCTGGTCGAGTGGAGCAACGTTCCGCCGGGTGGCGGCAGTTGCGCCACGTCGTGGTACATCGCGGTCACTCCGGCCAACACCGAGGACACCCACCAGCTCCGGGCGTCGGTCAGCACCTGCAAGCTGCAGATCCACCCGACGGTGCCCGGGACGACCGGCAACGGCTGACCCGACCCCCGCCGTTTGAGAGTTGGCACTCGCGGGGCTAGAGTGCCAATCAGGATCGGTTGACCCCCGCGACGGCAACCGGACCGATCATCGGCACTTGAAACCCGAGAAGGGGAGATTCACCGTGACCGCCACAAAGGTCAGCATCAAGCCGCTCGAGGACCGCATCGTCGTGCAGGCCAATGAGGCCGAGACGACGACCGCTTCGGGCATCGTCATTCCGGACACCGCCAAGGAGAAGCCCCAGGAGGGCACCGTTCTCGCCGTCGGCCCCGGCCGCATCGACGACAACGGCAACCGCGTTCCGCTGGACGTCGCCATCGGTGACGTCGTCCTGTACAGCAAGTACGGGGGCACCGAGGTCAAGTACGCCGGCGAGGAGTACCTCGTCCTATCGGCGCGCGACGTCCTCGCAATCATCGAGAAGTAACACGAAGTAACCGACGGCGCTCCGGCCGCGCACGTCAGTGTGCGGGCCGGGGCGTTTCGTTTCATTCCGCTTTGGCACGGCACAGCCGGCGAGTCGTGGAGTACGACCGAAGGCGACTGCCCCGGCGGAGCGCAACGCAAGAAGTGCATGCCGCCACTGCGACGAAGTCGCGCCGGTCGCGGTGACCGCCCTGAGCTTGCGAGTGGGCGGCGCCGCGAACGGCAGGCGGCCAAATAGGTAGGAAGGAACCGTTCATGGCGAAGATCCTCAGTTTCGATGAGGACGCCCGCCGCGCGCTCGAGCGCGGCGTCGACAAGCTGGCCGACACGGTCAAGGTCACGCTCGGCCCCAGGGGTCGCAACGTGGTGCTGGCCAAGAGCTTCGGCGCGCCGGTCATCACCAACGACGGCGTGACCATCGCGCGTGACGTCGAGCTCGCGGACCCGTACGAGAACCTGGGTGCGCAGCTGGCCAAGTCGGTGGCCACCAAGACGAACGACATCGCCGGCGACGGGACGACCACGGCCACCGTGCTCGCCCAGGCGCTGGTGAACGCGGGCCTGAAGAACGTGGCCGCGGGCGCCGGCCCGGGCGGCCTCAAGCGCGGGATCGACGCGGCCGTCGATGCCGTCTGTGCGGCGCTCGACAAGGTCGCCGTGCCCGTCGAGGGCGAGGAGTCGATCGCACACGTAGCGACCATCTCGGCCCAGGACGCGACGATCGGTACCTTGATCGGTGAGGCGTTCACCAAGGTCGGCAAGGACGGCGTCATCACCGTCGAGGAGAACCAGACGCTCGAGACCACGCTCGAGTTCACCGAGGGCATGCAGTTCGACAAGGGCTACATCAGCCCGTACTTCGTCACCGACGTCGAGGCCGGCGAGACCGTCCTGGACGAGCCGTACCTGCTCATCACCACGCAGAAGATTTCGGCCGTCGCCGACGTGCTGCCGCTGCTGGAGAAGGTCGTCGAGGCCGGCAAGCCGCTGGTGATCATCGCCGAGGACGTCGACGGCGAGGCGCTGTCCACACTGGTCGTCAACGCGATCCGCAAGACGTTCAACGCCGTTGCGGTCAAGGCCCCGTTCTTCGGGGACCGTCGCAAGGCGTTCCTGCAGGACCTCGCGATCGTCACCGGTGCGCAGGTCATCGCGCCCGAGGTCGGTCTCAAGCTGGACCAGGTGGGCATCGACGTGCTCGGCCGCGCCGGGCGGGTGGTGGTCACGAAGGACACGACCACGGTCACCCACGGCTCCGCCGCGCAGGATGAGATCGACGCGCGGATCGCGCAGATCCGCCGCGAGATCGAGGACAGCGACTCTGACTGGGACAAGGAGAAGTTGCAGGAGCGGCTGGCCAAGCTGGCCGGTGGCGTGGGTGTCATCGCCGTCGGCGCGGCCACCGAGGTCGAGCTCAAGGAGCGCAAGCACCGCATCGAGGATGCCATCGCGGCGACCCGCGCGGCGGTGGATGAGGGCATCGTGGCCGGCGGCGGCAGCGCGCTGATCCACGCGATCGGGAGCCTCGACGACCTCGGCCTCACCGGTGACGACGCGACTGGCGTCGCGATCGTGCGCGGCGCGCTGATCGAGCCGCTGAACTGGATCGCGAACAACGCCGGCCTCGAGGGCTACGTCGTCACGGCCAAGGTCGCCGAGCTTCCGGTGAACCACGGCCTGGACGCCGCAACCGGCCAGTACGTCGACCTGCTGGACGCGGGCATTGTCGACCCGGTCAAGGTGACCAAGGCGGCGCTGGCCAATGCGGCGTCGGTAGCCTCGGTCGTCCTCTCGACGCAGAGCGCGATCGTGGAGAAGCCGGCCGAACCGGACGAGCACAGCCATGACGGCCACGGGCACAGCCACGGGCCGGGTGGGCACTCGCACTGACCTATTGGGGCCGCCGTCGATATAGTGCGGCCGGTGGTGGTCACCGTGCGCTTCGCCGGGGAGGTCATCGCTCTACCCGCAGAAAAACCGGAACGGCCCCGCAGCGCAAGGCTGCGGGGCCGTTCCGGTTTCGCCCGATCCTCGGGGTCGGCCGGGTCTCAGGCGGGGCGGCGAGCCAGCAGGACTTCGCGTTCCTCGACGGACAGTCCGCCCCACACGCCGTAGGGCTCGCGGGTGGCGAGCGCCCAGCGCAGGCAGTTCTCGACGACCGGGCAGGCGGCGCAGATCGCCTTCGCTCGTACCTCGCGCTTGACCCGGGTCGGCCCGCGCTCGTTCTCCGGGTGATAGAAGCTGGACGTGTCGGTGCCGCGGCAGGCCGCGTGCACCTGCCAGTCCCAGTCGCCCTGACGCGGGACCGGGAGCCGTCGTATCTCGGCCATCGCTCTGCCCTCCGACTGCAGATTCACCCGCTCCCGACGGGTGAGGTGTTCTGCATGTCCAAAGAGCGACCGGCCCAAAGGTGACGCACGAGTTCGCACGCCCGGCCAATCGTGGGATGAACCCGGGCAGGAGCCGATCAGCGGCGCTTGCTGAGGGTGGCCACCGCGTCGGTGTAGCCGCGCGCGTAGTCCCAACTGACGTACGCGTCCTGGTCCGGTTCGAACGCCGGCTCGTGGACGTGCGTGCGGCCCTCGCCCAGCAGCGCCAGCAGGTTCGCGGCCATCAGGTCCCAACCGAAATAGTGCTGCTCGCCGCAGTCGGCGCACTCGACCGTGATGCCCTCGACGCCGATCGGACCCAGGGCCGCCCGGAACTCGTAGAGCTCGGCCAGGTCGGCCTGGACGTCGGTCCGCTCGTCGTCGGTCAGCGGTTGCGGCGGCTCGGCGTCGTCGAGGACCGCGGCCGGGTCGTGCGGATCGTCGAGGAACGGGTCCAGCGGCCCGATGTCGGGCTTGCCATCCGGTCGGCTGTCAGCGCTCATCGGAGGTGTCCGCAGTACGTCACGTGTCCAAGGTAAGACCCCACGGGCCCCCGCCGCCAACCGGGCGGCGTGTCAGCTGTCCCGGATGGCCTGCAGCGGGCTCGTCCGGGCGGCCCGGATACCCGGCCACAGCGCGGCCAGGACGCCCACCACCGCCGCCAGCACGAGGAACAGGATCGCCTGCCCCCACGGCACGCTCAGGTGGCCCAGACCCTGGTCCCGCAGCGTGCGCGTGAACAGCGAGCCGTAGGCCACGCCCAGCACCAGGCCCAGCACTGCGCCGAAGACCGCGATCAGCAGCGACTCGAGGTACAGCGTGCGGCGCACCTGCTTGCGCTGCATACCGACCGCACGCAGCATCCCGATCTCGCGGCGGCGCTCGACCACCGACAGCGCCAGCGTGTTGATGATCCCCAGGATCGCGATGACGATGGCCAGCCCGAGCAGGCCGTAAAGCAGGCCGAGCAGCCCGTTCACCTGAGACGCGAGCGAGCCCTTGAACTGGTCGCGGTCCTGCACCTTGACCACGTAGAACGGGTCGGTCGCGGTCTGCAACGAGGAGCGCAGCGAGCCCAGGTCTGCGCCCGGCGCCGCCTTCACCAGAGCCACCTCGTCCGACCACTCGTTGTGCGGCGTGAGCTGGCGGTAGACGTCACCGCTGACCATCCACGGGCCGAGCAGGCTGTCGTCCTTGTAGATCCCGCTGACTGTCTCGGTGATGCTGGCGCCGCCGGGGCGGGACAGCACGACGCTCGAGCCGAGCTTCCAGTGGTTGCTCTTCGCCGCGGCCTTGGACACGGCCATGCTGTGACCGCTGACGTCGGCGGTCCCCTGCTGGACGTTGACCCGCAGGACGGGAGCGAGCGGCCCGTCCACGCCCGTTCCGCTGTGGTGCTTACCGTCGAGGAGCGCCTCCAGGTCGTGCAGCTGCGTGATCGAGCCGACGCCCTGGGCCTTGGCCGCGGCCGCGACGGCCGGTGCCGGCACGGGCAGCTCGACCTGCGTGGTCAGGATGTAGTCGGCGGTGACGTTCTCGTCGAACAGGTGGTTGATGCTGGACTTCATCGATGCGCCGACGACGGCGATGCCGCTGACGAGCACCAGCCCGAGCGTCAGGGCGAAGGCGGTCGCGGCGGTCCGGCGCGGATTGCGGACCGCGTTGGTGCGCGCCAGCCGGCCGACCGACCCGAACGGACGGCCGATCAGCCGGCCCAGCGGCGTGATGATCCAGCCGGCCAGTACTGGTGACAGCAACATCGCGCCGGCGCAGACGCCGACCAGCCCGAGACCGGTGAGCGAGGCTGCGGGCCCGGCCGACGAGCTGGCCAGGCCGCCGACCGTCGCGAGCGCGCCGATCGACGTGATCGCCGCACCGATCCAGGTGCGTCGCCGCAGGCTGCCCGCGCTCGCCGAGGCGAACTCCTCACGCATCGCGGCGACGGGTGCGATCCGCGCGGCGCGGCGGGCCGGCGCGTACGCCGACAGCAGGGTGACCGCGGTGCCGAGCAGCATCGAGACGATGACGGTGCGCGCTGACAGCACCAGGCCGCCTGACGGCAGGCCCAGGTCGAGCGCGTCGAGCAGCGCGTGCAGCCCATAGGCGAGCCCGACGCCGCCCGCGAGGCCGAGCGCGCTGCCGATCACGCCGATGATGCCGGCCTCCAGGACGACCGACCGGCGGATCTGCTTGCGGTCCGCACCGATGGCGCGCAGCAGCGCGAGCTCGCGCAGCCGCTGCGCGACGAGCATCGAGAAGGTGTTGTAGATGATGAACGTGCCGACGATCAGCGCGATGAAGCCGAAGCCGAACAGGATGTAGTTGACGAACGAGAGCGCGGACGCGACACCCTGCGTGCCGTCGTCGCGGACCTGCGTGCCGGTCTTCGCCTCGAGCGTGGACGGCAGCACCTTGGCGATCCGGTCGGTGAGCGTCTGCTCGGACACCCCTGACTTCCCGGCGATGTCGAGCGCGGACAGGTGGCTGCCGTCGGTGAACAGCTGCATCGCCTGCTGCTCGGTGAACAGCACGCCGATGTAGCCGCCGGTCTCGGTGTCGGTGTGGTAGATCCCGCTGATCGTGACGTCCTGGGTGGCGGCGTTGGGCAGCACGATCTTGGCGTGGTCGCCGGTGTGCAGGTGGCCCTTCTTCGCCGCGCCCTGGTTGATGACGACCTGGCCCACCGCGTCCGGAGCGTGGCCGGACACGAAGGTCGGCGGCGTGCTGATCGAGTCGGCGGGTGACGTCCAGACACCACCCTGCGAGGGCGCGCCGCCGGAGTCGACCTTATTGCCGTGGCTGTCGATGAGCACCAGCGCAGCGGTGATCTCCGGCTGGACGGCGCGCACGCCGGGCAGCTGCCGGATGGTGCCGACCAGGCTCGTCGGGACGCCCGGGTCGTAGTCGTGTCGCGGCTGGACCTGCGCGTCGATGTTCTTGGTGGCGCTGGTGAAGATCTTGTCGAAGCTGCCCTTGAGCGTGTCGGTGAAGACGAACGAGCCGGCCACGAACGCGGTGCCCAGGAGCACCGAGACGAGCGTCAGCAGCAGGCGGACCTTGTGGGCCTGCAGGTTCCGGATGCTGACCGTCCGCATCGGATTGCGGTTGCGGGCAACGGTGACGGGTATCCGCGACGGCCGTACATCGGTGCTCACGCCGACTCCAGCGTCTTCATCTTGTCGAGCACTGAATCGGCGGTGGGGGAGCGGAGCTCGTCGACGATCCGGCCGTCCGCGAGGAACAGCACCCGGTCGGCGTACCCGGCGGCTCGCGGGTCGTGCGTGACGATCACGACGGTCTGGCCGAGCTCGCTCACCGAGCGGCGCAGGATTCCCATGACCTCGCCGCTGGTGCGGGAGTCGAGGTTGCCGGTCGGCTCGTCACCGAAGATGATCTCCGGACGGCTGGCCAGGGCGCGGGCCACGGCGACGCGCTGCTGCTGGCCGCCGGACAGCTCGCTCGGCCGGTGCGAGAGCCGATCGCGCAGGCCCAGCGTCATGACGACGCCGTCCAGCCAGTCGCGATCGGGCTTGCGGCCGGCGATGTCGATCGGGAGCGTTATGTTCTCCAGCGCCGTCAGCGTCGGGACGAGATTGAACGACTGGAAGACGAAGCCGATCCGGTCGCGCCGCAGCGCCGTCATCTTCTTGTCCGAGAGGCCGGACAGCTCGACGTCGCCGACGCGGACTGTGCCGGCGGTGACCGTGTCGAGACCGGCCAGGCAGTGCATCAGCGTGGACTTGCCGGAGCCGGACGGGCCCATGATCGCGGTGAACTCGCCGCGGACCAGTTCCACGCTGACGTGGTTCAGGGCGCGCACGGCGGTCTCGCCGGAGCCGTACAGCTTGACGACGTCCACGGCGGTGGCGGCGGGGGTTCCGAGTTCGGTGGCGGGAGCGGGGTAGGACATTGCGCGAGTCATGCCAAGATCGTCGTGGATCGCAGGGCACGGACGCCATTGGGTTTCCCCCCCAAGTGACCCTGACATTTGTCCCGGGGACAGGGGGTGTCACCCCTCATCTACCATGAGGTACCGCACCGATCATCGTCGTCGGCCGTCGCCAGGAGGAGTCCCTACCTTGCCCGATCTCGCTGACGGAGTGCCTGCCAAGTTCGCCGATCTCGGCCTGACCTTCGACGACGTGCTGCTGCTGCCCGGCGAGACGGATGTGGTGCCGTCCGAGGTGGACACCACCGCCCGGCTGACCCGCGAGATCACTCTGGCGGTGCCACTGCTGTCGGCGGCGATGGACACGGTCACCGAGTCACGGATGGCGATCGCGATGGCCCGCCAGGGCGGCATCGGGGTTTTGCACCGCAACCTGTCGATCGAGGATCAGGCCTACCAGGTCGACCTGGTGAAGCGAACCCAGACCGGCCTGATCCCGAACCCGGTCACGATCGGCCCGGACGCCACGCTCGAACAGCTGGACGAGGTGTGCGGCGAGTACCGGATCTCCGGGCTGCCCGTCGTGGACGGCGACCAGCGGCTGCTCGGCATCATCACCAACCGCGACCTGCGCTTCGTCCCGGTGGCCGAGTGGGCCAGCACCAAGGTCGACGAGGTGATGACGCGCATGCCGCTCGTCACCGCACCGGTCGGCATCTCGCACGAGGACGCGACCGCGATCCTGCGCCAGCACAAGCGTGAACGGCTCCCACTGCTCGACGCGCAGGGCCGGCTGGCGGGGTTGATCACGGTCAAGGACTTCGTCAAGTCCGAACAGTTCCCGGACGCGTCCAAGGACGCGCACGGCCGGCTGATGGTCGGTGCCGCGATCGGCTACTTCGGCGACGCGTGGGAGCGGGCCACGACCCTGATCGAGGCGGGCACCGACGTGCTGATCGCCGACACCGCGCACGGGCACGTTCGCCTGCTGCTGGACATGGTGCGCCGGCTGAAGTCGGACAGTGCGACCCGTCATGTGCAGGTGATCGGCGGCAACGTGGCCACGCGGCAGGGTGCGCAGGCGTTCGTCGACGCGGGAGCCGACGCCGTCAAGGTCGGGGTCGGTCCCGGCTCGATCTGCACGACGCGGATCGTGACCGGCGTCGGCGCGCCGCAGGTGACCGCCGTCTACGAGGCGTCGCAGGCCTGCAAGCCGGCCGGCGTCCCGGTGATCGCCGACGGCGGCGTGCAGTACTCCGGGGACATCGCGAAGGCGATCGTGGCCGGCGCCGACACCGTCATGCTGGGCTCGCTGCTGGCCGGGTGCGAGGAGTCGCCGGGCGAGCTGATCTTCGTCAGCGGCAAGCAGTACAAGTCGTACCGGGGCATGGGCTCGCTCGGGGCGATGAGCTCGCGCGGCAAGAAGTCGTACTCGAAGGACCGGTACTTTCAGGCCGAGGTCACCAGCGATGATCAGCTGATCCCCGAGGGTATCGAGGGCCGGGTCGCGTACCGGGGCCCGCTCGCCGCCGTCGCCCACCAGCTGATCGGTGGGCTGCGCCAGTCGATGTTCTACGTCGGAGCGCGGACGATCCCCGAGTTGGCCCGGGACGGCAAGTTCATCCGGATCACCCAGGCCAGCCTGAAGGAGTCGCACCCGCACGACATCCAGATGACCGTCGAGGCGCCGAACTACACCATTCATTAGGGGCCGCCGCCGGTTCCGGCGCCGCCCGCTCGCAAGCTCGGGGCGGACACCGGAACCGGCACGCGACTTCGTCGCGAGTTGCGGCCGGTGGTGGGTGTGTTGCGCTCCGCCGGGGAGCTCACCGTCAGCTGCTGTCAGATGAGTTCGACGCGGCAGTGCGAGATGGCCGAACGGGCCAGCCGGCCGTCGCCGGTGACCAACGTGATGTCGCGTTCGGACGCCAGGACCACGTAGGGCGCGTCGTAGGCGCTGAAGTTGTGGCGTAGTGCCCACATCCGCGCGAGCAGATCGCGCGCGTTGACCTCGTGCACCTCGGCGTCACGTAGACGATCAAGCGCGTGCACCGCGTCACGCTCCTTCAGGCCCTGACCGGCCACGAGGCCGCGCAAGGCCGAGAAGACTTCGACGCTCCAGTGCTCCGGGACCAGCCATTCGCGGTCGCCGGCCAGGACCTCTCGGGCGCGCCGCCCGCGAACGCCTGTCCCGACGAACGCCAGAACCGCGACGGAAGCGTCGACGACGATCATCTATTCGCGCCCGGCCTGCCGTCTGGCTTGTCGAATCACCTCGGCGGGATCGGGTGAGTCATCCTTGAGGCCACCGCCGTGCTTGGCGAAGTCGGCCTCGACCTCGATCAGCAGCTGGCGGTTGTAGCTGAAGTCGGCGCGCTGGGTGAGCAGACCGAGCAGGAACGACTGGAGCGACTGGCCGCGCTCGGCCGCTTCGTCCGCAAGTGTCTGCCGCACCTTCTCCGGGACGTCTCGAATCGTTATTGCCGTCATGCCTGCATTATGCCGCTGATTCGCAGGCAGATTCAAAGCCATGGGGTTAGCTCGACACGGCGGCGACGCATCCACCGCCGAGTGGGGCCGAGCGGCAGGCTGGCAGACTCTTGGCCATGCCGGAGACCGTGGAGATCGGGCTGGGACGCAGCGCACGTCGTGGCTATCACCTCGACGAGATCGCGCTGGTCCCGACCCGGCGTACCCGCGGCTCCTCGGTGGTGTCGGCGACGTGGCAGATCGATGCTCATACCTTCGATCTGCCGCTCGTCGCCGCGCCGTCGGATGCGGTGGTCTCGCCACAGTCGGCGGTCGAGATCGAACGGCTCGGCGGGTTGGCCGTCCTCGACGGAGAGGGCGTGTGGGCGCGGCACGAGGACGCGGCTGCCGAGCTGGCTGGGTTGGACGGCACGAACGCATCGCTGCAGCGGGTGTACTCCGCTCCCGTGTCACCGGAGCTGCTCCGGGGCCGGGTGCGCGAACTGCGCGAGGCGGGCGTGCGGGTGGCCGTTCGGCTGTCGCCGCAACACACTGTGGAACTTGCGCCGCACGTGCTGGCCGAGGGCGTCGACCTGCTCGTCATCCAGGGCACGGTGATCTCGGCCGAGCACGTCGCGTCGTCCGGGGGCGCACGACCCGACCAGGCCGACGGGTTGAACCTCAAGACATTCATTGCCGACCTGGACATCCCGGTGCTCGTCGGCGGTGTCACCAACTACCAGACCGCGCTGCACCTGATGCGCACCGGTGCCGCCGGCGTGATCATCGGCTACGGCGCGCACTTGGGCTCGACGACGCACTCGGCGCTCGGGATCGACGTTCCTATGGCGACGGCGCTCGTCGATGCAGCGGCGGCACGTCGCGACTACCTCGACGAGACCGGCGGGCGCTACGTGCATCTCGTCGCGTACGGCGATCTGGCGACGGGCGGCAGCATCGCCAAGGCGCTGGCGTGCGGCGCCGACGCGGTGATGCTCGGCGAGGCACTGGCCAGCGCCGCCGAGGCGCCCGGCGAGGGCCGCTACTGGGACGCCACCGCCGCCCACCCGCGCGTGCCACGTTCCGGCGTCGTCGACCTCGGCCTGCATGGCGCCGATCGCCCGGCGCTCGAGGAACTGCTGGAGGGACCGACGTCCGATCCCAGCGGCGAGCGGAACCTTTTCGGCGCCGTCCGCCGGGTGATGGGCAAGTGCGGGTACTCGACGTTGAAGGAGTTCCAGAAGGCCGAGCTGCTCCTGACCTCGCCGCGTGACTAGTCGCTCAGCCGATGTCGGCGATATCCAGGTCCGCTACCTGGAATCCGGTGCGGGTGTACCGGTGGTCCTCGTCCACGGCATCGGCCAGGACTCGTCGAGCTGGCGAGTACAGCTGGACACGCTCGACGGCGTGCTCGGCTACGCGGCCGACGTGCGCGGCCACGGCGACACGACGCTCGGGGCCGCGAACGGAACGCTTGCCCAGCTCTCCGGTGACCTCTGCGACTTCCTGGACTCGGTGAGCGGCCCGGCCAGCTGCGTCGGCTTCTCGATGGGCGGCACGATCGTGCTGGCGGCGGCAGCCGCCCGTCCGGACCTGGTTCGCAGCCTCGTCCTGATGGGAACCTCGTCCGTCGTCGGCCGAGCCGCGGCGGCGTTCTACGAGCGGCGGGCGGCCGAGTCGTCCGATCGCGCCGCGCTGGCCGCAGGCGTACATGAGGACACCGCAGCCGGGCTGTTTCGCGCACACGATCTGGACGCATTGGTTGAAGGGCGGCTGCGCGCGATCGGGGACGGCCGCGGGTTCGCCAACGCGTGCCGGGCCATGGCCCGAGTCGCCGCCGAACCGCTGACACCGTTGCTGGCGCGGGTCGAGGCACCGGCGACCGTGATCGGCGCGCAGCACGACACCATGTGCCCGCGCAAGGCAGCCGACATCCTGCTCGCGGGGCTTCCCGACGCGCGTTACGTCGAGATCGCGGACGCATCGCACCTGATGAACGTCGACCGGCCGGACGCGGTCACCGTGGCGATCCGGGATGCGGTGGCCGGCTAGCGCGGCGCGGGCGCAATACTGCAGACAGGCCCACCCTCGGAGGCGAGATGGCACTGAAGTTCGGCTACAAGGCGTCCAACGAGCAGTTCGCTCCGGTCGAGTTGCTGCGGTACGGGGTGTTGGCCGAGGAGTGTGGGTTTGATTCGGTGTTCGTGTCCGATCATTTGCAGCCGTGGCGTCATGACGGGGGGCATGCGCCGTTCGCGTTGTCGTGGCTGGGTGCGCTGGGCGCGTCGACCGAACGCATCGTCATGGGGACGAGCGTGTTGACGCCGACGTTCCGGTATCACCCGGCGATCGTGGCGCAGGCGTTCGCGACGTTGGGGTGTCTGTTCCCGGGTCGGGTGGTGTTGGGGATGGGGACCGGGGAGTCGATGAACGAGGTGCCGTTGGGGTTGGTGTGGCCGGACGGTAAGGAGCGGTTCGCGCGGTTCCGGGAGGCGGTGCGGCTGATCAAAGAGCTGTGGTCGCAGGAGCGGGTCTCGTTCGAGGGCGAGTTCTACCGCACGGACAGGGCGACGATCTATGACCGTCCGGATCGGCCGGTGCCGATCTATCTGGCCGGTTCGGGTCCGGCGGCGACGCGGTACGCGGGCCGGGTGGGCGACGGGTACATCACCACCTCCGGCAAGGGCGAGTCGCTGTATGCGGACACGCTGCTGCCGGCCGTCCGCGAAGGGGCCGAGAAGTCCGGGCGGTCGATCAGCGACCTGGATCTGATGATCGAGGTGAAGGTGTCCTTCGACCACGACCGCGACGCCGCGATGGAGGCGACCCGGTTCTGGGGTGCGCTCGGGCTGTCGGCCGAGCAGAAGTCCGGCGTCGAGGATCCGGTGCAGATGCAGCAACTTGCCGACGCGCTGTCGACCGAGCAGACCGCGAAACGGTTCATCGTGTCCACCGACCCGGACGAGCACGTGGCCCGGGTCAAGACCTACCTGGAGCTGGGCTTCACCCACCTGGTCTTCCACGCCCCCGGCCCGGACCAGGAGAAGTTCCTGCGCCTGTACGGGCAGGAAATACTCCCCCGGCTACGGGCCTTGTGACCGACGTGACCTCCTCTGCACTTCGGCGAGCCTTACGGCGGGCGCGGGACGGGGTGACGCTGGATGAGACCGAGGCCGAGATCCTGTTGTCGGCGCGCGGTGACGAACTGGTGGACCTGTGCGGGTCGGCGGCTCGGGTGCGTGATTCGGGGCTGGCCGCGGCGGGCCGTCCGGGTGTGGTGACCTACTCGCGCAAGGTGTTCATCCCGCTGACGCGGCTGTGCCGGGATCGCTGTCACTACTGCACGTTCGTGACTACGCCGAACAGGCTGCGGTCGTTGTATCTGTCGCCGGACGAGGTGCTGGCGATCGCGGAGCAGGGTGCGGCGCTGGGCTGCAAGGAGGCGCTGTTCACCCTGGGTGATCGTCCGGAGGACCGCTGGCCGCAGGCGCGGGAGTGGCTGGACGCGCACGGTTACGACGACACGCTGGCGTACGTGCGGGCGATGGCGATCCTGGTGCTGGAGCGCACCGGCCTGCTGCCGCACCTGAACCCGGGTGTCATGACGTGGTCGGAGCTGCAGCGGCTCAAGCCGGTCGCGCCGTCGATGGGGATGATGCTGGAGACGACGTCGCGACGGCTGTTCGAAGATCCGCACGGCGCGCACTTCGGCTCGCCGGACAAGGACCCTGCGGTGCGGTTGCGGGTGCTGCAGGACGCGGGCCGCTCGAATGTCCCGTTCACGACGGGCATCCTGATCGGGATCGGGGAGACGCTGGCCGAACGGGTCGATTCGATCTTCGCGATCCGGCGCGTTGCGCGTGCGTACAGCGGCGTGCAGGAAGTGATCGTGCAGAACTTCCGGGCCAAGCCGGACACCGCGATGGCGCGCATGCCGGACGCGGACCTGCACGATCTGGCGGCCACGGTGGCGGTGGCGCGGCTGGTGTTCGGGCCGTCGGTGCGCATCCAGGCGCCGCCGAACCTGATCGGTGCGGAGTTCGCGCTGCTGCTCGGCGCGGGTATCGACGACTGGGGCGGGGTGTCGCCGCTGACGCCCGATCACGTGAATCCGGAGCGTCCCTGGCCGCAGCTCGACGAGCTCGAGGCCCGCTCGGCCGAGGCAGGGTTCCGGCTGGTCGAGCGGCTCACCGTGTACCCGCCGTACGTGCGGGCCGGTGAGCCGTGGCTGGACCCGCGGATCATGCCGCACGTCGCGGCGCTGGCCGATCCTTCGACGGGGCTGGCGCGCGAGCATGCTGTGCTGCAAGGGATTCCGTGGCAGGAGCCGGACGACGCGTGGCAGGCGGCGCAGTCCACCGGCCGCGTCGACCTGCACACGGCGATCGACACGGACGGGCGGGCGTCCGATCGTCGCGCGGACTTCGACAGCGTGTACGGCGACTGGGACGCGGTCCGCGCCGAGGCCGGACGCACCAGCGCACCGGTCCGGCTGGACTCCGACGTCGCGGCCGCGCTGCGGTCCGCCGAACGAGCTCTGCAGCAGGGGGATGTGGCTGCGCTGTCCGACGCCGACGCGCTCGCGCTGTTGCACGCCGACGGGGCGGAGCTGGACGCGATCTGTGCCCTGGCCGACGGCCTGCGCCGGGACGCGGTAGGCGAGGAGGTCACCTACATCGTCAACCGGAACATCAACTTCACCAACGTCTGCTACACCGGCTGCCGGTTCTGCGCGTTCGCGCAGCGCCGCACGGACGCCGACGCCTACACGCTCTCGCTCGAGCAGGTGGGTGATCGGGCCGAGGAGGCGTGGGCGCTCGGCGCGACCGAGGTGTGCATGCAGGGCGGCATCCATCCGGACCTGCCCGGCACCGCGTACTTCGACATCGCCGCCGAGGTCAAGCGGCGCACGCCGGACATGCACGTGCACGCGTTCAGCCCGATGGAGGTCGTCAACGGCGCGTCCCGCACCGGCCTCTCGATCCGCGACTGGCTGGCCGCGGCGAAGCAAGCCGGTCTGGGCACGATCCCCGGCACCGCTGCCGAGATCCTCGACGACGACGTGCGCTGGTTGCTGACCAAGGGCAAGCTCCCGGCTGCGACGTGGATCGAGGGCATCACCACCGCGCACCCGCTGGGTATCCGGTCGTCCTCGACGATGATGTACGGGCACGTGGACAACCCGTCGCACTGGCTCGGCCACCTGCGCACGCTGGCCCGCATCCAGTACCAGACGGGCGGGTTCACCGAGTTCGTCGGCCTGCCGTTCATCCACACCAACTCTCCCATCTATCTCGCCGGTGTCGCCCGGCCCGGTCCGACCACGCGCGAGAACCGGGTCGTGCACGCGATGGCCCGGATCCTGCTGCACGGGCGGATCGACAACATCCAGTGCTCGTGGGTAAAACTCGGCATTGACGGCTCGCGGCTGCTCCTCAGCGGGGGCGTCAACGACCTCGGCGGCACACTGATGGAGGAGACGATCAGCCGGATGGCGGGCAGCCAGCACGGCTCGGCCAAGACCGTCGCCCAGCTCGAGGAGATCGTGTCCGCGCTGCCCGGGCGAACGACCCGCCAGCGCGACACCGTTTACGGACAGGTCAGCGACGAGCGGCTGGCCGCGGCGAGCAACTACACGGGAACCCTGCCCAGCCTCGCGGGCTGAAGTGGCCTGCTGCGGGCGTTGCGCGGCGATGCTCCGCGCCCGCGATATGGCGCGCCCGCGATGCTCCGCGCCCGCATGATCGAAGTAGCGATCCTGGCGGCATGCGACCGTCCAGCTACTTCGATCATGTTCTCGATCGGCCGCGGACGATGATCGGTACCGGCGTCGCGTCGACCGCCGACGTGATGACGCCGCGGGTGAGCGGATAGGCAACGCCGAGCTCGCTCGCCCGCTCTCGTAGCCAGTCAGCGACCTCGCCGGACCAGCCGCGCTTGCCCACGGTTGACGGCGGGTAGTGCGTGATGGCGAGTCCGTACCGGGTGAGCTCGTTGTGCCGATCCATCGTGGCCTTCCATTCGCGCTCGCTGAGGTGGTACTCCCGGCTGTTGATCTCGAGCACGGCTCGCAACTCGCGCCACAGCACGTCGACCACGTAGAGCAGCTGGCCGAACCGGTCTACCACCGGAACGTTGAGCTCGAATGCGGGAACAGCCGCTCGCCGCAGCTTGCCGAGAGCCGCCGCTTGCCAGCCGTTGCCAGTTCCCCTCGCAGCTCGGTCCGGGTACGCCCGGGCGTTATGCCCAACCGGTCGGCCCGGGCCGGCGTCAGGACATGCGGCAGCTCGTAGCCGTTGATCGTCTGCACGAGTGCCAGCCTGGCCGAACGGCGCCGCGGCCACGGTCCACGCGGTCACAGCCAGTCCTTGCGCTTGAACGTGTAGTACAGCGCGGCGGCGATCAGCAGGATCGCCAGCACGCTGAACGCGAAGCCCCACTCCGTCCCGAATCCGGGGTAGGGCACGTTCTGCCCGTAGAAGCCGGTGATCGCGGTCGGCACGGCGATGATCGCGGCCCACGACGTCAGCTTCTTCATGATCAGGTTCATCCGGTTGTCGGCCAGCGACATGGACGTCTCGAACACCGAGGTGATCATGTCCCGCAGCGACTCGGTCCACTCGGCCGCGCGCAGCACGTGGTCGTACAGGTCCTGGTAGTACGGCGCGAGTTCGGAGTTGCTCGCGTCCGAGACGGCCCGCCGCATGACGGTGTTCACGACCTCGCGCATCGGCAGGATCGCGCGACGCGACCGGACGAGTGCCTTGCGCAGGGTGAACGTCCGCCGCTGCAGGTCACGCGCGTTCTTGACGTTCTCGTCGAACAGGACGTCCTCGAGCTTCTCGATCTGATCGTCCAGCGATTCGACGGTCTCGAAGTAGCCGTCGACGATCTCGTCCAGCAACCCGTGCATCAGGGCGCTCGGCCCGTACTTGATCAGGTCGTCGTTGTCGTCCCAGCGCCGCACGACACTCTCGATCTCGAACCCGTTGTTCAGTCGGACGGTGAAGAACCCGCGAGGCACGGTGAAGGCCGATACCCGGGTGGTCCCGAGCTCGCCGGACGCCGCGTCGTGCCGCAGCGCGTACGTCGTCAGGAACAGGTGGGTCGCGAACCGCGTCGCCTTCGGGCGCTCGTGCTCGGCGACCGCGTCCTCGACGGCGTGCGGGTCGAGCTGGAGCTCCTCGGCGAGCTGAGCGAGGTCCTTCTGGTTCGGTCCGCAGATGTCGGCCCAGACCAAGCAGTCCTCCTGCTCGAGGTAGTCCGAGACCTGCTCGAACGGGAAGTTCTCCGCTTCGAGTGTCCCGTTTCGCCACACTCGGGTACGAACGTCCTGCGTTGACATGGGATCAGTGTGCCGCGCCGGACGGTGATCACACGCAGGCCCGCGTAGGTTTCGCGACGTGAAGTGGACCGCGGCCCAGCTGCCGAACCTGAGCGGGCGCACCGCCGTGGTTACCGGGGCGAACTCGGGCATCGGCTGGCACACCGCGCGCGAGCTGGCCGGCCATGACGCGCGCGTCGTCCTGGCCTGCCGCGACATCGAGCGCGGGAAGCAGGCGGCCGACCGGATCCGCTCTGCTGTGCCGTCGGCCGACGTGGAGGTGGCCGAGCTGGACCTGGCCGCGATCGCATCCGTCCGCGCCTTCGCCGCCGGCTGGAACGAGCCACTCGACCTGCTGGTGAACAACGCCGGCGTGATGGCCCCGCCGAAGTTCACGAAGACGCAGGACGGCTTCGAACTGCAGTTCGGGACGAACCACCTCGGCCACTACGTCCTGACCGGGCTGCTGCTGCCGGCCCTGCTCGCGTCGCCGGCGCCGAGGGTGGTCACGGTCGCGTCCGTTGCGCACGTAGGCGGGTCTGACGACGTGCTGGACGCGAACGTCGCCACGCCGTACGTGCCGCAGCGCGCCTACTCGAACTCGAAGCTGGCCAACCTGCTGTTTGCGCTGGAGCTGCAGCGGCAGGCGCAGTCCCGCGGCCTGCCGCTCGTGTCGGCCGCTGCGCATCCGGGCCTCGCGGCGACCGGGCTGTTCAGCAGTCGGCAGGGGATGGGTTCGGGCCACCTCGTGCGGCTGGCGGCGCCGGTGCTGCTCAGAGCGCTCACACAGCCGGCGACCGTGGGTGCGCGCCCGAGCCTGTACGCGGCCACCGAGGCGGCGCCGGGTTCGTACACCGGGCCGACCCGTTTCGGCGAGACCCGCGGCGAGATCGGGCCCGCCCGGCGATCGCGGTACGCGCAGGACGAGCGGCTCGCGCACCGGCTCTGGCGCGCGAGCGAGGACCTGACCGGGTTCATCTACCCCTGGCCGGCCGCGTCGTAGGCTGGACGCCACGGCGGACGGAGGTGGTGGGATGACCGAGTCGGCGCTGGTGACCAGACCGATGACCTGGGACGAGTACGAAGCACTGGGCGACGATGCGCGGGGGGAGTACATAGCTGGGCGGCTCGTCGTGAGCCCGCTTCCGAACAGGCTGCACCAGAAGGCGTGCCAGCGGATGATCGCGGCCTTGGAACCGGCTCTGCCGGATGGCTACGACGTCGTCGGCAGCTGGGGATGGAAGCCCGGGCGCGACGAGTTCGGTCCGGACGTGATGGTCTATCCGATCACGACGGAGAACGTCCGCTTCACCGGGACACCCGCGCTGGCCGTCGAGGTGCTGTCGAGCAACCGCGGCTACGACCTGGTGGTGAAGTCCGCGAAGTACGCCGCCGCGGGCCTTCGGCACTACTGGATCGTCGACCCGCGCGATCACGCGATCGAGACCTATGAGCTGGCCGACGGCACGTACCACCAGGTTGTCCGGGTCACCGAGGGCAGCGCCGAACTCAGCTTCGGGATCGCGACGGCAACGCTCGACGTCGACGCGCTGCTGGCCGAATAGGGAACCGTAGACTTCGGCGCGTGAGCATGCAGGCCGACCTGGTCCTCGTCGTCGACTACGGAGCGCAGTACGCGCAGCTCATCGCCCGTCGCGTCCGCGAAGCGCACGTCTACTCCGAGATCGTCCCGCACACGACTCCGGTCGGCGAGTTGCTCGCCCGCAGGCCGAAGGCGATCATCCTGTCCGGCGGGCCGGCGAGCGTCTACGCCGGGGGCGCGCCGCGCACCGACCCCGCGCTGTTCGAGGCCGGCGTGCCGGTCTTCGGCATCTGCTACGGCTTCCAGTCGATGACGCAGGCGCTCGGCGGCGAGGTCGCGCACACCGGCGGCTCGGAGTTCGGC
This sequence comes from Jatrophihabitantaceae bacterium, assembly GCA_050742975.1. Lineage (GTDB taxonomy): Bacteria > Actinomycetota > Actinomycetes > Mycobacteriales > Jatrophihabitantaceae > JBDTGE01. Next base: position 76,340 of record JBOGDQ010000225.1, read on the forward strand.
CGGACGTCCCTCGCCGTTGCCGACCCCGGCGTGCTGCTGCGCGCGTTGCCGGCGACGCAGCAGGTGTGGATGAGCCACGGAGACGCAGTCACCGCGCCACCGGACGGGTTCACCGTCACCGCATCGACGGCGGGCGCGCCGGTCGCCGCGTTCGAGTGCGTCGAGCGGCGCCTGGCCGGCGTCCAGTTCCATCCCGAGGTGCTGCACTCGGAGCACGGGCGGGCAATCCTGACGCGCTTCCTCTTCGACATCGCAGGTGCGCACCCGAGTTGGACCGAGGCGAACATCATCGACGACCAGGTCGTCGCGATCCGCGCCCAGGTCGGCGACAAGCGGCTGGTGTGCGGACTGTCGGGCGGAGTCGACTCCGC
>JBOGDQ010000226.1:0-23982 GCA_050742975.1 Jatrophihabitantaceae bacterium
GGCGGGAGCGGGGCGACGGCGCGCAGCGCCCCCCGCCGCCGCCCGGACGGCGCCGCAGTCGGGCCCACCGGTCCGTCCGACACGGCAACCGCGCCGGCCAGGTCCACCGGCTCGAAGCCGCTCGAGCTCAGCGCGCGCACCAGCATCCCGGAGCGCACCGCTTCGGCAGCGGCCTCGTCGACCACCGCCGCTTCGAGGGTCGCAGCGACGCCGCGTGCGATCGTGTCCGCCAGCCGGCCGCCGGCGTCCTCGGCGATGCTCGCGGCGACACTCACCAGATCGCGGATCGCCAGGTGTCGCTGCCGGGACAGCTGGCGAAGCTGCGCGCCGTCCATGGCCTGCTGGGCATCGCGCAGCGCCGCGCCGAGGTCGAGCAGGTCGTCGAGCCGGCCGGGCTGACGGGCCAGCGCGTTCACCAGCCACGCGCTGCTCGACGGCTTGGGCAGCCGCTTGATCGCCGCCGCGAGCTCCGCGTCACCCGCCTGGCTCGCCTCGGCCGTCTCGTCCGTGCGGGCGCCGATGAACTGCGCAGGCGCCAGCGCATACAGGCGATCGGCTGCCGCGGCGAGCTCTCCAGCGCCCATGAGGTCATCGTGCACCAGGCGAGCCCGCTGTCCGCGCAGGGGCCCGGGATGACGGCGCGCCTCGGCGGGGTTGGATAGGGCGAACCCCCTTCGAGCAAGGAGAGCTGATGCCGTTATTCGGTAAGGAACACGTCGAGCGCTACATCGCCACCGATGGCGCCGAGGGTTACGACTGGCGCAACGGCACGACCATCCTGCTGCTGACCACCAAGGGCCGGAAGTCCGGTCGCGAGCACATCAGCCCCCTCATCTACCGCGACCACGGTGCCGCCTACCTGATCGTCGCGTCCAAGGGCGGTGCCGACGAACCGCCGTCGTGGTACCTGAACCTGCAGGCCGACCCGGACGTCCAGGTGCAGATCAAGGGCGAGCGCTTCGCCGCGCGCGCACGCACGGCGACGGCGGACGAGAAGCCGCAGCTGTGGGACGCGAAGACGCAGGTGTGGCCGGACTACGACGGTTACCAGAAAAAGACGTCCCGCGAGATCCCGGTCGTCGTGCTGGAACGTTCACGGGGGGCGTAGCGGGCGGCCGACCGGCATGCGAGGCTGGGGGCATGCCTGACAAGCCGTCCGAAGCCGGGAAGAGCGACGCGAAGGACAAGTTCCGCGAGGCCCTCGAACGCAAGCGCAGCCATCAGTCCGCGCGGGCGGCCGAAGTCCAGGGCGAATCGAAGATCCACGGCGAGCACGGCGCCGTCGGGGGCAAGCGGACCTTCCGCCGCAAGAGCGGCGGCTGAGTTCAGCCCACCGCCGGCTGCTGCTGGGTGATGCAGTGGACGCCGCCGCCGTGGCCGAAGATGGTGCGCCCGTCCGCCGCCTCCACGGTGCGCCCGGGGTAGAGCCGGGCCAGCAGCTCGATCGCGCCGGCATCGTGCGGGTCGTCGAACGTGCCGACCACGACGACGCCGTTCCCGACGTAGTGGTTGAGGTAGGAGTAGTCGACCGGTTCGCCGTCGACCTCCAGCACCGCCGGCGCGGGGATCTCGACCACCTGGAGCGTATGCCCGGACGCGTCCGTCGAGCGGCGCAGCAGGGCGATGATCTCGCGCGTCACCTCGAAGTCCGGATGCGCCGGGTCCAGCTGGCGGTGCGCCGCGACCACACCGGGGCGGACGAACGCGGCGACGATGTCGATGTGTCCCCGCGTCCCGAACTCGTCGTAGTCGCGGGTCAGTCCGCGCGGCACCCAGATCGCGTGGGACGTGCCGAGCTGGGCGTGGATCTCGGCCTCGACCCCGGCCTGCGTCCAGCCCGGGTTGCGGCCGGGATCGAGCTGCACGGTCTCGGTGAGCAGCACGGTGCCCGCGCCGTCGACGTGGATGCCGCCGCCCTCGTTCGTCAGCATCGAACTCCGGGCCGGCGCACCGGCCCGCTCGGCGACGAACCGGCCGAGCCCGGCGTCGCTTTCCCACCGTGCCCAGGCCTGGCCGCCCCAGCCGTTGAACACCCAGTCGACCGCGGTGAGCGAACCGTCCGCCTCGATCGTGAACGTCGGCCCGGCGTCGCGCATCCAGGCGTCGTCGAGGGCACGCTCGAGCACGGTGACGTCCGGACTCACCAGCGCAGCGGCGCTCGATGCGTCGCCGACGTCCGCGACCAGGGTCAGCGGTTCGTAGCGGGCGATCGTGCGTGCCACGTGCGCCCACGCGGCACGCGCCGCCTCGAGCGTCTCGGATCCCGCGGCGCCGAAGGTGTCGTTCGCGGGCGGGAAGGCCATCCAGGTCCGCTCGTGCGGCTCCCACTCTGCGGGCGTGCGACGGGACGTCGGTGCCGACATGCGACGGGACGAACTCTCCGGGACGCTGCGCTGGGTTTCCGGGACGCTGCGCTGGGTTTCGGGGATGCCGGGCTGGGTCATAGCGGCATCATTGCAGCCGGGCGTCCGGGCTCGTGAGAGCATCAGCGGCATGCTGACAATCACCAGCATCGGGGCCCCGATCTCGCCGGCGCGCACCTCCGATTCGGCGCGTGCGCCGTTCCGCGTCGGTGCCGTGCAGCACCGCTGGGACCCCGATGCCACCGAGCACCTCGCCGGGCTTCGCGAGGGCGGGGTGGCCGCGGCCCGCGAGGGCGCTGAGCTGGTCTGCTTCCAGGAGCTGACCCTCTCGCGGTACTTCGCCGACCAGCTACCGAGCTCGCCCCCCGCCGGGCTGGCCGAGAGCGTCGAGGACGGGCCGACCCGGCAGTTCGCGGCCTCGCTCGCGGCCGAACTGCAGATCCCGGTCCACGCGTCGCTGTACGAGCGGGCCGACGGCGACGACGGTCTCGGCTTCAACACCGCGATCGTCGTCGCACCGGACGGCTCGCTGCTCGCCCGCACCCGCAAGCTGCACATCCCGATCACGGCGGGCTACCACGAGGACAAGTACTTCCGGCCGGGCCCGGCGAGCACGGACAGCTACCCGGTGGTTGCGGTCGGCCAGGCGCAGTTCGGCTTCCCCACCTGCTGGGACCAGTGGTTCCCCGAGCTGGCGCGCGCGTACTCGCTGCGGGGCGCGGAGGTGCTGGTCTACCCGACCGCGATCGGCTCCGAACCCGACCACCCGGACTTCGACACCGAGCCCTTGTGGCACAAGGTGATCACCGCCAACGGCATCACCAACGGCACGTTCATGGTCGCGGTGAACCGGATCGGGACCGAGGGCGGCCTGACCTTCTACGGCAGCTCGTTCATCTCGGACCCGTACGGGCGGGTGCTCGTACAGGCGCCGCGCGATCAGCCGGCCGTGCTCGTCGCCGACCTGGACCTGGCCCAGCGCGGCGACTGGCTCACCCTGTTCCCGTTCCTCACCACGCGGCGCCCGGACACCTACGACGTGCTCACCGACTAGAACGCGGCGCCCTGGAAGGCGCGTCCTAGAACGTCTCGTCCCGAGAAACGCAGCACCACATGTTCCGTCGGCGTGTCGCCGGTCAGGTCTTGGCGGCCTGCCGCGCGGCCTGCTCGAGCTGCCCGCGGTACCGCTCCCACCACGCCTGATCGCCCGGCGCCATGTTGTCGCTGTCCGGCCGCAGCCCGACCGCTCCGTCGACCTGCTCGCGCACGATATCGGCGTGCCCGGCGTGCCGGTGGGTCTCGGCGATCATGTGCACGAGGATGCGGTGCAGGGTGACCTCGCTGCGCTCGTCCGGCCACCACGGCACCCGGCCGACGGCCTCCAGCGGCAGCGCCGCGATCGTGGCGTCTGAGTGCGCCCACACGCGGTGGTACAGGTCGACGATGTCCGCCCGTGACTGGTCGGCCGTCGCCCACATGTCCTCGTTCGGTTCGGCGTCGTCGTCGAACCAGGGCAGCGGTTCGTCGGACGGCCGGCCGAATGTCTCGCCGAAATAGCCGAGCTCGACACTGGCCACGTGCTTGACCAGGCCGAGCAGGTTGGTGCCGGTGGGGGTCAGCGGCCGGCGGATGTCGTACTCCGAGAGCCCGTCGAGCTTCCAGAGCAGCGCGTCGCGGCCGGTCTGCAGGTAGCGGTGCAGGTCCGCCTTCGGATCCGATTCAGTCATACCGGACACCCTGCCACCAGCTCCCGACGTCCTGCCATGCGATTACCGCCTCGCGTGACATGCTGCCCGGGCGCGTGATCTTCCCGCGCCCGGCGTCTCCTGACGCTGCAGGCGCAGGAAGATCCACATCGACCTGAACCCGCCCACCCACGCACGCCGGAGCACGACGGTAGCCGGGATCGGTACCCCCGGTCGGACTCGAACCGACACTGGGACCCTTTTAAGGGGTCTGCCTCTGCCATTGGGCTACGGGGGCCCGCCCGATTGTGCAACTTCTGGCGTCCCTCAGCCGCCAAGGGTTGCACAATCGGGCCGGCACGGGCAGCCGTCAGGAGACCTCGGGTAAGCCGCGCTTGCCCGCCGCCTGCTCGAACTCCGTCCGGGGCTGCTGCAGTTGCCCGAGCGAGACGACCTCGCGCCGGAAGAACAGCGCGCCGGTCCAGTCGGCGACGACGCGGACCTTGCGGTTGAAGGTGGGCATCCGCGAAACGTGGTACGTGCGGTGCATCCACCACGCAGGAAAGCCGCGCAGCTTAATCCCGTAGATCTCCGCCACGCCCCGGTACAGGCCGAGCGAAGCGACCGAACCTGCGTACGCGTGCCGGTAGTCGTGCAGCGAGCCACCGCGCACGTAGGACGCGACGTTGGCGGCGAGCGTCTTGGACTGGCGCACCGCATGCTGGGCGCTCGGCCCGCACAGCGCGTTCGGGTCGTCCTTCGTCACGTCCGGAACGGCGGCGCAGTCCCCGGCGGCGAACACCCCGGTCACGCCCTTGACGGTGAGGTTCGCCGCGCACGGCAGCCGGCCGTGGTCGTCGAGCGGCAGGTCGGTGTCCTTGAGCATCGGGTTCGCCTTCACCCCGGCCGTCCAGACCAGGGTGTCGGCGTCGAAGTCCTCCCCCTCGGACAGCCTGATGTGCCCGCCCACCGCCGACTCGAGTCGGGTGTTCAACCGGACGTCGATGTCGCGCTCGGTCAGCCGGTCGACCGTGTAGGACGACAGCCGCACCGACACCTCGGGCATGATCCGGCTGGCCGCCTCGACGAGCACCCAGCGCATGTCCGACGCCTCGACATCCGGGATGTAACGCGTCGCGTACCGGGCCATATCCTCGAGCTCGGCCATCGCCTCTACGCCCGCGTAGCCGCCGCCCACGAAGACGAACGTCAGGGCGCGCTTGCGCTCGACGGGATCGGTGGTGGACGCCGCGTAGTCCAGCCTCGACAGCACGTGGTTGCGCAGGAAGATCGCCTCACCGATGGTCTTGAAGCCGATCCCGCGCTCGGCCAGGCCGGGGATCGGCAGCAGCCGCGACACCGAGCCCGGGCAGACGACGAGCAGGTCGTACTCGCGCTGGTAGGGCTCACCGTCAGCCGCCTGGATCCTCACCTGCTTGCTCGCGTGCTCGATTCTGGTGACGGCGCCGCTGATGATCGTGCATTTGCGCAGCACCTTGCGCAGCGGGACCACGACGTGCCGCGGTTCGACGCTGCCCGCGGCCGCCTCCGGCAGGAACGGCTGGTAGGTCATGTTCGACTGCGGCTCGACGACGGTGATCTCGGCCGCCCCGCGGGACAGCTTCTTCTGCAGGCCGAGCGCGGTGTACATGCCGACGTACCCGCCTCCGACGATCAGGATCCGTACCGGGCTACCTGTCACCATGCCTTCGACGCTAGCGAACAAGCACCTGCCCGCGCACACCGGAATACGGCCGGGCGAGCCCCGTCACCCGCTCGCGCTCAGTCCGGCGATCGACGCGGCGCGCGCGAGCACGGCGTCCAGCATCGGTTCGGTCAGCCGTCCGGTGAACGTGTTCTGCTGGCTGACGTGATAGCAACCGATCGCGGTGCGGCCCTCGACCGCGGCCTCGACGCCGTGGGCGAACGCCGGCACCCGCGCCGGAACGACGATGCCGACAGCGCGCAGCGTCGGCCACAGCGCCGTCCAGCCGAAGCCGCCGAGCACGACCACCGCGCGGACGGACGGCCAGAGCAGTTCGAGTTCGCGATTGAGCCAGCCGCGGCAGGTATCCCGCTCGACGGTCGTCGGCTTGTTGGCCGGGGGCGCGCAGTGGACCGGTGCGGTGATCCGGACGCCGCGCAGCGACAGCCCGTCGCCTGCGGAGACGGACGTCGGCTGGTTCGCCAGACCGACGCGGTGCAGCGCGGCGTAGAGCCAGTCGCCGCTGCGGTCGCCGGTGAACATGCGCCCGGTGCGGTTCGCGCCGTGCGCGGCCGGCGCGAGACCGAGGATCAGGATGCGCGGTTCGGCGGCGCCGAAGCCGGCTACCGGACGGCCCCAGTACTGCTCGCCGGCGAACGCCGGCCGCTTCTCGTCGGCGACCTGCTCGCGCCACTGGACCAGGCGGGGGCAGGCCCGGCACACCGTCACCCGCGCGTCGAGTCGGGCCAGGCTGCGGGCCGACGTGGCGAGCCGGGCGACGTCGTCCGCCGTGTGCGCGACCGGTGTCCGCGCGGTGGCGGGATCACCGGGCCAGCCGGAGTCGGGCTGCACGATCATGGGGTCAGCTTGGCACGCGCGCGCCCTGGGTAGGCTTCACTCACGTCGAGGCGGATGGAGATGCGATGGCGCACGTTGCCGGCAAGGTCGGCATGAAGGTCCTGACGATCGTGGTCGGGATCCCGGTCGGCATCCTCACCAAGAAGGCCGTGGCGCGCGCGTGGGTGGCCGCCCGCCCGCACGACCCGCCGCACTCGCCGAAGGAGCGCGATGCGCGCTGGGCCGACGCGATCGGCTATGCGGCCCTCGCGTCCGCCGGCGCCGTCGCGGCGAAGCTGGCCACGCGCAAGGGTGCCGAGACAACGTGGCGCAAGCTGACCGGTCTCGAACCTCCCCCGGCCCCGCCCACCAAGGCGCAGAAGAAGCTGGCCAAGGCCGAGAAGAAGCAGGCCGAGCAGGAACTCACGGTCTGAACCGGTAGCTATTGGCCGGCGAAGCGGACGAACTCGGCGCGCGCTCTCTCGCGAGCCGCCACGCCGGGTGAGGCGGTGCTCCGCCAGGCGTGCACGACTTCCTCGGACTCGCGGGCCCAGCGCGCGGTGAGCTCGTTCACCTGCACCATGTACTTCATGGCGAGCGCGTTGACGTGCACCCGCTCGGGGAACCGGCCGCCGTCCAGGGCGATCTCGGCCGACATCCCGGCGAGCTCGTGCCCCCGCTCGTCCGCGACCGCGCGGATCGTGGCCAGGGTGTCCAGCAACTGCTTCTTACCGCCGTGTTCGGCCAGGAACACCTTGAGCATGCCCTCGAACTCCATCGTCGGCGGCTCGGTCGGCGGCTCACCGAGCCAGTGCCGCAGCGCCTCGCGTCCCTTCGGCGTGATCACCCAGCAGGTGCGCGGCCGTCGCCCGACGACCTCCCTGCGTGCCCGGACGTAACCGGCGTCAGCCAGGCGCTTGGGTTCGTCGTAGATGCGACGTTCGGCGCGCGGCCAGAAGTAGCTGAAGCTGCGCTTCATCTGGCGCGCCAGCTCGTACGACGTCCATTCACGCAACGCAAGCAGACCGAGCACCGCGAACGATGTCACGGTCAGGCCGTGTCGGCGGCGTTCGGCTTCGAACTCCGCGGCGGGATCGGGCATCGCAGCACCTCTGATCGATATAGTGCCATTGACATACTGCTATTGACACTACTACCCTCCGGACACACGGGCGCGAGGGGGGACGATGCCGGACAGATCCGAGGAACCTCGTCACGTTCTGGTCGTCGTAGCGCACCCCGACGACGAGTCGTTCGGCTGCGGCTCGGTGATCGCGGACGCGGTCGCGCGCGGCCATCGAGTGCAGGTGTGCTGCGCAACCCTCGGCGAGGAGGGTGAGCTCTCGCCCGGCTTCGACCTCGCCGGGCGCACGCTCGCCGAGACGCGCCACGATGAGCTTCGCGCCGCCGCGGCCGTCCTGGGCGCCGAGGTGGTCGAACCCCTCGGGCTGCGCGATTCGGGCTGGGACGGGTCGCCACCGGACGGATCGCTCTACGCACTCGATGCGCACGAACTCGCCGCCCGGCTGACGGACGTCCTGCTCGCGCACAGGCCGGACGTCGTCATCACGCTCGCCGGCGACGACGGGCATCGCGACCACGGCCGTCTTGCCGATGCGGTCACGGCGGCGTTCGGGCAGGCAGCGTTCGAGGCCGCGCGCCTGTACCTCTGGTGCCTGCCCAACGACCTGATGAAGCGGTGGGCCGCCGAGATGGCCTCGCTCCGCCCGGACACCGCGCACCTCGCGCTGGAGATCGCCGAACTGGGGACGAGCCCTGACGACATCACCACGGTGCTCGACACGTCCGCGCACCTGGCCACCCGGTGGCGAGCGATCGCCGCGCACGCGTCGCAGACCTCGCCGTACGACGGCCTGTCCCCAGAGCTGGCCGAAGCATTCCTGAGCACGGATCACCTGATCCGGCTTGCCTGACCTCAGCACCGCCGACCGGAACGGAACAGCGATGACGGCGATCGAGCAGACGTCCGACGTCCCCGACACCTCGGCGCTGCGCGCGGTGGTTTCCGGGCCGGTCATCGCTCGCGGTGAGCCGGGCTACGCCGAGGAGGTGTCCGGCTTCAACCTCGCGATCGCGCAACGACCGGATGTGGCCGTCGGCGCCACCTGCGCGCAGGACGTCGTGCATGCGGTGCACTTCGCCGGCCTGCACGGTCTGGGCGTCGCCGTCCAAGCGAGCGGCCATGGTGCGGGCTTGCCGGCGGACGGCGGTCTGCTGATCAGCACGCGCCGGATGGGCGAGGTCCACCTCGACCGGGCGGCTCGCACCGCGCGCGTCGGAGCCGGCGTGCACTGGGACCAGGTCGTCGATGCCGCGGCGCCGCACGGGCTCGCTCCGCTCAACGGGTCCTCGCCCGACGTAGGGGTCGTCGGCTACACGCTCGGCGGCGGTACCGGCCCGATGGCGCGCACCTTCGGACTTGCGAGCGACCACGTCGTCCGGCTGCAACTGGTCACCGCCGACGGCCGCATCCTCGAGGTCGACGCCGAACGCGAGCCCGAGCTGTTCTGGGCGCTGCGTGGTGGCAAGTGCAGCGTCGGGATCGTCACCGAGATCGAGTTCGGGTTGATGGACCTCGCCAGCTACTACGGCGGCGGCATCTTCTTCCCCGCTGACGCTGCGGCTGACGTGCTGCACGCGTACCGGGACTGGGTCCAGGACCTGCCCGACCAGGCGACCAGCTCGATCGCGCTGCTGCGGCTGCCGGACCTGCCGGAGATCCCGGAGCCCCTGCGTGGACGGCTGAGCGTGCACCTGCGCTACGTCCACGTGGGTGACGCACAACGCGGGGCGCAGCTGCTGGCCCCGATGCGTGCCGCTGCGACACCGCTGGTCGACCTGGTCGGCGAAATGCCGTACCGCGAGATCGCGTCCGTGCACAACGACCCTCGAGAACCACTACCGGTGTGGGACGCGGGCTGCCTGCTGTCCTCGTTGCCGGTCGAGGCGATCGACGCGCTGCTCGCAGTGGCCGGCCCGGGCCTAGACGTTCCGCTGATCGTCGCGGAGCTCCGGCACCTCGGCGGCGCCATCGCGAGCTCACCCGCGGTTCCCGCTGCCGCCGGGGGCAGGGACGCCGCGTTCGGCGCGTACGTCGTCGGCCCGTTGCCACCGCCGCTCGCCGAGGCCACCCCTGCTGCCGGAGCCGCCGTCCTCGCCGCGCTGGCGCCGTGGGCGACCGGCGGCTCGATGATCAACTTTCAGGGCACGGCCACGACCCCGTCCGAGGTCGAACGGGCCTGGCCGCCGGAGACCGTCACCCGCCTGCGCGCCGTCAAACAGCAGTACGACCCGGACGATCGGTTCCGGTTCGGCTATCGACTGGACTCGACACCCCGCTGACCCGCTACTTGATCGAGCCCGCGGTCAGGCCACCGACGATCTTGCCCTCGATCGCGGCGAACAGGACGATCACCGGGACGGTCGCGATCACCGAGCCGGCGAACAGGTGGCCCCAGTCGGTCTGGTACTGCCCGATGTAGCTGTTGATCGCGACGGTCAGCGGCTGCTGCCCCGGTTCGCTGGTCAGTGTCAGCGCGACGAGGAACTCGTTCCAGGCCGCGATGAACGTGAAGATGACGGCGGTGACGACGCCGGGCAGGGCCAGCGGCAGGGTGATCCGGCCCAGCGCGCCCAGCCGGCTCGTGCCGTCCACCATCGCCGCCTCCTCCAGTTCCACCGGGATGGAGGAGAAGTAGGCATTCAGGATCCAGACGGCGAAGGCCAGGTTGAAGCCGGCGTTGACCAGGATGAGCGACAGCGTCGGGCTCGGCAGGTCGAAGCTGAGGAACTCGCGCTGGATGCCGACGAGCATCGCGGCCGGCTGGAACATCTGGGTCACCAGCACCATCAGCAGGAACAGCCCTCGGCCACGGAAGCGGTGGCGCGCCGTGTAGTAGCCCGCGGGCAGCGCGACCAGCAGGACGAGCAGCGTCGCACCTCCCGCGATCTCAAGACTCACCTTCAGGTTGGCGCCGAACCCGGTCTTCCAGATGCTGGTGAAGTTCGAGAACACCCAGTGCGTGGGCAGGTAGCCCGGGTCCAGCAACTCGTCGTGCGGCCGCATCGCCGTGATGACCATCTCCGCGTAAGGCAGCAGGAAGATGATCGCGATCAGGTAGGCGATCAGGGACAGCAGCAGCCGGCGCCCGGTTGTGCGGCGCCGGCCCGGCAGTCGCCGCGCCACCGATCGCGCCTGCTCGGACTCGGGCAGCAGCGCCGCGACGTCTGCGGTGCTCACGTCAGATCACCGCGTCCTTCCAGCGGGTCGCCTTGAGGAAGACGAGCACCACGACGATCACGAGGACGAAGTTGATGACCGACATCGCCGCGGACTCACCGATGTAGGCCTGCTTGAGCTGGTACATGAAGACCGTCGTGGTGCTGGTCTCGTCGCCCGGACCGCCCTGCGTCATCTCCCAGATGATCGGGAACGAGTTGAACACGTTGATGACGTTGATCAGCGCCGCGACGAGGAACGCCGGGCGCAGGAGCGGCAACGTGATCGACCGGTACACCCGCCAGCGCGACGCGCCGTCCACCCGCGCGGCGTCGTACAGCTCGGCCGGGATCGTCTGCAGGCCGGCGAGCAGGGCGTACGTCGAGAACGGCAGCGACACGAAGACGGCGACCACCATCATCCAGACGAACGCGGAGAACGGCCTACCCAGCCAGTCGGCGTCGTTGCTGCCGAACGCCTTCAGGAAGCCGAGATCGTGCAGGAAGACGTTGATCACGCCACTGTTGGCGTTCAGCGCGAAGCGGAACACCAGCGAGGTCATCACCACCGAGGCGGCCCAGGGCGCGATCAGCGCCCAGCGCGCGGCCCGACGGCCGGGGAAGCGCTCGTTGAACAGCTGGGCCAGCCCGAGCGAGAGCAGCATGGTGACGGCCACGACCACGATCACCCAGGCCACTGTGCGGACGAGGATGCCGCGCAGGTCCGGCTCGGCCCACAGGTCCCGGAAGTTCTTCAGCCCCGCGCTGCCGAGCAGGAACCCGTTCGGGGTGAAGTGCTGCAGCGACGTCCGGAACATGACGACGACCGGCCACAGCACGACCACCGCGACGAGCGCGATCGCCGGCCCGACCCAGAGCAGCGGCGCGGCCGCGCGCCCGAGACGCCGCGCGGCCGGCCGCCGTGATTGCTTCGGCAAGCCTCAGCTGCCCTTGGTCGCGGTCTGCTGGAGCGCGTCCAGGACCGACTTCGGATCCTTGCTGACGATCGTCCCGATCGAGGTCTGGATCTGCGCCTTGACCTGCGACCAGACCGGCTGGTTCGGGTACTGCACCGAGTTCGGCAGCGCCTTGAGGAACGGGCCGAAGATCGGGTCGCTGGTCAGTGCCTGGACGGCCGAGTTCGTCGCGGGGAGCAGGTCATACTCCTTGTCGAACTGGATCTGGTACTTGTCCTGGTAGGCGAAGTCGAGGAACGCCTTGATCTGCGCCTGGTGCCCGTTGCCGTTGAAGGCCGAGACGTTGTCACACACGCCCAGCGTCTTGTCCAGCGGGCCGGTCTTGCCGGGGATCGGCACGGACGCCCAGTCCGACGAGGTCAGCTTGCCACCGGACTGGATGATCGGGATGAGCGCGCCCTGGCCGTTGATCATGCCGATACCGCCCTGGGCGAACTGGGTCCACAGGTCGGTGCGGTTCTTCGTGCCCGGATTCGGCTCGGTGGCTCCGGACTTGACCAGGTCGGACAGGAACTGCATCGTCTCGACGTTCTGCGGGCTGTTGATCGTCCACTTGCCGCTCGCGTCCTGGTAGTCGCCGCCGTTGCCGAGCATCCAGAGCAGCGTCTCGGCCTGCGCCTCCTCCTTGCCGAGCGGCAGACCGAAGCCGACCTTGCCCAGTGCCTTGATCTTCAGGGCGTCGGCCTTGACGTCGGCCCAGGTCTGCGGGGGCGAGGCGATGCCGGCCTGCTGGAACAGCTTCTTGTTGTAGAACAGCGTGCGTGAGCTGGTCGTGAACGGCATGCCGTACTGGGTGCCGTTGTAGGTGCCGAGCTTGGCGAACACCGGGATCAGGTTGCTGAACGTGCTCGGCGACATGACCTGGTTCGCCGGGTAGAGCAGCTTGGACTGGGCGAAGTCGGGGAAGTAGTCACCCTCGGTGATGTCGGGGTACTGGTGGTTCTGCACCATCGTCTTGACTTCGTCGTCGAAGTTGTTCCAGTTGATGGTCTGCACCTTGACCGTGATCTTCGGGTTCTTCGCGTGGAAGTCGTCCGCGATGCCCTGCCAGTACTTGGTGCTCGAGTTCGCGGGGCCGGTGCCGTAGTCGGCGGCGACGAGCTTGAGCGTGGTGGCGCCGTTGCTGTTGCCTCCGCCCTTGGAACTGCTACACCCGCTGATCGTCACTGCCGCTGCTGCGGACACTGCGATGGCCGCCATCAGACGCCGTTTCATTACGACCTCTTCCACTCGGAGTCGGGGGACAGTGCGGCAGGAGGCCGCGGTTGGGACGCTATCGCGAACTGGGCGACTGGTCTATACCACTGACCGAATTTGTCTGTACCAGTTCGGCCTCAATCGGCGAGGCACAGGTCAGCTCGACAGGCTCAGGGCTATCCCGTCGAGGATGTCGTGCTCGCTGGCGGTTATCTCGGCTGCTCCTGTGCGCTCGAGCAGGGTGCGCAGGACCAGGGCCCCGCCGCCGATGACGTCGACCCGACCCGGGTGCATGACCGGCAGCGCCGCGCGCTCGCCGTGCGTCATCCGCAGCAGCCGGGCGGTGACTTCGCGGATCCGGTCGGCGCCGATGACCGCTCCGTGGATCGCCTCCGGGTCGTAGCGGTTCAGCTCCAGCGCGATCGCGGCGATCGTCGTGACCGTGCCGGCCACGCCCACGAAGGTGGCAGCCGTATCGAGCGGGACGTCCACCGCCGCGCGATCGATGGCGGCGTTCAGGTCGGCGACGGTCGCGGCGATCTGGCCGTCCGTCGGCGGGTCGTCGTGCAGGTGGCGCTCGGTCATCCGCACGCAGCCGACGTCCATGCTGTGCGAGCGCAGCGGGCGACCGTCCCCGCCCAGGACCAGCTCGGTGGAGCCGCCGCCGATGTCGGCGACCAGCAATGCGCCTCCCCCCGCCGACGCGCGCGTACCAGGAGGGCCGGCGGCCCCGGCCAGTGCCGAGACGGCGCCGGTGAACGAGAGCTCTGCCTCCTCGGCGCCGGTGATCACCTCGGCGTCGACCCCGAGCTCGGCCCGTACCATCGCGAAGAACTCGCCCCGGTTGGCTGCGTCGCGGGTGGCGCTTGTCGCGACCATTCGCACCCGCTCGGTGTCGTTGGCCCTGATCGTGGCGGCGTAGTCGGCGAGCGCGACGCGGGTCCGCTCCAGGGCCTCCGGCGCCAGCCGGCCGGTGCGGTCGACGTCCTGGCCCAGCCGGACGACGCGCATCTCGCGCACCACGTCGACCAGGTGCGGGCCGCCCACATCCGCGATCAGCAGGCGGATCGAGTTGGTGCCGCAGTCGATCCCCGCCACCCGGGTCATGCTCGCCGCGCCGGTTTGCACCCGGTCCGTGGGCTGGTGAGGGCCGTCGGGCGCAGGCTGCGGGTGCAAACGGCAGTCCCACGGCGGCGACTGCGGGTGCATACCGTGCTCATCCGCCCGCCGAAGGCACGCACGGTCCCCCCGTCCACCACTTGGGCAGCTGGTCGAGCGCCTCGTCACCGAGCGGGTTGACGCCCCGACCGGCCGCCAGCGCGTGCCCGACCAGGACGTGCAGGCACTTGACGCGGGTCGGCATCCCGCCCGCGCTGATACCCGCGATCTCCTCGACGTGGCCGATCTGCTCGCGCCGGGCGAGGTACGCCTCGTGCGCCGCCCGGTAGTGCGCGGCCAGCTCCTCGTCGAAGTGCAGCCGCTCGGTCATCTCGCGCATCAGCCCGGACGCCTCCACGGTCCCGATCGCCGACGCCGCGCGCGGGCAGGTCAGGTAGTAGAGCGTGGGGAACGGCGTGCCGTCCGACAACCGAGGCGAGGTCTCGATGACGTCCGGGTGGCCGCACGGGCAGCGGTGAGCCACCGCCCGGATCGCCCGCGGTGGGCGCCCGAGTTGTGCGGCCACGGCGGCGCGATCGGCGTCCGGGACGACCGGCTCCTCGCTCACCCGCCCGCGCGCTCCACGCTGGCCCACAGCCGGGTGTTCCACGATCCGTCGGACCTGCCCGAGGCCTGCGTGCCGGACGTCTGCTCGATCTGCGACTTCTCGCCGTGATCGACCACCACGTACGTCGTGTCACCGGGCATCGCGTACTGCAGCCGGATCCGGGCCTGCTGCTGGATGAACCCCGGGTCCGACCACTGCGCGTACTGCTGCTTGAGCTGGGCGAGCTGCTTCTGGTCGTCGGTGAGCTGCTGCGAGGCGTGGCTCAGGTCGCTGCGGCTGCCGAAGTAGCGGTTCAGCGGCGAGGCCAGCAGGACGATCAGCAGCACCACGAGCGTGCCCAGCACCAGCGCGCGGCCGGTCACCGCGCGCCGCGCAGGTCGAGGATTCATTCGGCGGCCGGGGCGGGGGCGTAGCGCGGGAACGCGGCCGCACCGGCGTAGCGCGCGGCGTCGTCGAGTTCCTCCTCGATGCGCAGCAGCTGGTTGTACTTGGCCACCCGCTCGCTGCGGGCCGGCGCTCCGCTCTTGAGCTGGCCGCAGTTCACGGCGACGGCGAGGTCGGCGATCGTGGTGTCCTCGGTCTCGCCGGAACGGTGGCTCATCATGCAGCGGTAGCCGTGGCGGTGCGCCAGATCAACGGCGTCGAAGGTCTCGGTGAGCGTGCCGATCTGGTTCACCTTGACGAGCAGCGCGTTCGCGGACCCCGACTCGATGCCGCGTCCGAGGCGCTCGGGATTGGTGACGAACAGGTCGTCGCCGACGATCTGCACCTTGTCGTCCAGCTCGCCGGTGAGCGCCTCCCAGCCCGCCCAGTCCTCCTCGTCCAGCGGGTCCTCGAGCGAGACGATCGGGTAGCTGTCGACCAGGCCGGTGTAGTACTCGATCAGCTCGCCGGACGTCTTGGTGTTGCCCTCGAACCGGTAGCCGCCGTCACCGTGGAACTCGCTCGCGGCCACGTCGAGGGCGAGCGCGACGTCGACGCCCGCGGTGAACCCGGCCTGCCCGATCGCCTCGACGATCAGGTCGAGCGCGGCCCGGTTCGAGTCCAGGCTCGGCGCGAAGCCGCCCTCGTCGCCGAGCCCGGTGGCCAGGCCCTTCTGCTTCAGCACCGCCTTGAGCGCGTGGTAGACCTCGGCACCCTGCCGCAGCGCCTCGGCGAAGGTCGCGGCGCCGATCGGAGCGATCATGAACTCCTGGACGTCGACGTTGGAGTCCGCGTGCGCGCCGCCGTTGACGATGTTCATCATCGGGACGGGCAGCAGGTACGCGTTGGGCCCGCCGAGGTAGCGGTACAGCGGCAGCTCGGCGCTGCTCGCGGCCGCCTTGGCCACCGCGAGGGAGACGCCGAGGATCGCGTTCGCACCGAGGCTCGACTTGTCCGGCGTGCCGTCGAGGTCGCGCAGGGCCTGGTCCACGAGCCGCTGCTCGCTGGCCTCGAAGCCGACCAGCTCCGGTCCGATGGTGTCGAGGACGGCCGCGACCGCCTTGAGCACGCCCTTGCCCTGGTAGCGCTCCCCGCCGTCGCGCAGCTCGACCGCCTCGAACCGGCCGGTGGACGCCCCGCTCGGGACGGCTGCCCGGCTGATCGTCCCGTCGTCCAGGGCGACCTCGACCTCGACGGTCGGGTTGCCGCGGGAGTCGAGGATCTCGCGGGCGCCTACGGCCTCGATGCTGGCCACGTGGGGTCCTTTCGACGACAGGCACTTGTCGCACCAACCCTATCCGCCGGGATTGCGTGATCAGGCCCGCCCCGCCGCGATGAATACCCCTTTCACCACGCTGCGGTGTGGTGAAAGGGGTATTCATCGCGGGTCAGTCGCCGGTCGCGCCGTCGATCCGCTCGCGCAGGAAGTCGGCGTGACCGCAGTGCCGCGCGTACTCCTCGATCAGGTGCACGAGGATCCAGCGCATCGAGATGGTGTGGGTCTGGCCGTCGCGGGGCCGCTCGAAGGTGTCGTCGAGCTCGGCGGCGGCGGTGATCTGGCGTGCATGTTCGATCTGCTGGTGCCAGTAGTCGAACGCGTCGCGCACCATCGCGTCCTCGCCGCGAGCGTCGTCGAAGTCGCCGTCGGGGTTCTCGTCGCTGTAGTACCTGGGCTGCGTCGCCTCGCCGGCGAAGCGGGCGAACCAACCGCGCTCCACCTCGCCCATGTGCCTGACCAGTCCGAGCAGGGACAGCGGCGACGGGGGTACGGCGCGCTCGGCGAGCTGCTCGGCGCTCAGGCCCTCGCACTTGAGCGCGAGCGTGGCGCGGTAGTGGTCCAGGAAGCCGTTCAGCGTCTCGCGCTCGTCAGCGGTCTTGGGAGTGTGCGGTCGTTCTATCGGGGTGGTCATGGCACGATCCTCCTGCATGGCTCGCGGACCTGACGCGGATCTTCCTGCGCCACGTACCCGCCGCCGACCTTCCTGCACCACGTAGCCCCCGCGACCGCCCGCGCAGGAAGATCACGGCACGGTTCAGGACGATTCGGCCGCGACGATCGCGTCACGGTACAGGCGGGCGGTGCGGCGCAGCGCGGCCTCGGGATCGACGCCCGCGGCCACCGCGTCCCGGACAACGGCGAACAGCCGCGCACCGATCTCGTCACAATTGCCGGGCAGCACGCCCGCTCCAGGCACCACGTGCGGCCGGGGCGCCACGTCCAGGCCGGCGCGCCTGGCCCGCGACACCAGCTTGGCCGACAGGGCCAGCGCCGGCTGCGCAAGAGGGACGCCGTCCACCGCCGACGTGCGCCCCTTCTCGGCGATCTTCTGCCGCTCCCACGTCTCGTTCAACGTGTCGGCGTCGCTCGCGTCGGAGTCGCCGTAGACGTGCGGGTGCCGCCGGATCAGCTTGTCGGCCAGGTCCCGCGCGACGTCCTCGATGCCGAACGCCTCGCCGGGCGGCAGCTCCTGCGTGATGCGCGCATGGAACAGCACCTGCAGCAGCAGGTCCCCGAGCTCCTCGCGCAGCAGCGCCAGGTCACCGGTCTCGATCGCCTCGAGGACCTCGTAGGTCTCTTCGAGCAGGTACCGGGTCAGGGACTCGTGCGTCTGCTCCGCGTCCCACGGGCAGCCGCCGGGCGAGCGCAGCCGGTCCATGACCTCGACCGCGCGCTCGAGTTGCGAGGTCACCGCGCGCTCAGCCCGTGGGCGTGGAGGTGGCGACCGGATGGATCGTCACGAAGCTCGGCAGTCCCGCGCTCGGGTCCGACGTCAGCGAGAAGGTGGACGGGCTCCAGCTGCCATAGCGGCTGTTGACGTTGACCGGGATCTTGAGCTTGCTGATCTCGGCGAAGATCGGCTTCGCGTCCGACGTCGCACCCGTTCGCTGGGCCAGGATCGTCTCCAGCGTGGTGTTGCGGATGTCGAGCGCGGCAAAGGAGGACTTGAAGCCGTACTTGGTGTACTGCTGCTGTTGCTGCGCCTGCGTCGCACCCTGGGCGAGGGACTTGTCGGCGGCGCTCAACTGCGACTCGGTCGGCTGCCCGCCCTTGGTGTCGGCGAGCGCGCGGTTGAACAGCCGGCCGAGGATGAGCGTCTGCAACACGTAGCTGCGCGGAACGATCGTCTGTGACGAGCCGCTCTGCGACGACAGCTGGAACGGCACCGCCTTGGGCGTGAGGTACTGCTCGACGTTCGAGTCGGAGATCCGATGGCCGCCGACGTACGCCGCGGCGCCGACCTTCGTGTTGCACGCGCTCAGGCCGGTCACGGCGATCGCGGCTACGGCGAGAACTGCCAGCTTGCGAAATCTCACGACGGTGGCTCCAAGGGGACGGTGACGCCCCAGAATCTCATGCCCCGTCGTAGGTTGCCTCAGACGGGTCATGGCGAGCCGGGTCTCGTTGCGTCGATTCCCTGGTCCGGGTGCCCCGAGCGTGCTCAGTAGCGGTTGCGGCGCGCGCTCGAGCCCAACAGGCAGGACAGCGCAGCCGTCACCGCCGTGGCCTCGGCCAGGACGGACACCACACCGAGCGGCTCGAACCAGTTGCCGACGTCGTCGGCGAGCATCGGGAAGGTGATCAGCCGGGTCGCGACGTAGCCGATGACGGCGAGCCCGCACGTCACGGCGGACAGCGCGTACACCGCGGTGCTGTCGCAGATCAGCGCGGCCAAGGCCAGCAGTCCGCACGCGACGGTCAGCACGATGAACTCCTCGCCCATGTACGGCGCCTCGGCCAGGTGCGGCCCGATCACCGGGATGTGCGCGATGCAGGCAACCGCGGCCGCGAGTGCGAGCAGCCACCGCCAGTTGCTCAGCCGAGCCGTCCACAGGAAGTCCTCCAGACGCGGGACCGGAGCAGCCGCAGCCGCTGTCTGCGGTGGTGCAGTCGGCGCGGCCATCGTCGAGGTCATGTCATCTCCGCGGCGTAGGCGTGCGCCAGGTCCGGGACGAAGAAGACGTGCATCATCAGGTGCTGGCCGCCCGCCTTCGGGTGGTAGTGCCAGCGAGTGATCGGGCCGCCCGGGTCCGGTGGCGCCTTCGGGTAGGCCTCGTTGGCCGTGTACATGACCCCGATCAGCTTCCAGTTGCCATGACCGGTGTACTCGTACATCAGCGTCTCCGGCGCGTTCGGGTCGAGCACCTTGCCGTCGGTCCTGGCTCCGGTGGTGTTGCCGACGTGGAGCATCGGCATTCGTCCGTTCATGGGCATCCTGCCCGCGTCGACCTGCTTGATCGCCTGGGCCAGGCGGGGGGTCTTCTGCTCCCGCTTGGCCAGGCTGGCCTGCAGGTCGTAGCCCGCGGCCTTGGCCGTCGCCAGGTTGCCGTACTTGGCGGTCGCGGCCTCGGTGGCCTTGAGCAGGGCGGTCGCGGCGGCCCGCTGCTGCGCCGTCGCCGACGCGACCGGGGCCAGGTTCGGCATCGTGTCGCGGTTGACGCCGTACTTGCGCGCCCACGCCGCCCGCGCCGGATCGGGAGTCGCGCTCTTGCCGTGCTTGCCCTTCTTGCCGGGCTGGTGCGCGCTGTTCGTGGTGGTCGGCGAGGGCGACATCCGCATCCCGGAGGTCGAGTCGCCGGTCGCGGCCATCCCGACGCCGACGCCGGCTCCGACGAGGACGAGCGCGGCGGCGGTCACGGCGATCCCCTTGGCCCAGCCCGGCGGAACGCGCCGCCGGCCCGGTGGCTGCGGCTGGTATGGCTCGCCCGGCTGGTACGGGGGCAGGGGCTGTGTCATGTCCTCGACGGTGCCTCCCGAAGATCAGCGCCGCGCCAGGTGAACGTTCGGATCAGGTTCGGGACGGCGCTGGGTTGCCCGTCATAGATCCGCCCACAGTGCGCCCAGCGGGATCGCGGTGAGCTGATCGCCGAAGCTGAGCACGTGCCGGCCGAGGTAGACCACGAGACCATGCCCGAAATCTGTGCCGAGCTTGGCGGCCAGCGTTGCGAGGTGTGTGAAATCGTGCTCGTTCACCGTCTGTGAAGCCTTGACCTCGATGCCCACCACGCGACCATCTACCGCTTCGAGAACGAGATCGACTTCCGTGCGCCCGCGACTGTCGCGGTAGTGGTACAGCCGAACGTCGATGTCGGACCAGGTTGCTTGCTTGCGGATCTCGTTGACCACGAAGGTTTCTGCTACCGCTCCTACTGCGGGTGCGGTCGGCGTGGCCAGCGCGTGCGCGCTGGCGCCGAGCAGGTGGCAGAGCAGTCCGGTATCGATCAGGTGGACCTTGGCGTGCTTGACCGCCTTGGTCAACGGGTTGCGGGACCACGGCTGGAGCCGGTGCACGAGGAACACGGCGTTGAGGAGTTCTGCGTAGCGATCGACGGTGGCGCGGGACAGATCGGCTCTTGTAGAGAGAGTCGTCGAAACGAAGAGCTGAGCGCTCATTGCGGCGATCCCGCGCAGCACGGCGCCGGCGGCACTCGGCTCATTGACGCGGGCCATCTCGCGGACATCCCGCTCGGTGACCGCGCTGATGTAGTTCGCAAACCAAGCATTGCGAGCTCGGGAGCTCGTCATTCGGGACGGCTCGGGAAAGCCGCCTCGGATCATCAGCTCGAGGTAGTCGGCTCTGCTTGCAGCGAGCGGAGGTAGTCTGCGCAGCTGGGTCGGCGCGCTGAACGCGATGTCCAGGAAGCTGTCGCGGTGCCTGACCAACTCGCCCTGGCTGAACGGGAGTACCTCGATGACACCTGCTCGGCCGGCCAATGACTCGCCCAGGCTGGGCTCGGCGAGAAAGCGAGTCGAGCCAGCGAGTACGAACTGCCCTGGGGCGGCGTCAGCGTCGACAACCGCCTTGACTGCGCGGACGAGTGGATCGCCAACCCGCTGTACTTCGTCGATGAACAGCGGACGCTTACTCGATTCGACAAACGCAACAGGGTCTCGACGGGCGGACGCCAACTGCGCTTCGTCGTCGAGATTGCGGAGCTCACCATCCCCGGCTGCGATCAACTGCCGCATCAGGGTGGTCTTGCCTGCCTGACGGGGCCCGTTGAGCACAACTACCCGGAACGACGCTAGATACTCGTCAGCCATGCCTGCGATGGACCGCTCAACGAGGTCCGACCGAGGTCTCATTAGCTTAACCTAGCAGATTTTCCACCATTAACATAGCAAATCTTCCGACGTCAACCTAGCAGATGTTCCAGACGACGAGCCTTGCTTCAGGTGCCCGTCACCTGGGCGAGCACCTGAGCGCACCAGTTGAGCAGGGCGATGTCGCGCAGCGGCTCGCCCCCGAACTTGACCTCGGCGAAAGAGCCGTCCGGCTTCACCACGCCCTTGGGCCGCGGCACGACGACGGTCGAGACGGCCGGCTTGTAGTGCGCCTTGTCGTAGAGCCGGTCGAGCCGCACCTGCGCCGACTCGGGCAGCTCCAGCGGCGTGAACCGCACCGACGTCCCCTGCAGCGACACCTCGCTCACCCCGTACGAGCGGCACAGCACCTTGAACCGCGCCACGGCCAGCAGGTTCTCCACCGCCGGCGGGATCGGCCCGTACCGGTCTACCAGCTCGGCGCGTACGGCGTCGACGGCCTCGTCGGTGGTAGCGGACGCCAGCGCGCGGTACGCCTCCAGCCGCAGCCGCTCGCCCGGCAGGTACTCCGTCGGCAGGCTGGCGTCGACGGGCAGGTCCACACGGATTTCGCCGCCGTCGGCGTGCGACGGTCCTTCGCCGCGAAAGTCCGAGACGGCCTCGCCGACGAGCCGCACGTACAGGTCGAAACCGACGCCGGCGATGTGCCCGGACTGCTCGCCGCCCAGCAGGTTCCCGGACCCGCGGATCTCCAGGTCCTTCATCGCGACGGCCATCCCGGCGCCCAGCTCGGTGTGCTGGGCGATCGTCGCGAGCCGGTCGAACGCGGTCTCGGTCAGCGGCCGTTCCGGCGGGTAGGTGAAGTAGGCGTACCCGCGCTCGCGCGCCCGGCCGACGCGCCCGCGCAGCTGGTGCAGCTGGGAGAGCCCGAACATGTCGGCGCGGTCGACGATCAGCGTGTTCGCGTTGGGGATGTCCAGCCCCGACTCGACGATCGTGGTCGCCACCAGCACGTCGTACTGCTTCTCCCAGAACCCGAGCATGATCTGCTCGAGCGCGCTCTCGCCCAGCTGCCCGTGCGCGACGGCGATCCGCGCCTCGGGCACCAGTTCGGCCAGGCGAGCCGCGGCCCGGTTGATCGACTCGACCCGGTTGTGGATGTAGAACACCTGCCCGTCGCGCAGCAGCTCGCGTCGGATCGCCGCCGAGATCTGCCGCGGGTCGTACGCGCCGACGAACGTCAGGATCGGGTGCCGCTCCTCCGGCGGCGTCAGGATCGTCGTCATCTCGCGGATGCCTGTCAGCGACATCTCCAGCGTCCGCGGGATCGGGGTCGCGGACATCGTCAAGACGTCGACGGCCGTGCGCAGCGACTTCAGGTACTCCTTGTGCTCGACGCCGAACCGCTGCTCCTCGTCGATGATCACCAGCCCGAGGTCCTTGAACCGGACGGTCTGCTGCAGCAGCCGATGCGTGCCGATGACGATGTCCACGCCGCCGTCGACGATCCCGGCCATCGTGGCGTCGGAGTCGGAGGGCGCGGTGAACCGGGACAGCTCCTTGACCCGCACCGGGAACTGCGCCATCCGCTCGGAGAACGTCTCGACGTGCTGGTGGGCGAGCAGCGTCGTCGGGACGAGGACGGCGACCTGCTTGCCGTCCTGCACCGCCTTGAACGCGGCGCGCACCGCGACCTCGGTCTTGCCGTAGCCGACGTCGCCACAGATGACGCGGTCCATCGGCAGCGGCTTCTCCATGTCCGCCTTGACCTCGTCGATCGCCCCCAGCTGGTCGGGCGTTTCGACGTAGGCGAACGCGTCCTCCAGCTCGCGCTGCCACGGTGTGTCCGGCGCGAAGGCGTGCCCCTTCGTCGCCATCCGCGCGCTGTACAGGCGGATCAGCTCGGCCGCGATCTCCTTGACCGCCTTGCGCGCCCGACCCTTCGTCTTGGCCCAGTCGGCGCCACCGAGCCGGTGCAGCGTCGGGGACTCGCCGCCCACGTACTTCGTCACCTGGTCCAGCGAGTCGGTCGGGACGAACAGCCGGTCCCCCGGCTGGCCGCGGCGCGCGGGCGCGTACTCGATGATCAGGTACTCGCGCTCGCCACCGTTGATCGTGCGGCGCACCATCTCGACGTACTTGCCTACCCCGTGCTGCTCGTGCACGACGTAGTCGCCGGACTTGAGCTGGATCGGGTCGATCGCGTTGCGCCGGCGCGACGGCATGCGGCTGGTGTCCCTGGTGAGTGCGCCGCGCTGGCCGGTCAGGTCGGACTCGGTGAGCACCGCGAGCTTGAGCGCCGACGCGACGACACCCGTTTCGAGCCGGCCCGTCGTCACCTCGACCACCGCGCCGTCGCCGGTGATCTCGTCGGTGAGCCGGGCCGGAACGTCCGCTGCGGCAAGGCGTTCTGCCGCGCGCTGCGCCGAGCCATGGCCGTCGAAGACCAGGACGACCTGCCAGCCGTCGCGCGTCCAGGCCCGCAGCTGGTCCATCGCCGCGTCGGTGTTGCCGCGGTAGGCCGGTGCCTGCTCGAACGCGCTGGCGACGGTGGCCGCGCCCAGCTCCGCGTCGGCCGTGAGGGTGGTGATCCCCCACCACGGGATGCGCAGGTCGGCCGCCTCGGCCCGCACCACATCCAGGTCCTGCAGCGACGCGGCGCCGAGGTCGACGGGCGCCTTGCCTCCACCGGCCGCTGCGGCCCACGACGCGTCCAGGAACTCCTCGGACGTCCGGACGAGATCGGCGGCGCGGGTCCGCACCCGCTCGGGATCGCACAGCACCACG
>JBOGDQ010000227.1:0-10333 GCA_050742975.1 Jatrophihabitantaceae bacterium
ATGTTCAACAACTACGCGATCGTCCAGGGCGTCGACCACGTCGTTCCCGTCGACATGTACCTGCCCGGCTGCCCGCCCCGTCCGGAAATGCTCATCGACGCGGTCCTCAAGCTGCACACCAAGATCATGAACGAGCCGCTCGGCCCGAAGCGCGCCGCCCGGCTGGAGGGCCAGAAGGTCCCACTCGTCCCGTCGAGCATCAGGTACGGGCGATGAGCGGGCCCGGCCCGACCGAGCGCCCGGTGCCCGAGGACTCCTCCCCCGAACAGGGCGCGGCCGAGATCCAGAAGTCGACGATCAGTCTGGGCCAGGTGGCAGCGCGCAGCGCGATCGAAGCCGACGAAGTCGGGGACTCGGGCCCCGAGCGGCGCGGCATGTTCGGCGTCGCGGGCTCGGGCGACACGTCGGGCTACGGCGGCCTGGTGCGCGAGCCGTGGACGGCGCCTCCCGCCGAGCGTCCGTACGGCGGTTACTTCGACGAGGTTCTCGATCGGCTGCAGGACGCCTACGCCGGGCTCGACGACGCGCTGACCAGCGTCGTCATCGACCGGGGCGAGCTGACCCTGCACGTCGATCGCGATCACCTGATCGGTGTCGCCACCGCGCTGCGCGACGACCCGGCGCTGCGGTTCGAGCTGTGCGCCAGCGTGTCCGGCGTCGACTACCTGGGCAGCGCCAGGCGGCTGCACTCGGTGTACCACCTGGTCTCGATGACCTACCGCCGGCGCATCCGGATCGAGGTCGCGGTCAGCGTCGACGACCCGCACGTCCCGTCGGTCACCGCGCTGTACCCCGGCGCCGACTGGCAGGAGCGCGAGACCTACGACATGTTCGGGATCGTCTACGACGGGCACCCCGCGCTCACGCGCATCCTGATGCCGGACGACTGGGACGGCTTCCCGCAGCGCAAGGACTACCCGCTCGGTGGGATTCCGGTGCAGTACAAGGGCGCCACCATCCCGCCGCCGGACGAGAGGCGGGCCTACAAGTGAACGTTCACCCCCGCTTCGCGGGCCACGCCGACCGAGTCGAGGTGCACAGTGAGTGACGCGTACGCACCGTCGCGGGCCACGACCGAGGGCCGCGTCTACAACCTCAGCGGTGGCGACTGGGACCAGATCCTGGGCGGCGACCCGCTCACCGAGGAACGCCTCGTCCTGAACATGGGGCCCCAGCACCCGTCCACGCACGGCGTGCTGCGCCTGGTCGTCGAGCTCGAGGGCGAGACGGTCACCGACTGCCGCGTCGTCGTGGGCTACCTGCACACCGGCATCGAGAAGAACGCCGAGTTCCGGACCTGGACGCAGGCCGTCACCTTCCTCACCCGCGCCGACTACCTGTCGCCGATCTTCAACGAGACCGTGTACAGCATGGGCGTCGAGCGGCTGCTGGGCGTCCAGGTGCCGGACCGCGCGAACCTGATCCGCGTCCTGCTGATGGAGGTCAACCGGCTCTCCTCGCACTGGGTCTGGCTGGCCACCGGCGGCATGGAGCTCGGCGCCCTGACCGCGATGACCAACGGCTTCCGCGCGCGTGAGCGGTGCCTGGACATCCTCGAGATGATCACCGGCCTGCGGATGAATCACGCCTACGTGCGCCCGGGCGGTGTCGCGCAGGACCTTCCGGCCGGCACCGAGGATGCGATCCGCGAGTGGATCAAGGAGATGCGCACCGAGCTGTTCGGCCTGGACAAGCTGCTGACCGGGCAGACGATCTGGGTGAACCGGCTCAAGGACGTCGGCTGGATCGGCGTCGAGGGCTGCATCGCGCTGGGCGTGACCGGGCCGCTGCTGCGGGCGGCCGGGCTGCCATGGGACCTGCGCAAGACCGATCCGTACCTGGGTTACGACACGTTCGACTTCGAGGTACCGACGGATGACCGCGGGGACTGCTGGTCCCGGTACGTCGTGCGCGTCGGCGAGATGTGGGAGTCGCTCAAGATCGTCGAGCAGGTGCTGGACCGGCTCGAGCCCGGGCCGACGATGATCGACGACCCGAAGATCGCGTGGCCGGCCAAGCTGAGCCTGGGGCCGGACGGGATGGGCAACTCGCTGGAGCACGTGCAGCACATCATGAACACCTCGATGGAGGCCCTGATCCACCACTTCAAGCTGGTGACCGAGGGGTTCCGGGTGCCGTCGGGCCAGGTCTACCAGGCGATCGAGTCGCCGCGCGGTGAGCTCGGCGCGCACGTGGTCAGCGACGGTGGCACGCGCCCGTTCCGCGTGCACCTGCGCGAACCGAGCTTCATCAACCTGCAGTCCACCGCCACGCTGGCGATCGGCGGCATGATCGCCGATGTCATCGCCTCCGTCGCCTCCATCGATCCCGTGATGGGCGGTTGTGACCGGTGATGAACCTCCCGATCCAGACGCCGCCGAACTTCGAGCCGGACGAGATCAACTTCCGGACCTCGGTGATCAACCTCGACCGGCCGGGCGACCCGAGCGTCTTCGACGAGACGACGCGCGCCGAGGCGAGGCAGATCGTCGAGCGTTACCCCGCCGGCCGCTCCCGGTCGGCGCTGCTGCCGATGCTGCACCTGGTGCAGTCGGTGCAGGGACAGGTCACGGCCGACGGCATCGCGTTCTGCGCCGACCAGCTCGGCATCACCAAGGCGCAGGTGGCGGCGGTGGTCACGTTCTACACGATGTACAAGCGCACTCCGACCGGCGAGTACCTCGTCAGCGTCTGCACGAACACGCTGTGCGGGCTGCTCGGTGGTGACGAGATCTTCGCCGCCCTGAAGGAGTCCCTCGGCGTGGAGAACAGTGGGGGTGCCCCCGGCAGTGTGGGCGTAGCCGCCGGGGGACGGACGACCCGGGACGGCCGGATCACGCTCGAGCACGCCGAGTGCCTCGCCGCGTGTGACTACGCCCCGGTCGTCACCGTCAACTACGAGTACTTCGACAACCAGACGGTCGGCAGCGCGCGGAACATCGTCGACGAGCTGCGCGCGGGCCAGACACCGACGCCCACGCGGGGCGCGCCGCTGTGCACGTTCAAGCAGATCGAGCGGCAGATCGCCGGCTTCTTCGACGAGCAGTCGCTGGCGCTCGACGCGCCCACCGCCGGTGTTCCCACCGACGTCGGCGTCAAGCTGGCCATCGAGCGGGGCGAGTCCGCGCCGTCCTACGCGACCGGCAGCGGGGGCGAGACGGCGCAGGCCAGCGCCGCGCGCAGTTCGGAGCAACCGACGAGCGCGCACGATGCCCCGCTGAAGACGTCCGAATCCGATTCGAAGCGCAGCACGGGCAGGGGGAAGAAGTGAGCCTCACGCCCGTTCTGACCAAGCGGTTCGGCACCGACCAGCCGTGGAAGATCGAGAACTACGAGCGCCTGGACGGCTATGCCGGTCTGAAGAAGGCCCTCGGCATGCAGCCGGACGAGCTGATCGCGCTGGTCAAGGACTCGAACCTGCGCGGCCGGGGCGGTGCGGGCTTCCCGACCGGCATGAAGTGGTCCTTCGTGGCCGAGCCGAAGGGCCAGCCGCTCGGCGACCGGTACGTCGTCGTCAACGCCGACGAGGGCGAGCCGGGTACCTGCCGTGACCTGCCGCTGATGATGAACGACCCGCACTCGATGATCGAGGGCATCATCATCGCCTGCTACGCGATCCGCTCGTCGCACGCGTTCATCTACCTCCGCGGCGAGGCCGTCCACGCGATCCGCCGTGTCACGGCCGCGGTCGAGCAGGCCGCCGCCAAGGGCTACCTGGGCACGAACGTCCTCGGCTCCGGCTTCGACTGCCGGATCACCGTGCACGCCGGCGCCGGCGCGTACATCTGCGGCGAGGAGACGGCGCTGCTGGACTCGCTGGAGGGACGGCGCGGGCAGCCGCGCCTCAAGCCGCCGTTCCCCGCGACCAACGGCCTGTACGACAAGCCGACGACGGTGAACAACGTCGGCACCCTGGCCAGCGTCCCGTACATCGTGCTGGGCGGCGCCGACTGGTTCAAGCAGATGGGGCCGGAAGGCTCGCCCGGACCGTGCATGTACTCGCTGTCCGGACGGGTGAAGAACCCCGGACAGTACGAGGCGCCGATGGGCACCACGCTGCGCGAACTGCTCGAGCTCGCCGGTGGCATGAGCCGCGGCAAACAGCTCAAGTTCTGGACGCCCGGTGGATCGTCGACGCCGCTGTTCACGCAGCAGCACCTGGACACCGCGCTCGACTTCGATGCGGCGGTCAAGGCCGGTTCGATGAACGGCACGTCCGCTCTGATGATCTTCGACGAGGACGACTGCGTCGTGCGCGCGGCGCGTAAGTGGAGCGAGTTCTACGCCCACGAGTCGTGCGGCAAGTGCACGCCGTGCCGCGAGGGCACGTTCTGGTACGTCGCCATCTTCGAGCGGCTGGAGAACGGCGGCGGGACGCTGGAGGACATCGACACCCTGCTCGACCTGTCCGACAACATCCTGGGCCGCGCGTTCTGCGCACTCGGCGATGGCGCGGTCAGCCCGGTCACGTCGTCGATCAAGTACTTCCGCGACGAGTACCTCGCCCACGTCGAGAACGACGGCTGCCCGTTTGCAGGCGTCCGCGCCCTGGCAGGAGCCCATTCATGACCGAAGCGCCCGCCAAGGAGGATCTCGTCTCCGTCACGATGGACGGGTTCGAGGTCTCCGTCCCCAAGGGCACCCTGCTGATCCGGGTGGCCGAGCAGCTCGGCATCCAGATCCCCCGGTTCTGCGACCACCCGCTGCTCGACCCGGCCGGCGCCTGCCGCCAGTGCCTGGTCGAGGTCACGGACATTGGCAACGGCCGCGGCATGCCCAAGCCTGCCGCGTCCTGCACCACGACGGTCATGCCGGGCATGGTGATCAAGACGCAGCTCTCCTCGCCGGTTGCCGACAAGGCGCAGCAGGGCGTCATGGAGCTGCTGCTCATCAACCACCCGCTGGACTGCCCGATCTGCGACAAGGGCGGCGAGTGCCCGCTGCAGAACCAGGCGATGAGCAACGGCCGCGCCGACTCGCGCTTCCGCGATGTCAAGCGCACCTGGCCCAAGCCGATCGCGATCTCGACGAACGTGCTGCTCGACCGCGAGCGCTGCATCTCGTGCCTGCGCTGCGTCCGCTTCTCCGAGCAGATCGCCGGGGACCCGTTCATCGAGATGTTCGACCGCGGCTGGCAGCAGGAGATCAGTACCAGCGAGGAGGAGCCGTTCCAGTCGTACTTCTCCGGCAACACCGTGCAGATCTGCCCGGTCGGCGCGCTGACCGGCGCGAGCTACCGCTTCCGCGCCCGCCCGTTCGACCTGCGCTCGGCCGACTCGGTGTGCGAGCACTGCGCGTCCGGCTGCGCGCAGCGCACCGACTTCCGCCGCGGCAAGGTCACCCGGCGGATGGCCGGCGAGGACCCGCAGGTGAACGAGGAGTGGAACTGCGACAAGGGTCGCTGGGCGTTCCAGTACGCCACCCAGGCCGACCGGCTGCTCGTCCCGCTGGTACGCGACGAGCACGGTCAGCTGGTCGAGTCGACGTGGCCGGCTGCGCTCGAGCGCGCGGCGACCGGCCTGCGCGAGGCGATCGACCGGGGCGGCGTCGGCGTGCTGCCCGGCGGGCGGCTCACCGAGGAGGACGCCTACGCGTACTCGAAGTTCGCCCGCGTCGCGCTCGGCACGAACGACGTCGACTTCCGCACCCGTCCGGTCAGTGACGAGGAGCTGGCCTTCCTCGCCTCGAACGTCGCAGGCACGACACCGCAGCGGGTGTCCTACGAGGCGATCGAAGCGGCGCCGGCGGTGCTTCTCGTCGGCTTCGAACCCGAGGACGAGTCGCCGATCGTCTTCCTGCGGCTGCGCAAGGCCACCCGCCTCGGCCGCACCAAGGTGTGGTCGGTCGCGCCGCTCGCCTCGAGCGGGCTGGCCAAGCTCAACGGCGCGCTGCTGCGGACCGCTCCCGGCGGCGAGGCGCAGGCACTGAAGCTGCTCGACCTGTCGATCTCCGAGGCGCTCTCGCAGCCGGGCGCGGTGATCCTCGCCGGTGAGCGGCTGGCGAGCTCGCCGGGCGCGCTCAGCGCCGTCGCCGCGGTTGCCGCCGCGACCGGTGCCGGGCTGGCCTGGGTCCCGCGCCGCGCCGGTGAGCTGGGAGCTGTCGACGCCGGCGCGCTGCCGAGCCTGCTGCCCGGCGGCCGCCCGGTCACCGACTCCGTGGCGCGTGGCGAAGTCGCTGCCGTGTGGGGTGGCGAGATCCCATCCCGTCCCGGCCGCGATGTCGACGCCATTCTGGGCGCGGCCGCCGACGGCTCGCTTGCCGCGCTGGTCATCGGTGCGGTCGATCCCGCTGACGTCGCCGACCCCGCCGTCGCCGAGCAGGCGCTGCAGCGGGCCGGCTTCATCGTCTCGCTCGAGATCCGGCACAGCGCCGTGACCGCGCGCGCCGACGTAGTACTGCCGGTCGCGCCGACCGCCGAGAAGGCCGGGCGGTACGTGACCTGGGAGGGCCGCCGCCGCCCGTTCGACAGGACGCTGGAGACGAGTGCGCTGACCGACGGCTACGTGCTCGACGCGCTCGCCGAGGAACTCGACGTCACGCTCGGGCTGCGCACCGTCACGGCGGCACGCGACGAGCTCGCCCGGCTGGGCGGCTGGGACGCGCGGCCGGCAGCGCCGTCGGTCGCCGCCTTCGCGCCGCCCGCGCCGGCCGACGGCAGCATCGTGCTCGCCACCTGGCACGAGTTGCTGGACGCCGGGCGCGCGCAGGACGGGGACGAGAACCTGGCCGGCACGGTCAAGCCGGCGCGGGCGGTGCTCAGTGCCGCCACCGCGGCGCGGGCAGGAGTCGCCGCCGGTGCGTCGATCGCGGTGAGCACCGACGCCGGCACGATCGTCGTCCCGGTCGAGATCGCGGACGTCGTCGACGGCGTCGTCTGGCTGCCGACCAACGCACGGGGCAGCGCCGTGCGAGCGACGCTCGGCGCCACCTCGGGCAGCGTCGTCCGGCTCACCGATCCCGGCGCACCGCCCGTCGTGGGCGCCGATCCGGCCGACGCAGCGGGGGGTGAGTCGGCGTGATGGCACTGGCCGCGTCGCAGGACTTCGGGGGCTTCGGCAACGAGCCGATCTGGCTGACGATCATCAAGACCATCGGCGTGTTCGCGTTCCTCGTCGTCATGACGCTGTTCTCGATCGTCTTCGAGCGCAAGGTCGTCGGGCGCATGCAGAACCGCATCGGACCGAACCGGACCGGCCCCTGGGGCACGTTGCAGTCACTCGCCGACGGGGTGAAGCTCGCCTTCAAGGAGGAGGTCATCCCGGTCCTGGCCGACAAGCCGGTGTACTTCCTCGCGCCGATCATGTCAGCGGTGCCCGCCTTCGTGGCGTTCTCGGTCATCCCGTTCGGGCCGCAGGTGTCCATGTTCGGGCACCGCACCGCGTTGCAGCTGACCGATCTGCCGGTCGGCGTCCTCGTCGTGTTCGCGTGCTCCAGCCTCGGCGTCTACGGGATCGTGCTGTCGGGCTGGGCGTCCGGCTCGACCTACCCGCTGCTCGGCGGCCTGCGCTCGGCGGCCCAGATGATCTCGTACGAGGTCGGCATGGGCCTGTCGATGGTCGCGGTGTTCCTGTTCGCGAACACCATGGCCACGTCCGGCATCGTCGAGGGCCAGCGCCACCTGTGGAACATCGTCCCGCTGTTCGTCTCGTTCTGCATCTACGCCATCTGCGTGGTCGGTGAGACGAACCGCGCGCCGTTCGACCTGGCCGAGGCCGAGTCGGAGCTGGTCGGCGGATTCCACACCGAGTACTCCTCGTTCAAGTTCGCGATGTTCTTCCTGGCCGAGTACATCAACATGGTCACCGTGTCGGCGCTCGCGACCACGCTGTTCCTCGGCGGCTGGCGCGCACCGTGGCCGCTGTCGCTGTGGCACGGCGCGAACTCGGGCTGGTACCCGTTCATCTGGTTCGTCGTGAAGGTCGTCGCGATCATCTTCGTGTTCGTGTGGCTGCGCGGCACCCTGCCCCGCCTGCGCTACGACCAGTTCATGCACCTGGGCTGGAAGGTGCTGATCCCCATCAACCTGGTCTGGATCCTCGCCGTCACCGCGATCCACGTGCTCCGCGATCGCGGCTGGGATGCGTGGAAGGCGACCTCGCTCCCGCTGGCGATCGTGCTCCTCGTCGTCGTGGTGCCCGCCCTGATGTACTTCGAGAGCAGCGGCGCCAAGCGGGCCGCCGCGCGGGAGGCCGACGACGAGGCCGACGCCCGGCTCGAGCCGACGTTCCCGATCCCGCCGATGGACCTGGTCGTGCCGACGCCCAAGCGGCTCGCGTCCGCTTCCGCGCACGGCCCACGCGGAGCGATTCCCGATGGAGATGACAGCGATGGCTGACACGACGACCACCGAGCCCGGCGGCACGTTGCTGGGATTCGCGAAGGGGTTCGGGCTGACCTTCGGCACCATGTTCAAGCACGTCTACACCGAGCAGTACCCGTTCGACTACTACCCGCCCGCGCCGCGCTACCACGGCCGGCACGTGCTCAACCGGCACCCGGACGGGCTGGAGAAGTGCGTCGGCTGCGAGCTGTGCGCGTGGGCCTGCCCGGCCGACGCGATCTACGTCGAGGGCGGCGACAACACCGACGAGGAGCGCTATTCGCCGGGTGAGCGGTACGGCAAGGTGTATCAGATCAACTACCTGCGCTGCATCTTCTGCGGCCTGTGCATCGAGGCCTGTCCGACCCGCTCGCTGACGATGAGCAACGAGTACGAGCTTGCGCTGGACAACCGCCAGGACCTGATCTACACGAAGGAGCAGTTGATGGCCCCGCTGCTGCCGGGCATGGAGGCGCCGCCGCACGCGATGCGGCTCGGTGATGACGAGAAGGACTACTACACGGTCGCGTCGCAGGCGCCGTTGCAGCAAGGGGAGGCGCAGAGCACCGCGAACGTCGCCGGGCGTCCGATCACCACCGACGCCATCGACGTAGGGGGTCATCACTCGTGATCACGCTCGCGGCCGGTGAGCTGACGAACGGGCAGGTGCCGCTGGGGGAGGCCATCGCGTTCTGGATCCTCGGCCCGATCTCGGTGGCCGGCGCGATCGGGATGGTCCTGATGCGCAACGCGATCCACTCCGCGCTCTCGCTGGTCGCCACGATGATGTCGCTCGGCATGTTCTACCTGATCGAGCAGGGACCGTTCCTCGGGCTGGTGCAGATCATCGTCTACACCGGCGCGATCATGATCTTGTTCCTGTTCGTGCTGATGCTCGTCGGCCGGGACTCGTCCGACTCGATCGTCGAGACGCTGCGCGGTCAACGCTGGATCGCGGCGCTGTTCGGTATCGGCTTCGCGCTGCTCGTGGCCATCTCGGTGGGCCGCGCGTTCACCGACGAGAAGCCGGTCAACCTGGACGTGCAGAACGCAGGGGGCCAAAACGTGCACGCGATCGCCGCGCTGCTGTTCACCCGGTACCTGTTCGCGTTCGAGCTCACGTCCGCGCTGCTGATCGTCGCGGCGGTCGGTGCGATGGTCCTGGCGCACACCGAGCGCGACGAGCCCAAGCCGACGCAGAAGGTGCTGGCCCGCGAGCGCATCCGGTCCGGCCGGCCGCAGCCGCTGCCCGGCCCGGGCGTGCTGTCCTCCGGCAACGCGATCGGCACGCCGGCGCTGCTGCCGGACGGCACGATCTCGCACGAGTCGGTCATGGCGTCCACGCCGGGCGGCCTTTCCCTACCTGCTCTGCCTGACGGGGAGGACGTGCGATGACGCCGACGTACTACCTGGTGCTGGCCGCGGCGCTGTTCGCGATCGGGGCGGTCGGGGTGCTGGTGCGGCGCAACGCGATCGTCGTGTTCATGTGCATCGAGCTGATGCTCAACTCGGTGAACCTGACCCTCGTGACGTTCTCGCGCATCAACGGCAGCCTCGACGGTCAGATCATGGCGTTCTTCGTCATGACGGTCGCCGCCGCGGAGGTCGTTGTCGGCCTCGCGATCATCATGACCATCTTCCGAACCCGCAGGTCGGCGTCCGTTGACGACCCGAACCTGCTGAAGTACTAGGGGCACCGGTGAACCCAGCATCCGGCATCCAGAGCGGTGCCTGGCTTCTCGTGGCGCTGCCGCTGCTGTCGTCCGCGATCCTGCTGATCGTCGGCAAGCGGGCGAACAGGTGGGGGCACCTGCTCGGCGCCGCGCTGCCCGTCGTGCTGTTCGTGTACACCGTGTTCCTGTTCTTCTCGGTCAAGGGCGAGTCGAACCGGCACGTGGATCTGCACATGTTCTCGTGGATCCCGGTCGGGAACTTACAGGTCGAGGCGGGCATCCTGCTCGATCCGCTGTCGCTGGTGTTCGCGCTGCTGATCACGGGGGTCGGCTCGTTGAT
>JBOGDQ010000228.1:0-19440 GCA_050742975.1 Jatrophihabitantaceae bacterium
GTTCCGTGGATGCCTTTCAGCGAGCTTGCATTCAAGCCCTACGAGCCAGCCGAGGACCGCTACGACTCGATGCAGTACCGCCGCTGCGGGCGCAGCGGGTTGAAGCTGCCCGCGATCTCGCTCGGGCTCTGGCACAACTTCGGCGACGACCGTTCGCGGGACAGCCAGCAGTCCATCCTGCGGCGGGCCTTCGACCTGGGCATCACCCACTTCGACCTGGCCAACAACTACGGGCCGCCGTACGGCGCGGCCGAGGCCAACTTCGGCCGGATCCTCGCCGCCGACTTCACCCCGTACCGCGACGAGCTGTTCATCTCGTCCAAGGCGGGTTGGGACATGTGGCCCGGGCCGTACGGCGATCTCGGCTCGCGCAAGTACCTGCTCGCCTCGCTCGAGAAGTCCCTGAACCGGCTCGGCCTGGACTACGTCGACGTCTTCTACTCGCACCGCTTCGACCCGGACACCCCGCTCGAGGAGACGATGGGGGCACTGGACACCGCGGTGCGCTCGGGCCGCGCGCTGTACGCGGGCATCTCGTCCTACTCGGCCGAGCGGACGGCAGAGGCCGCGGCGATCCTGCGGGCGATGGGCGCGCCGCTGCTGATTCACCAGCCGTCGTACTCGATGTTCAACCGGTGGGTCGAGGGCGGCCTGCTCGACACGCTGGAGTCGGTCGGTGCGGGTTGCATCGCATTTTCCCCTTTGGCGCAAGGGATGTTGACGTCGAAGTACCTCGACGGCGTACCTGCGGGCTCGCGCATGGCCGAGAACTCCTCGCTGTCCGCCGAGCTGCTGACCGAGCAGAACCTGACGCACATCCGCGCGCTCGACGCGATCGCGCGGCGCCGCGGGCAGAGCCTCGCGCAGCTGGCGTTGTCCTGGGCGCTGCGCGACGAGCGGGTGACGTCGGTGCTCGTCGGGGCGTCCAGTGTCGCGCAGCTGGAGGACAACGTCGCGGCCCTGGACAACCTGCAGTTCGGCGCCGACGAGCTCGCCGATATCGACGCGCACGCGGTCGAGGGGGGAATCGACCTGTGGCGGGGCAGCAGCACGTCCTGACCGAGTCCGACGTCCGGCTGCGCTGGTTGCTGATCGCCGCACTCGCACTGACCGGTTTCTCGATGCGCACCGCGGTCACCAGCGTCGGCGCGGTGCTCGACAACGTCGAGTCCGGGTTGCACACCGGCAGCGGGATCGCCGGCGTCATCACCACCTTGCCGGTCGTGTGCTTCGCGGCCATCGGCTCGCTGACACCGCGGCTGGCGCACCGGTACGGCGCCCACCTGCTCGTCGTCGTCTCGCTCGCCGCGATGTCGGTGGGGCTGGTACTGCGGGTGCTCGTCGGCTCGGTGTGGATCTTCCTGCTGTTCAGCATCCTGGCCCTCGCCGGCGGCGCGATCGCGAACGTGCTGATGCCGACGCTGGTCAAGCGACACTTCCCCGACCAGATCGGCCGGATGACCGCGCTGTACACGACGGCGCTCGCGGTCGGGACGACGGCCGGGTCCGGGCTGACGGTCCCGCTGGGCGACCTGGGTGACGGCTGGCGCACCGGCCTCGGTTCGTGGGCCGTGTTCAGCGCGATCGCGGTCCTACCGTGGCTGCCCACGCTTCGCGACGACCGGCCGGACCCCTCGGTCGCGCGCGGGATGTCCGCGAACCGGCTGCTGCGCAGCCCGACCGCCTGGGCACTGACGATCTTCTTCGCGTTCCAGTCGTTCCAGGCGTACATCGCGTTCGGCTGGTTCGCAAAGTTCCTGCACGAGCACGGGATCTCGCACGGCACGGCCGGCTGGATGGTGGCGCTGCTCGCCGCGCTGTCGATCCCGGTATCGATGGTGGTGCCCCGGGTGGCACCCGGCCGCCACCGCGCGGTGATTGTCGCGCTCACCGCCTGCTATCTCGTGGCCTACCTCGGACTGGCGCTGGCGCCGGTCGGCGGCGCGTGGCTGTGGATGGTGCTGAGCGGTATCGGCTCCGGCATGTTCCCCGTCGCGCTGACGATGATCGGACTGCGCACCCGGACCGCGGAGACCACCGCGGCCCTGTCGGCGTTCGTCCAGGCGATCGGGTACATCGTCGCGGGCACCGGGCCGCTGCTATTCGGGGTGCTCTACGGCGCCACCAGGAGCTGGACGCTGCCGCTAGCGCTGCTGTTCATCGCGCTCGCGATCGCGCTGGTCGCGGGCTGGTTCGCGGCGGCGCAGCGCTACGTCGACGACGAGCTCGCAACATCCCCGCTGCGCTGACTCCCCGTCCCGCCCGATCGTGCAACTTCCGGCGGCCACAGACCGCCGAAAGTTGCACAATCGCCGCGTGGCTACAGTCGGCGCCATGACATCCGACGCTGACCTGCCTCGCCGCAGCGACTTCCGGGTGCTGCGCTCGCTACCGACGCGCTGGTCGGACGACGACACGTACGGGCACGTGAACAACGTCGTGCACTACCTGATGTTCGACACCGCGGTGAACGGCTGGCTGATCGAGGCGTCCGGCTGCGACATCCGTTCGCTGCCCGCGATCGGGCTGGTCGTCGAAACGTCGTGCCATTACCTCGCCGAGCTGCGCTTCCCCGAAGTCGTCACGGCCGGGATCGCGCTGGAGAAGCTCGGCAACTCGAGCGTGATCTACCGGCTGGCGCTGTTCGGCGCGGCGTCCGAGGCGCCGGCCGCTGTCGGCCGGTTCGTCCACGTCTACGTCTCGCGTGACGAGCGGCGGCCCGTTCCCGTCCCGCCGCAGATCCGCCAGGCGCTCGCCGCTCTGCAGGATCAGGGGATGAGCGGCGGGTAGCTCGGGTCGAGCAGGCCGCGCTCGGCGAGCTCGCCGTAGAGCGGGACAGTCTTCGGGTCATGGCCCCACCAGTGATCACCCATCGGGTGCCCGCTCGTCTCGGCGCCGTCGCAGCGACCCAGCAGCTGGCGCTGCACCGGAGTCAGTCCGTCCCACCACGTCTGGTTGCCCGGCAGGTCGGCCACCTTGTCGCGGATCTGGATCCATCGGTACGTGTAGCCGATGAAGGAGGCCATGCGCGTGAATGTGGAGTAGTTGTCCGAGCGGGCGTGCCAGATGCGCCGGTCGAAGATGAGCGCGTCGCCGGGCTCGCCCGTCACCTCGATCGCGCCCGGCGGCGGCTCGTGCTCGACACCGCGACTTGGCGGGCCGGGCAGCCAGTTCGTCTTATGACTGCCGGGGACCACCATCAGGTTGCCCCGGCCGGTCTCGGAGACGTCGGAGAACCAGTACGCGACCTTCACCGACAGCAGCGGGCGCGGGTCGGTCTCGATCTCGCGGTTCTGCCGGCCGCCGTCCTGGTGCCACTCCCACCAGAACGGTCGCTTCTCGGCCAGCGGGGGGTGGACGTCGACGTGCGAGTGGTAGATGTGCACGTTCCAGCCGAGCAGCGACCAGATGTAGCGCAGCGTGTTCGGGTGGTCGATCAGGAAGGCGATGTCCGGGCAGGTCGTCACGGCAGACAGGTGGTGGACGGCGCCGAGCTTGTCCAGCTCGCGCCTGGCCCTGGTCTGCTCGAACTCCGCGCCGATGGCGGCCTGCGCGCGGGCGAGCTCGTCGGCGGTCAGTGCACCGGGCACCTTGAGGAAGCCGTCGCGTTCGAACGCCGCACGCTCCTCGCTCGTCATCGCCGTCCAGGTCGCGGTCTGCACTGCGGTCATCGGCTCCGTCTTCCTGTCGAGGTGTGCCGTCGTCGGATCGCGCCGGGACGCCGTCATGATCCGGTCGCAATCATAAGCGAGCGGCACGCATTCTCCGGTCAACCGGCGTTGCCTACCCTGAGAGCATGCCTGAGCTGGACGACGTGCGGCGCATCGCACTGGACCTGCCCGAGACAACCGAGCGGGGCTCCTGGGGCAGCCTCGGCTGGCGGGTGCGGGACAAGCTCTTCGTCTGGGAACGCCCGCTGCGACGCGGCGACGTCGAAGCTCTCGGTCACGACGCACCGCCGGGGACGGTTCTGGGCGCCCGGACGGCCGATGTCGGTGTCAAGCAGGCCCTGATCGCCGACGACCCGCACAGCTTCTTCACCACGCCGCACTTCACCGGCTACCCGGCGGTGCTCGTCCGGCTGGACCGGATCGCGCCACCCGACCTCGAGGAGCTGATCGTCGAGGCATGGCTGGTGCGGGCACCCAAGCGGTTGGTCCAGGCGTTCTTGGACTCACGCGGCTAGGTTGGTCGCTGGTTGAAAGCATCAGCGACGGGCGAGTTGTACTCGTGTCGGCCACCCTGCTGCCTTCCCGGTTCGCTGCGGTCGCGACAGTTGCGGGCGAGAATTACCTTGCGAAATATGGCGAAAGTCGTCCAGAGTGTTTATGGGTTTCGAATGTCTGTAGTATTATCAGACGCATGATCGGCGACGACAACCACTCGGCGGCAGCGCGGTGGCTACGCGACATGGGTGACGTGCTGGGCCGGTTCGACGCGCTGCCCCTGGACAGCTTTACCGACGATCACCGTGCTGGCGCGAGACGTGCTGCGAATCGGTGTCGGCGAAGCGAACGCACGCCGCAAGGCCGCCGAAGCCCTCGGACGGCGCCGCGCCCTGACCGGCGAGCTGCTGCCGTCGATCTATGCCCGCGTGGCGGCGGCGCAGGCGTCCGGGTCGGTGGCGGTGGATGCGGCTCGGGTGATCACCGGCCTGATCGACAAACTCCCGGACGCAATCCGCTGCGAGCAGGACCTCGCGGTGGAGACATTCATGCTCGAGCAAGCCGCCATTCTGGACCTCGACGCGCTCAAGCTGATCGCCCGGCGCCTGGAGTCCACCTTGGATCCCGACGGGACGTTCAAGGACGGCAGCTACCGGCGCAAACACCGCGACGTGCGCTTCACCGTTCGTTCGGACGGCTCGTGTCATGGGGAGTTCGACGGCACGGCCGAGTTCACGGAGTGGCTGCGCACGACGTTGGATACGCTCGCGCGCCCTCAGCCGGAAGCGGACGGCGTAAAGGACGACCGCACGCCCGGACAGCGCCGCCACGACGGGCTTCTGGCGGCGTTCAAGCTGCTGGCGCGGGCGAACCAGCTCCCCGCCTGCGCCGGAATCACCACCAGCGTCATCCTGACGATGAGCCAGCGCGCGTACACCACCGGAGAAGGGACCGCGACCACCGGCCACGGCGCCATACTTCCCGCGGAAGAAGCGAGAAGCTGGATCGGCGGGGACGCCCGCATCCTGCCGGTCAAGCTCGGCCCGATGAAGCGCGTCGACGCCTACGGCACCGCCCACCGGCTGTTCACCGAAACCCAGCGCCTGGCCATGATCGCTCGGGACCACGGCTGTGCGTTCCCCGGGTGCACTGCACCACCACAGTGGACCGAAGCGCACCACGTCGTCCCGTACGCACAAGGCGGACCCACCTCGGTCGACTCCGGGGTGCTGCTGTGCGGCTACCACCACGACACGCACGAGCAACACGGCTGGACCTGCACCATGATCAACCGGCTCCCGCACTGGGTCCCGCCCCGCTGGCGGGACCCGGATCAAGTACCCGTCCGCAACCGGGCCTACGACCCACTCCTGACCTGACGCCGCACCCACGT
The DNA here is from genome assembly GCA_050742975.1 of Jatrophihabitantaceae bacterium. Taxonomy (GTDB): domain Bacteria; phylum Actinomycetota; class Actinomycetes; order Mycobacteriales; family Jatrophihabitantaceae; genus JBDTGE01. The sequence goes on from JBOGDQ010000228.1 coordinate 5,560, forward strand.
TGAGTGCGGATCGCAGCTGGGCACGGCCGCGAATCCGCTGGCGCACCCTCGGTACGCGGCACCACACTGTCCGGTGTGAGGTCGATCGATGCCCAGCTCGTGTCCGACCTCATCGGCGAGCAGTTCCCGCAGTGGCGCAGCATGACCGCGACCGCCGTGCCCGCCCAGGGATGGGACAACCGGACCTTCCGACTCGGCGACGAGCTGTCGGTCCGCCTCCCGAGTGGTCCGGCGTACGTCGCCGCGATCGATAAGGAGCAAAGCGTCCTGCCGTTCCTCGCCGCGCAGCTGCCCCTGCCGGTGCCGAAGCCCGTCGGACTGGGCCGGCCCGGTTGCGGCTATCCGTTCCCGTGGTCGGTACGCAACTGGTTGCCCGGCGACACGCTGGCGGCGACTACCGACCTGGACCGCGTGATCCTGGCCGAAGATGTCGGTCGAATCCTCGCCGCGCTGCGAAGTCTGCCGACGGCGATCGGACCAGCAGCCGGCCGTCACTCACACTTCCGGGGCTGCCGTCCCGGCGTCTACGCCGATCAGGTGGACACCGCGCTCCACCACGTGGCTGACGAGGTCGACGGCAGACTATGCCGCCGAATCTGGCAGGCGGCGACCGCCAGCGCATGGCCGGGCGCGCCGGTTTGGTTTCACGGGGACGTCGCGGCCGGAAATCTGCTCGTCCAGAACGGTCGCCTCTCGGCAGTGATCGACTTCGGCACCTGCGGCATCGGTGACCCCGCATGCGATCTGGTCCTGGCGTGGACCTATTTTGTCGGTGCGGAACGGCAGGCGTTCCGGCATGCGGTCGGACTGGCTGATGACGCCTGGCATCGAGCACGAGGATGGGCTCTCTGGAAGGCGTTGGCCACCTTGGCCGGCCTGTCGAGCCCAGACCCGGATGACCAGCAGCGGCACGTTCTGCGCGAGGTCCTGGCCGACCCCGTCGTCTGAGGATCCCGTGCCCGTTCACCGGCATCCGGTTTACTGCTGGGCATGAGAACCGGCCGGCTCGAGGCGTTCAGCGACGGCGTCCTCGCCATCGCGATCACGCTGCTCGTCCTCGACCTGCGGCTGCCCGCCGGCTCGAACAAGCCGATCGGCGACCTGCTTGCCGAGCAGTGGCCGTCGTACCTGGCCTACCTGGTGAGCTTCGTCGTCATCGGGATCATGTGGGTGAACCACCACGCGCTGTTCCGGCAGGTCGCGCACGTCGACCGCGCGCTGCTGTTCCTGAACCTCGGCCTGCTGCTGGTGATCGCGGCGCTGCCGTTCCCGACCTCGGTCGCAGCCGAGGGTCTGCGCCGCGGCGGGCAGGACGCGAGGGTGGCGCTGTTCGCCTACAGCCTGACCCAGGTGCTGATGGCGATCGCGTTCTCCGCCATCTGGATCTACATCGTGCGCAAGCCGGGCATCCTGCAGGTGCCGATGAGCGCGAGCGACCAGCGCCGGTCCATCGTCCGCTTCAGCGTGGGGTTCCTCGCTTACCTCGCCCTGTGCGGCCTGGCGTTCCTGTCGCCTGTCCTCACGCTGATCGGGCACGCTCTCATGGCGGTGTACTACGCCTTCGAGCAGCTGCCCGACGTCCCCGACCTTCCCGAACCGGCTCAGGCGTCGTAGTCCACGCTCACCTCGTCCGTCACCGGAAGGGCCTGGCAGGTCAGCACGAAACCGTCGTCCAGCTCGTCCTGCTCCAACGCGAAGTTGCGCCGCATGCGGACCTCGCCGACCGTGACCTTGGCCCGGCACGTGCCGCAGACACCGCCCTTGCAGGCGAACGGCAGGTCGTTGCGGACGTGCTGCGCGGCGTCCAGGATCGGGACGTCGCGGGCCAGGCTGAGCGTGGTGGCCCGGCCGTCCAGGACCAGCGTGACCTCCGCGATCGGACCGGTGGGCGCGGCGTCCTTGTGCTCGGCCGGGGGCGGTGCTGTGTCCTCGACGTAGAACAGCTCGCGGTGGATCCGCCGTGACTCGACGCCCCGGCCGAGCAGCAGTTCGCGCGCGGCCTCGACCAGGCCGAACGGCCCGCACAACCACCAGTGGTCGACGGCCTCGACCGGGATCAGGGCATCCAGCAGCGTGTCCAGCCGGTCGGTGTCCAGCCGCCCGCTGAGCACGTCGGACTCGCGTGGCTCGCGCGAGAGCACGTGCACCAGCTCGAAGCGGGCCGGGTAGCGGTCCTTCAGGTCGGCGAGCTCGTCGGCGAACATCACCGTGTCGGTGCGCCGGTTGCCGTAGATCAGGGTGACGGTGCTCTCTGCGTTGGCGGCCAGGACGGACGCGGCGATGGACATCATCGGGGTGATGCCCGAGCCGGCCGCGATCAGGACGTGACGTGCGGCCGCCGCGACGTCCGCGGTGAACAGGCCGGCCGGGGGGAGCACCTCGACCGGGTCGCCCACCCGCACCTCGCGGACCAACCACCCGGACACGTGACCACCGGCGACCTCGCGAACACCGATGCGCGGACGGGTGCCGGCAGGCGCGCAGATCGAGTAGGACCGGCGCTCGTCGACGCCGTCGACCATCCGGCGGACGGTGAGCGACTGCCCGGGCCGGAAGGCGTACTCGCCCACCAGCTCGTCCGGGACGTCGAAGGCGACCGCGACCGCGTCGTCGCAGAGCCGGTCGATCTGCGCGATCGTCAGCGCCGTGAAACTCTGTGCGCTCCGGGCCATCTAGATCGCCTTCAGGTGCTCGAACGGCTCGGCGCAGTGGCGGCACCGGTGCAGCGCCTTGCACGCCGTCGAGCCGAAGCGCGAGATCTCGACGGTGTCGCTCGAGCCGCACTGCGGGCAGTCGACGCGCGCCGGCGGCACGCCGAGCGTGATCGGCACCGGGCCGGCGGCGCGCCGTGGCGCCGGGCCGGGAGGTGCAATGCCATGCTCGGCGAGCACGCGCCGCCCGTGCTCGGTGATGTCATCGCTCGACCACGGCGGGGACAGGACGATGCGCACGTCGGCCTCGTAGCCGGCCTCGTGCAGGCGACGCGTCAGGTCGGCGCGCATCTCGGCCACGGCCGGACATCCCGAGTAGGTAGGGGTGATCTCGACAACGACACGCTCGCCGTCGGTGCGGACGTCGCGCAGCACGCCGAGGTCGTGCAGGGTCAGCATCGGCAGCTCCGGGTCGGTGACCGCCTGCGCGATCGTCCGCGGCTCGGACCGGATACGCATGATCAACTGCGTGTCGTGGCTCGAGGGCGACCGGTTCTCGCAGTTGATCACCATGACGCGTCCGGGTTAGCGCGGGCGAAGTCCTGCAGACCCGCGAGCAGCGGCTCCAGGTCGTCGGTGTGCCGGCCCATCCGCCCGCCGACGCTCTCGTCACTACGACGCTGCGGCTCGACGATCGTCGCCGCGGTTAGCACCGGGCGTAGCGCCGCGAAGAACTCCTCGCGCCCGCCGTCCGCGACGAACAGCTCCTCCAGGTCGGGCCACAGCCACTCGACGGCGTCCTGCGTCCTCGCGTGCGACAGGTCGGTCCCGTCGCCGAGGCGGACGACCCAACCGGCCGCGTACTCGCGGTGGTAGGTCATCTCGACGACGGCCTTGGCCGCGATCGCGGCGAGCACCGGATCGGGCACGGCGGCCAGCCGGGACATGACGGCGAACCGCCAGGTGACCAGGACGAGCAGGCGCGCGATGCAGCGGGCGAAGTCCCCGGCGTCGTCACGCTCGGCCAGCCGGACGTTGGTGAACTCCTCCTCGTCGCGGAAGTATGCGAGCGCATCCTCGTCCGGGAGGTGTTCGGGCGCGCGCGGCGGGCGGATCGACGGGTCGGCCTGCGCGGCGCGCGACAAGAGCAGGCGGGCCTGGCCGAGCAGGTCTAGCGCGACGTTGGCCAGCGCGACCTCGTCCTCGAGCTCGTGCGCGTTGGAGACCCAGCCGGCCAGCCGCTGCGAGAGAATCAGCGCGTCGTCGCCCAGGGCCAGGCACAGCCGCGCGAGCACCGCGGCATCAACCCCGTCCGGGACGGTGGTGTCGACGCCCGCGAGCGGGTCGTCGAAGCCGGTACCGAACGCCCACCGCTCCTCACCGCCCGCGGCCTCGGCCAGCGAGTCGTAGACGTTGTCGTCGGCGTGCAGGTGGGTATCCATCACATATGTGGGACGTCGTCGGGGATGGCGTAGAACGTCGGATGCCGGTAGACCTTGTCGCCACTCGGCGCGAAGAACGCATCCTTCTCGTCCGGGCTGGTCGCGGTGATGTCGGCCGCGCGCACGACCCAGATGCTGACGCCCTCGTTGCGCCGCGTGTACAGGTCGCGGGCGTGGTGCAGCGCCATTTCGTCGTCAGCTGCATGCAATGACCCGACGTGCACGTGGTTCAGACCGCGCTTGCCCCGCACGAACACCTCGTACAGCGGCCAATTCCTCTGGATCGCCGCACCGGCTGACTCATGCGCCCCCTCGCTTCGCATCGGGGGAGCACTCGCAACCGGTCGCTCGCTCCGCTCGCTGACAAGCTCGCTACGCTCGCGCCGCGATCCCTCTTCCCGCAAGCGCTCATCGCGTTGTTGGTTACCCATTGGTTCGGTCATTCTGCTTGGCGGCGTGGGCGAGTGCGGCTTCGCGGACCCAGGCGCCGTTGTCCTGCGCGGCGCGGCGGTGCGCGATGCGTTCGGCGTTGCACGGTCCGTTGCCGCTGACGACCCGCTTGAACTCCTCCCAGTCGGGCTGGCCGAAGTCGTGGGCGTTGCGCTCGTCGTTCCAGCGCAACTGCGGATCCGGCAGCGTCACACCGAGCGCCTCGGCCTGCGGGACCGTCATGTCGACGAACCGCTGGCGCAGCTCGTCGTTGGTGTGCCGCTTGATCCGCCACCGCATCGACTGCTCGGTATTCGGCGAGTCGGCGTCGGGCGGGCCGAACATCATCAGCGACGGCCACCACCAACGGTCCGTCGCGTCCTGCACCATCTCGCGCTGCGCGTCCGAGCCGGCCATCATCGTCATCAGCAGCTCGTAACCCTGCCGCTGGTGGAACGACTCCTCCTTGCAGATCCGCACCATGGCTCGCGCGTAGGGCCCGTACGACGAGCGGCACAGCGGCACCTGGTTGCAGATCGCGGCACCGTCGACGAGCCAGCCGATCACGCCGACGTCGGCGAATGTGAGCGACGGGTAGTTGAAGATCGACGAGTACTTCTGCGTGCCGGTGATCAACCGGTTGGTCAGGTCATCGCGGTCGACGCCGAGCGTCTCGGCCGCCGAGTACAGGTACAGCCCGTGGCCGGCCTCGTCCTGCACCTTCGCGAGCAGGATCGCCTTGCGCCGCAGGGACGGCGCGCGCGAGATCCAGTTGCCCTCGGGCTGCATGCCGATGATCTCCGAGTGCGCGTGCTGCGAGATCTGGCGGACCATCGTCCTGCGGTACGGCTCGGGCATCCAGTCCCTGGGTTCGATGCGCCTGTCGTGCGCCACGATCGCCTCGAACTCCGATTCCAGATCGACGGTGGTCATCGCGCTCCTTGCTTGGCCGGCTCGCGCCCTGCGGGTGGCCAGTTGCACCACGAGTGGTCACGTACAAATGACCACCCGGCGGACAGGTGACCACTCGCGGGCGCCGCCCCCGGGTGCACCGCGCTCACTTGGCCACCAGCGTCAGCACGTCGTACTTCGCCGCGGACGAGCCGTCCTGCTTGGTGACGTCGGCGTCCCAGCGGACCTCTCCGTACTCACCCTCGCGCGGGCTGATCTGCTTGCAGGTAAGGGTGATCGTCAGCTCGTCGCCTGGGTAGACCGGCGCGAGGAAGCGCAAGTTCTCCAGCCCGTAGTTGGCCAGCACCGGTCCCGGCGCGGGATCGACGAACAGTCCCGCGGCGAACGAGACGATCAGGTATCCGTGCGCAACGCGGCCGTCGAAGAACGGGTTGGCCGCCGCCGCCTCCTCGTCCATGTGCGCGTAGAACGTGTCGCCGGTGAACTCGGCGAAGTGCTCGATGTCCTCCAGGGTCACCGGACGCGGGCCGGCGACGACGCTGTCACCGACCCGCAGTTCGCCGAGGTGCTTGCGGAACGGGTGGACGCCGTCCTCGCGCCGCGCCGTCCCCTGCACCCATCGCCCGGTGATCGCGGTCAACGTCGCGGGATCGGCTTGCACCGCGGTGCGCTGCATGTGCCCGAACACGCCGCGCATTCCGCCCATCTCCTCGCCGCCGCCGGCGCGTCCCGGGCCGCCGTGCACGAGCGCGGGCATCGGCGAACCGTGCCCGGTCGACTCGGCCGCGTCATCCGCGTTCAGCACGAGCAGGCGCCCGTGCCAGGGCGCCGCACCGAGCACCACGTCGCGGGCGAAGTCGCGATCAGCTGTGACGACCGAGCCGACCAGGCTGCCCTGACCCCGCGCGGCCAGCTCGATCACCTGGTCCGTCGAGGTGTACGGCATGAGCGTGGACACCGGGCCGAACGCCTCGACGCTGTGCACCTCGTCCCGCTGGACGTCCTGGGACACCAGCAGCACGGGCGACATGAACGCGCCGCGCTCGGCGTCCGCATCCACCACGTCCACATGCGACGGATCGCCGAACACGATCCGGCCGACACCGGTCAACGCCTTGAGCGATCTACGGACCTCCTCGCGCTGCTCCAGGCTGGCCAGCGCGCCCATCCGCACGTCCGGGTTGGCCGGGTTGCCCACACTTACCTTGGCCAGCCTCGCGCTCGCCGCCTCGGCGACCGCATCCAGCTGTGCCGCCGGCACGAACGCGCGCCGGATCGCGGTGCACTTCTGGCCGGCCTTGACCGTCATCTCGGAGGTCAACGCCTTGACGAACAGATCGAACTCGGCGGTGCCGAGCACCGCGTCCGGGCCGAGGATCGAGCAGTTCAGCGAGTCGGCCTCGGCGTTGAACCGGACGGCCTTCGCCACGACCGTCGGGTGCGTACGCAGCTTCGCAGCGGTGGACGCCGAGCCGGTGAACGACAGCAGGTCCTGCTCGGTGAGGTGGTCGAGCAGGTCCCCGGCGCCGCCTGCGACGAACTGCAGTGCACCCTCCGGCAGCAGGCCGGATTCGATGATCAGCTCGACCATGCGCGCGGTCAGGTACGCGGTCTGCGACGCCGGCTTGACCAGCGACGGGACGCCCGCGAGCAGTGCCGGCGCGAACTTCTCCAGCGGCCCCCACACCGAGAAGTTGAACGCGTTGATCTGGACGGCCACCCCGCGCAGCGGCGTCAGGATGTGCTGCGCGACGAACGTCCCGCCCTTGGACAGCGGCTCGACATCGCCCTCGACGTAGAACCGGTCGTTCGGCAGCTCGCGCTTGGCCTTGCTCGCGTAACTGAGCACGGCGCCGATCCCGCCGTCGACATCGAACTTGGAGTCGCCGAGCGTCGCGCCGGTGCGGGCCGACAGCGCATACAGCTCGTCGCGATGCTCGCGCAGCATCAGGCCCGTCGACTTCAGCAGCGCAGCCCGCTGGTGGAACGTCAGCTCGCGCAGCGCCGGTCCGCCCACGCGGCGGCCGTGATCCAGCGCCGCGGCGAAGTCGACGCCGTCGGAGGAGATGCGCGCGACCTCGTCCCCGGTCACGGCGTCGTACAGCGGCGTGCCCTCCGCGGGGGCGAACCAGGCCCCATTGACGTAGCTGCGAAGCAGCGGCATACCGGACTCCTCTTGACAGTGCGGACGGTCGTACCCCCATTATTTACCTACCGATCGGTCAGTAATCAAGGGGAGCCAATGGATCCGGTCACACGAATGCTCGACGAGGACACCGCGTCGCGTGCTCTCGGCATCGAGGTTTCCGAGGCGGCCGACGGGCGGGCGACCGCTCGCATGACGATCCGCGCCGACATGGTGAACGGCCACGGGATCGCGCACGGCGCCTTCGTGTTCGCCGTCGCGGACACGGCGTTCGCGTGCGCCTGCAACAGCCACGGCCCGGTGACCGTCGCCGCCGCCGCCGAGATCACGTTCGTCGCGCCGGCCCGGCTGGGCGACGTGCTCGAAGCCCGCGCCGTGGAGCGAACCCGGTTCGGGCGCAGCGGCATCTACGACGTCACGGTGCGCCGCCGCGAGGACGTGATCGCCGAGTTCCGGGGAACCAGCCGCACCCTGAAGAACCGCGCATGACGCGCCTGGGCCCAGCGCCGCGTCCGGACGAGCTGGACGCCGCCGAGCGCATCGGGCGCGACCAGCTCCGGGACGTCCAGCTGCAACGGCTCCAGCAGTCGCTGCAGCACGCGTACGACAACGTGCCGCACTACCGATCCGCGTTCGATGCAGCGGGCATCAAGCCCGGCGACTGCGCCGACCTGGCCGACCTGGCCCGCTTCCCGTTCACCACCAAGGCCGATCTGCGCGACAACTACCCGTTCGGGATGTTCGCCGTGCCCAGGTCGGACGTCCGCCGCATCCACGCCTCGTCCGGGACGACGGGCCGGCCGACCGTGGTCGGGTACACCGAGGACGACCTGGACACCTGGGCCGACCTGATGGCGCGCTCGATCCGCGCAGCGGGTGGCCGTCCGGGCGACACCGTCCACGTCGCGTACGGGTACGGGCTGTTCACCGGCGGGCTGGGCGCCCACTACGGAGCGGAGCGGCTCGGCTGCACCGTCGTCCCGATCTCCGGCGGCATGACTGCGCGCCAGGTCCAGCTGATCCACGACTTCGAGCCGTCGATCATCATGGTCACTCCGTCGTACCTGCTCGCGCTGCTCGACGAGTTCGCGAAGCAGGGCCTCGATCCACGAGAATCATCTTTGCGCGTAGGCATATTCGGCGCCGAGCCGTGGACAGAGGCGATGCGGACGGAGATCGAGGACCGGCTGGACATGGACGCCGTCGACATCTACGGGCTGTCCGAGGTGATGGGTCCGGGCGTGGCGCAGGAGTGCGTCGAGACCAAGGACGGCCTGCACATCTGGGAGGACCACTTCTACCCCGAGGTGATCGACCCGGTCACCGGCGACGTCCTGCCCGACGGTTCGCCGGGCGAGCTGGTCCTCACCTCGCTGACCAAGCAGGCGCTGCCGATCGTCCGGTACCGCACGCGCGACCTGACCCGGCTGCTGCCCGGCACGGCGCGCCCTGCCTTCCGACGGATGGAGAAGATCACCGGGCGCACCGACGACATGATCATCCTGCGCGGTGTGAACGTGTTCCCCACCCAGTTGGAGGAGCTCGTGCTGGCGACGGCCGGGCTCGCGCCGCACTTCCAGGTCGTGCTGGCGAGCGCCGGGCGGCTGGACTCGCTGACCATCCGCGTCGAGTCCCGGCCCGACTGCCCGCCCGACAGGCGCGCCGTCGCGGCCGCCGAGGTCGCGAGTGCGGTCAAGGACCGGGTCGGGGTGAGCGTGGCCGTCGAGGTCGTCGATCCCGACACGCTGGAACGCTCACTCGGCAAGCTCCAGCGCGTCATCGACCACCGCGAGCCCCGGTGACCACACCGCCGCTCCCGATCACATTTTCCCCGCCAGGCACCGGCTTCGCCACCTCGAACCGACGCCCAGCGGGGAAAACGTGATCGGCGCAGCCGGCCGCGCGCGCACGACCGCACCGCGCGGGAAAGTCGGCCGGCCAGGTCACGACCTGGACGCGGTGCTGCTCGTCGCCGCGAAGACGTTCACCGAGCGCGGCTATGACCGGACGTCCATGGAGGACCTGGCCCGTAGGCTCGGCGTCACCAAGTCCGCGATCTACCACCACGTGTCCGGCAAGGACGAGCTGCTGCGCCTGGCGACCGACCGCGCGCTGGACGGGCTGGCCGCGGTAGTCGAGGAGGCCGCCGCGATCGACGGTCCCGCGATCGACCGGCTCGAGCACGCGGTCCGGCGCAGCGTCGAGCTGCTCGTCGACGAGTTGCCCTTCGTCACCCTGCTGCTGCGCGTCCGCGGCAACACCCTTGTCGAGAAGCGGGCGATCGCCAGGCGCCGCCAGATCGATCACGCGCTCGCGGCGCTGGTCGCGAAGGCTGAGGCGGAGGGTGACGTGCGCGACGACGTCGATCCCGAGCTCGCGGCGCGCCTGCTGTTCGGGACGGTGAACTCGCTGGTCGAGTGGTACCGGCCGGCCCGCGGCGGCACCAGGAAGGGCGAGCTGGCCGACGTGGTCTGCCGGATCGCGTTCACCGGCCTGCGTACCTGACGCTTGTCCCCTCCCGTGCGCGAGGGGAACGGCGCAGCCCGCCGAGCCATCGACTCCGCTGTCGGCGAACATCGGGCCGACTGCAGCGATGCCGAGCGTTTGGCGAGCATGACGTCAGATGACACCGGCGAGCTCGACGCCTACTCGGCAGCCGTCGTGCACGTGGCCGAGACGGTGCTGCCGAGCATCGCCATCCTGCGCGTGCGCACGCGCCGGGGCGAGGGCGGGGGCAGTGCGAGCGTGCTCACGAGCGATGGCTTCCTGCTCACCAGCGCGCACGTGGTCGACGGGGCGTCGACGTCCGAGGCGGCCTTCGCGGATGGGACCGAGGTGCGTGCCGACGTCATCGCCCGCGACCCGCTGTCCGATCTGGCCGTGCTCCGGGCGCGCGGCGACGTGCCATCGCCGGTCACGCTCGGCGACGCGGCCAGCCTGCGGGTCGGTCAGCTCGTCGTCGCGCTGGGCAACCCGCTCGGGCTGGCGGGCAGCGTCACGGCCGGCATCGTCTCCGCCTTGGGCCGGTCGCTACCGACCCGCGCCGGCCGGGTCGTCGACGAGGTGATCCAGACCGACGCGGCGCTCAATCCCGGCAACAGCGGGGGCGCCCTGGCCGACAGCAGTGGACGCGTCGTCGGGGTCAATACCGCGGTCGCGGGCATCGGGCTGGGCCTGGCCGTCCCGATCAACGAGACCACGCGCCGGATCATCACGACACTGATGACGCAGGGCCGGGTGCGCCGTGCGTGGCTCGGCGTGGCTGGTGCGCAGGCTCCGCTCCCGCCACCGCTCGTCGCCCGGCTCGACCGCCGCAGCGGGCTTCGCGTCGCGCAGGTCATCAGCGGCAGCCCGGCGGCGGACGCTGGCCTGCGGGTCGGCGACATCGTGGTCGCGGTCGCCGGCCAATCAGCCGCGACCGCCACCGAACTGCAGCGGATGATGGTCGAGGACGCGATCGGGCGGACGGTCGAGATCACGGTGTGGCGCAACGGCGCTCTGGTCGACGTCCTCGCCGTTCCGCGCGAGCTCGCCGACGCCTGAGACGTCGCCCGAGACGTCGCCCGAGACGTCGCCCGAGACGTCGCCCGAGACGTCGCCCGAGACCTGGACGATCGCGCTGGAGCCCACAGCGAGAACCCGGCTCCTGCTCAGGGTGTCGGACCCGGTCAACGCGCTCGCCTTCCGGGCCCTGCCCCTTCGCGCGAAGGCGTATTTCGCCCGGCATCCCTGATCGGTCCGCGATGCCCGCTTGCATGCGCTTCGCCGGGTTATCGTCGAAGGATGACCGGACGCGGGGCGCGCATCGCAGTGGCGGCGCTGTGTGCCGGCGCCGCACTGGCGGCCTGCTCGACGGGCGCGACGCAGGGCCCCGGCACGACGGTGACCGTGACCCGATCCGAACCGCCGACGTCCACGGTCCCCACCACGACGACGTCGTCCACCGCGCCGGTCCACCGGGTGACCACGCTGCCGGGCACCTGCTTCACGCTGCTGCCGCTGTCCGCAGTCGAGGACGCGCTCGGACGTGCGATCAGCGGGCACACCGCCTTCGTGGTCGGTGCCGGCGAGCCGGGCATCGGCCGGATCACCTACCTGAACTGCCGTTACGGGTTGCCGGTCGGCGCTGCAGCGGCCACCGCGACGCCCAAGCTCGAGATAACCGTCAGCCTCTACCGGACGGCGCTGTTCGCGTCCCGCCGGATCCCCGAGACCGTCAACGACTACGCCAATCACGGCGCGTCCCAGTCCGACGTCGCCGTCGCCGGCGTGCACGCGATCATCCTGACCAGGGCCTCGGGCAACGGCTACACGTATCCGACGATCGTCGCGGCGTTCGGTCAGCGCACAATCGCGATCACGCTCGTCCCGAAGCCCGGCGCGAACCTCACCAAGGACCTGTCCGCCCTGGCCAAGGTCGCATTGCAGGCCACCGCGAGTTAGCGCGGGCAGGTTTGTGGCGCTCCAGCCGGTTGTCGCACGGCGTGTCACCCGGCAGCATTGTCACGCACCACGGCCGGCACCGGCCCGTCCGCCGCTAGCTGCGGAACAGCGCGCTGTACGCGTTCAGCGCGGGCTGCCCGCCCAGGTGCGCGTACAGGACGTTCGCGTCCTTCGCGATCTCGCCGCCGGTGATGAGGTCGATCAGTGCGGCCATCGACTTCCCCTCGTACACCGGGTCGAGGATGACGCCTTCGAGGCTGCCGGTCAGCCGGATCGCGTCCAGCGTCGACGCCACCGGGATGCCGTAGTGATCGCCCGCCCAGCCGTCGAGAACGGTGATCTCGTCGTCGCGCAGGTCACGGCCCAGCCCGATCAGCTCGGCGGTGTTGCGCGCGATCCTCGCGACCTGCGCCCGCGTCTCGGCGATGTTGGCGGAGGCATCGACGCCGATCACGCGGCGCGGGCGGTCCTGTCCGGCAAAGCCCGCGATCATCCCGGCGTGCGTCGAACCGGTGACCGAGCAGACGACGACCGTGTCGAAGAAGACGCCGAGCTCCTGTTCCTGTCGCTGCACCTCGTACGCCCAGTTCGCGAAGCCGAGGCCGCCAAGCCGATGATCGGACGCGCCGGCCGGGATCGCGTATGGCACGCCGCCCTGCGAACGGATGTCCGCGAGCGCGTTCTCCCAGCTCTGCTTGAAACCGATGCCGAAGCCGGCCTCGACCAGCTCCACCTCTGCGCCCATGATCCGTGAGAGCAGGATGTTGCCCACCCGATCGTTCACCGCGTCCGGCCAGTCGACCCAGCTCTCCTGGATCAGCCGTGCCTTCAGCCCGAGCCTCGCGGCGACCGCGGCCACCTGTCGCGTGTGGTTGGACTGCACGCCACCGATCGAGACGAGGTGCGTCGCGCCCTGGGCGAGCGCGTCGGGGACGAGGTACTCGAGCTTGCGGGTCTTGTTGCCGCCGAACGCCAGGCCGGAGTTGCAGTCCTCGCGCTTTGCCCAGATCCTGGCGCCGCCGAGATGTGCGCTCAACCGGTCGAGCGGGTGGACCGGGCTGTCACCGAACAGCAGCGGGTAACGGTCGAAGTCTGCGACGGGCACTGCGAACTCCTCGAGAGATGCACGCGGTGTCGGGTTGACTTCGCGTGGTTCACCATATGCAATATATTGCATGCCGATCCCGACCGGTCAAGGTCTCGTCACGAAGTCACTGCTGCGCGAGGACGCTTACCGCGCGATCCGCGACGCGATCGTCGACGGCACGCTCGCCCCCGGCGAGCGTCTCAACGACGCCGAGCTGAGCGGCTGGCTCGGGGTGAGCCGCACCCCGATCCGTGAGGCGCTCGCCCGCCTGGAGCACGCCGGGCTCGTGCAGACCAAGCCCGGACGGTTCACGATCGTCAGCCCAATGGACCTGCGCGAGACGCGAGCCGCGCAGCAGGTCGCCGCGGCCATGCACGAGTTGGCCGTCCGCGAGGCGGTTCCGATGCTGACCCGAGCTGATCTTCGTGCCATGCGGTCCGCGAACACCCGCTTCGCAAAGGCCTTGCGCGCAAAGGACGTCGAGTCAGCCCTCGCCGCGGACGACGACTTCCACGCCGTCGCGGTCGCGGCCTGCGCGAATGCCGTCGTGCGTGCGGTGCTCGAGCAGGTCACCCCGGTCCTGCGCCGGCTGGAACGGCTGCGCTTCTCCTCCCTGAACGGCCGCGAGTCGGTCGGCCTGCACAAGAAGATCATCGAGCTGTGTGCGGACGGTGACGCCGAGGGCGCGGCACTCGCCGCCCGCGCGAACTGGCACGCACTGGGGCCCCTACTCGACGACGCGAAGGGCGAGCCTGCGCAAGTTGAGGCGGC
>JBOGDQ010000229.1:0-1514 GCA_050742975.1 Jatrophihabitantaceae bacterium
GCGAGCAACGCTGGCCAGGTCAGGTAGGCGATCGCCCAGGCGGTTCTGTCGTACTTCAGGCTGAGCGTGATTAGTCGGCGCAGGCTGAGGGCGGCGGCGCGGTGGTACAGCCAATGATCGTTCCAAGCCACGCTGCGGTACGGATCTTGCGGTGGCCTGGCGTGCACCAGGCGGTGGAGCGTTCGACCCATCGGTCCCTTCGGCGTGCCAGAGTCGATCGCGTGCCGTCATGCAGTACGTGCGGCGCGTTACAGCGCGCCCCGGATCTCGAGCGACTTACCTGGTTCGCTTGATCCGTCATCGCAAACGTTTGTATGGTAGGGGTTGAGAACTCGAAATGGATCGACGCGACCGGTGGCCGCACCGGAGGGAAGCGGATGATGTCCAAAGTCCGAGTCGGCGTGTTCAGTCCGCCGGTCGTGGGTCGTCTCGGACGCGACCTCGGACTGTTTGCGGACCACGGTATCGACTTGCGGGAGCACAGGGTGTCGTCGTCCATGCAGGCGTTTCAGGATCTGGCTGATGGTTCGTACGACCTGCTGCTCACCAATCCGGACAATGTGCTGGCCTATCGGATTAGTGCCGCGAACCCCGTGGGCCGGCGGCTCGACGTCCACATCCTGATGGGAGTGGACCGCGGTTTGGGCCTGTCCCTGTTCGCGGCACCCGGGATTGAGAGCCTCGCGGATCTGCGCGGACGGACGGTCGGAGTCGATGCCGCGGCAACCGGGTTCGCCTTCACGCTTTACGCACTTATGCACCGGCGCGGGATGCAGGTCGACCGCGACTACGAGTGCGCTGAGATCGGAACCACGCCGATACGTCGCAAGATTCTGGTGGCCGGCGACTGTGCCGCCACCATGCTCAACGCCGGGCAGGACTGGTTGGCCGAGGACGGCGGCTGTCGACGCTTGGTCCGGGTACGAGATGAACTTGGCCCCTATCTCGGCGCTGTGCTCGTGGCGAGGGAGTCCTGGACCGTGCGGAACGTCCCACTGGTCGACCGCTTACGCACCGCGTGGCGAGAGGCGAACAGTGTGGCGCTCGACCCAACCCGGGCATCGACGGTCACTGCGGCAATTGGCGCGATGCTCGGATGCGGGCCCGATGTCGCCGAGCGCGCCCGACAGACGCTCATGAGCCCGGCGGAGGGCTTGATTGCCGACGGAGTCATCGACCCGGCCCACCTACAGACCGTGATCGACCTTCGCGCGGCCTACAGTGGATCGGACGATGCGCCACGACTTCGCAGCGCGGCGATCGCGGATTCCGGACTGTTGTGGCGAGCCTGAGCGTGCGGCCCGGTTCGGCCGGGTTGATCGGCGCAATCGTCTGCGGCGCAGTGGCAGTCGTCGTGCTGTGGTTTCAAAACACGACCTTCCAACTGCACGCGGCCACCGACTATGCGATTGCCGCCGGCCGGTTGAGCGGCCTGCTGGCCGGCTACGCGGCCATCGTCCTGATCGCACTGATGGCCCGCATTCCGCCTCTAGAACGAGGCGTGGGTGCCGACC
>JBOGDQ010000230.1:0-2816 GCA_050742975.1 Jatrophihabitantaceae bacterium
GTCCGTAGCTGGTCCGATCAGCATCGTCAGGTTCTCATCCATCACCAGCTTGCGGATCGCAGTACGGACGGCATGCACAGCGTCGTGGTCGCCGACGCTATGCCTGCGTGCTGGCTCCGCGATTCGCACGCTAGACAATATATCTTGTCTAGCGCGTGGTCGACCGTGCCCGGACCGCGCCATCTGATCGAACGGACCGATGAGTTCCGCGCGCGGCGGCCGTTCTACCCGGTACCGTCCCGATTAGAGGAGTGAGCATGAACGATCCGGTGGTACTCATCCCCGGCGCCGGAGGCTCGGCCTGGTTCTGGCACCTGGTGCAGGCGCGGCTGTGCGAGCGCGGGTACGACGCGCTTGCGGTCGACCTCCCCGCTGCGGACAGGACCAAGGGCCTGCCCGACTATGCCGACGCGGTCGTGGCGGCGATCGGGGGCCGCACCGATGTCACCCTGGTCGCGCAGTCGATGGGTGCTTTCACGGCGCCGCTCGTCTGGCAGCGCGTGCCCACGCGCCAGGTCGTGTTCGTGAACGCGATGATCCCGCTGCCCGGTGAGACGCCCGGCGACTGGTGGGAGAACGTCGGCTCCTCGAAGGCACGGATCGCAGCGGCCGAGAGCAAGGGGTACCCGACCGAGTTCGACCTGGACACCTACTTCCTGCACGACATCCCGGCCCAGCTGCTCGACGTGCTGTACTCGGCGCCGAACGAGCAGGCCGACCGCCCGTTCGAGGACGTCTGCACGTTCGACGGCTGGCCGGACCTCCCGATCCACGCCGTCGCCAGCCGCGACGACCGGTTCTTCCCGGTCGAGTTCGAGCAGCGCCTCGCGCGCGATCGGCTCGGGCTGGACGTCGACGTCGTGCCGGGCGGTCACCTGTCGGCGCTCAGCCACCCGGACGAGCTGGCCGAGGTGCTGGCCGGCTACCTCGCCGCCGCGCAGATCAGCTGAGCGCCGCGCAGATCAGCTGGGCGTCTTGACGCATACGCCGCGACGCCAAACGCCGGTGATCGAGTTCGGGTCGGCGAGGACGGCGATGTCGAGGATCGGGTCAGCCGCGGCGGTGATCACGTCGGCGTCCCAGCCCTCGCGCAGCTGACCGGCGCGTGGCGCCTGCAGCCCGAGCGTGTCCGGGCCGTTGGCGGTCGCCGCCTCGATCGCGTCGAGCGCGGACAGCCCGGCCTCGACGAGCAGCGGCAGCTCGCCACCGTTCTGCCCCCAACCGACGGGCAGGCCCGCGCCACTCTGGAAGATGTCCGTCCCGGCAGCGATGCGGACGCCGGCGGAGTGCGCCCGGGCGATGGCGTCCAGGTGCGTGTCCGCGATCTCGTACAGCTTGCGCGCGTTCTCGGCGCTCATCCCGGACGACGTGCCGGCCTTGACCAGCCGCGCGACGATGTACCGCGTCGGTACCAGGATCGCGTCCAGCTCGCGCATAGCCGCGCACACCTCGTCGTCGAGATACGTCCCGTGCTCGATCGTCCGCACACCCGCCTCGAGCGCGGCCATGATCCCGGGCTTGCCGTGGCAGTGCGCCATGACGGACCGCTCGGCCAGGGCGGCCGTCTCGACGATCGCACGCAGCTCGTCCGCACGGAACTGCTGGTGGATCGGGTCGTCCAGCTCGGACATCACTCCACCGGATGCGCAGATCTTGATCACCTTCGCACCGAGTCGTAGCTGGACCCGCACCGCGCGGATGCACTCGGCCACGCCGTCACACAGCGCCATCTCCCCGGAGCGCTCGCTGAGGCTGTGCACCCAGTCCAGCGGGACGGCGTGCAGATCGCCGTGGCCGCCGGTCGTCGACAGGATCGCACCCGGCGCGTAGATCGACGGCCCGGCGAGCGTGCCCTCTGCGACCGCGCGGGCCAGGTGCACGCCGAGCCCGCCGGCCTCGCGGACGCTGGTGAAGCCGGCCTGCAGCGCGAGCTCGGCGTCCTTGGCGGCGCGGGCGGCCCGCAGCGGCAGGGCGTCGAGGAAGTACGTCCCGAGCGATGCCGTCTTGAGTCCGAAGAAGTGCCCATGGCAGTCCCACAGGCCTGGCAGCACTGCCGGTGCGTGGACGACGTCGGCGTCGGGTGTCGACGGCGCGGACGCAGACGGTCCGACATAGCCGATGGTGGGGCCGTCGATGACGACGGTGCCGTTGCGGATCGGTTCGCCGCGTCCGGGAATGAGGACGTCCGTGTCGATGCGGGTGACCACCGCGTCACGCTACCGCCCGCGATCGGGACCTGGCCCAACTCGGGCATTACCACGTCCATGCGCTGCTGCATTCTCTCGGCCGCGCGCCTGGGCACCAGCGGCGCGGGCGTGCGGGAGAGGTCGCCCGTCGTGGATCGGCGTTAGGTTGACGGCGTGGCCCAGCTGCTCGTCGTGCACCACACGACCTCCCCCGCGCTGCAGGAACTGCTCGACGCGGCCCTGGGAGGTACGCGCGCCGAAGGACTCGACGGCGTCGAGGTGATAGTGCGCCCGGCGCTCGCGGCCACTGCGCTCGACGTGCTCGCCGCGGACGGGTTCCTGCTCGGCACGCCGGCCAACATCGGCTACCTGTCCGGTGCGATGAAGCTGTTCTTCGACACCGTTTACTACCCGTGCCTGACCGCGAAGACCGGCGCGCCGTACGGGCTCTACGTCCATGGCAACAACGACGCCGTGGGTGCGATCCGAGCGGCCGAGTCGATCACCAAGGCGATGGGCTGGCAGCGGGTGCACGATCCGGTGACGGTCATCGGGGCGCCGGCCAAGATCGACCTCGAAGCGGTCTGGGAGCTGGCCGCGACGGTCGCGGCGTCGCTGCTCTGAATTCAC
>JBOGDQ010000231.1:0-3194 GCA_050742975.1 Jatrophihabitantaceae bacterium
GAGGAGCTGGTCGAGCGATCCGGCCTCCCACACGACGTCCGGATCGGCGACAACGACGAACTCCGCGGTCGTCTCGCGCACGCCGAGATTGGCGGCGCGGCCGTACCCGACATCCCCGGTCTCGACCACCCGAACGTCGGCGGCGAGGTCGCCGGCAAGGTCCGGCCCGCCGTGATGGGCGACGACGATGTCCAGCGGCTCGGCGGTGGCGGCACGCAGCGAGGTGAGGAAGGCGGGCAGCGCGCCGGAGGTGGTGTTGGCCACCGCGACGACGGCAACCGATTCCCCGTAACTCAACCGGCACTCCAGACGAACAGCCCCTGATCGTGTCCAGGGTACCGGCGGCTCGGCGGGGCTACGCGGTGACGTACCCCAGCGCATCGAGGCTCACCCTGGCCACCGGTCCGCTCGTCCAGACGTCGACGCTGCCACTCGCGCTGACCGGGACCAGGACGGTGCTCGAGCCGGCCGAGCCGGGGCCCAACCGCATCAGCGGGACGAGCGGTCCGGGCACGCCGGACGCCCGCAGGTAGAGCAGCCCGCTCGTCGTCGTGGCGGGCACGCTCACCGTCAGCAGCACGGACGCGACGCCGGTGGCGGGCAGCTGCGGCGTTCCGAGCACGACGCTGCGCACCGGTATGCGGCCGGCCGCGATCGCCCTTCCGCCACGCGCCGCGATGTCGGCGGTCGGCGTGATCGGGACGGTCTCCAGCCGGCCACCGCTGCCGCTGCCGCTGTTCGGATTGCCGCTGTTCAGATTGCTGGGCGTCACGACTGCGACCAGGGTCATGGACACGCGGATGTCGGGCCGGCTGGCATGCACGAGGATCATGCCGTCGCCACCGATTCGTACCAGCACGAGGTTCGAGTTCGGCGAGCCCTTGCTCACGGCGACCTGCTGCACCGGCTGGTCGAGCTCGCCCTCGGGCATGAACCGCAGCCAGCCGTTCACGCCGGGGCTGTCGGCGACGACCTGCAGCGCGACCGCGGTGGTGGAGGTGTCCACGCCCGGGACGCCGTCGACCGAGAACGCCACGCCGCCGGAGGGGATCGTGCTGTACGCCGGCAGCCGCACGGGGGCGACCGGCACGAGCCGCGACCCGCTGGGCGAGGAGTAGCTGACCTGCGCGCCGAGCAGGTCCATCGACCCGGCGCTCGGCTGGAAGTACACCAGCGGCGATTGCGTGACGGGCATCGACAGGGTGAGCGTCGTCGTCCTGCCCGCGGTGTAGACGATCGCGCTGCTGGCTGCGTAGCGATCGCCCCACCCGCGGATCCGCAACGTGCCCGACGCGGTGGGCTGCACGATCGTCAAGGTGAACTGCACGGCGGTCGCACCGGTCGCCGGGACGTCGCCCGCACCGGTCAGCCGCGCGCGGTAGGTCTGCCCGGCCTTGATCTTCGCGCCGGTGGAGCGCGAGTCGAACAGCGGCTTCGGGACCAGCGGCGTGATCAGCTGCGGCGCCGCCCTCGAGGTCAGGTACACCGGCGCCGCCGCGCTGGAGCCGAGCGCGTTCAGCGCGCGCACCGTCACGAGCGTCCGCCGGCCGTTCACTGTCGGGCCGACGCGGAACGTGCGCGCGGTCGCGGGAACCGTCTGCGCCTTGCCGCCCCACGCGATCGAGTAGCCGGTGATCGGCCCGGCGCCGGGCTTCGCGGGCGGTTGCCACGAGACGTAGCCGCCGGCGTCACCGGACACTGCCGTCGCCGACAGTGGAAGGCCGGGCACGCCGCCCGCGAACGAGAACCAGTTGTGCGGCAGGCCGAGCGCGTCCTGCAGTCCGAACCCGGACACCGTCACCCGCTCGTGGTGGCCGCTCGAGTCGACGCCGTCGACGTACCCGGCGAGCACCCGACCGCCCCACTGCCCGCCGCCGTCGCGCTGCGTGATCCCGACGGCGGTGGCGCGTGCCAGCCCGAAGGCACCGGCGATCGAGGACGCCGTCACGGTTCGCGTCCAGTTCCGGTACGGGTCGCCGCTGGCCGCGTTGTCGTACGGGTCGGCCTGCGCGATGAGGTAGGGCTGGCCGCCGTCGACCGTCCAGCCGCCGTCGGACGCGGAGAACTGGGCGAAGATCGTGCGACCGCCGTACTGAAGCACCGTGTTGCTGTTGCCGTCGAGCGAGGCGGGATCGTCCGTCCAGAGCAGACCGCCGGCTGAGTTGTAGTGGGCCATGCCGCCGTAGACCTGGCACTGGTCGAAGTCGCAGAGGTCGTAGGGAAGGTTGCCGGAGTTCTCCGACTCGAAGACGCCGTACGAGCGCGCCGCGATGGCCTGGGCCTGGACGGCCGCGGGATCCCACCCGGACGGCATCTCGCGCGGTACGACGCCCTCGGTGTACTGATCGACGCTCAGCCGGTTGATCGTCAGTTGGCTGCCACCCTGGCGCACGCCGCCGACGGTGCCCCGGTAGACGGTGCTCGTGCCGTCGGACAGGTACAGCCGGACCGTGCCGCCGGTGCTGCTGAAGTCTGCCTGCGCGGGAAGGTGGTCGGCGACGACCTGCCAGAGCTTGCCGTGGCTCAGCAGCCGCAGCCCTGATCCGGTCAGGCTCGGTGCGAGCCGGTACTCGTCGAGCCCCGTCGTGGGCAGCGGGTTCGGGACGCCCCCGATCGGACGCCCGTCCGCTCCGATGACGCTCATCCCGGCCGCCGGCTGGACCGTCGTGTAGCTGCCCGCCGAGCTGATGAGGACGCGAATCGTCCTCGTGGGCAAGGTGGTCAGCGTGGTGTGCGGGTAGTAGAAGTGAATGATCTGGGCCGCGGTCAGGCCGGCCATCGCCGCGCCGCGAGCGCCGTACTGGCTCATGCCGTGACCGTGCCCGAGCCCGTGGCCGAGCACCGTCACCGTTCCTGACGGCGGCAACGCGTAGACCTGCACCGGCGGGGAGACCGCCCTGGCGCCGCTCGGCGGAGCGGCCGCGACCAGCGTCGCCGCGAGGGCGGTCAGCACCGCGGCGGCGAGCGCAAGGCGCGACCGGTTGAGCACGCGCATGTACCACTCCCCTCCCAGGGACCGCCGGCGCCACGCCGACCGATGTAAAGAGAATGTTAGGCGACACGGAAGCGGATGACCA
Organism: Jatrophihabitantaceae bacterium; assembly: GCA_050742975.1. Classification (GTDB taxonomy): domain Bacteria; phylum Actinomycetota; class Actinomycetes; order Mycobacteriales; family Jatrophihabitantaceae; genus JBDTGE01. The sequence goes on from JBOGDQ010000231.1 coordinate 3,078, forward strand.
GACCCGCGCGGGGCGCGCTTACCGCGATCGCCGGCTGCACCGGGTTAGCGTCGACAGTCGTGACCGATGCGCACTCGGGGCCGCCTGCCGCCCGTCCGGTACCCGCATGGCGCAATG
>JBOGDQ010000232.1:0-5739 GCA_050742975.1 Jatrophihabitantaceae bacterium
CACGCGCAGGAAGATCCGGCGAGTTCGTCGATCAGGCGCGGCGCATCGGGACGTGCGGGATGCCGTCCTCGACGTAGTCGTCGCCGTCCCGGACGAACCCGAACCGCGCGTACCAGCCGAGCAGGTAGGACTGCGCGTCGAGCACCAGTTCCACCGGGCCGGCCAGCTCGATCGCCCGCTTCATCAGCTGCGCCGCCAGCCCGCCGCCGCGCGCCGTCTTCGTGGTCGCCACCCGGCCGATCCGCATGCAGCCGTCAGCGTCGGTCAGCACGCGCAGCGTCGCCAGCACCGCACCGTTCTGCTCGATCCAGAGCTGGCGCGCCCCTGGCTCGAGGTCGCGTCCGTCCTGGTCGAGGTACACGCAGTCCTGCTCGAGCACGAACACCTCGCTGCGCAGGGCCAGGATCCGATACAGCGTCACGGGGTCGAGCTCGGCTAGGACGGCGTCATGCAGGGTGGCCACCAGCGCAGCCTGCCACGTCGTGTTAGCTGGGGGGATGCCTCTTGAGAAGCCAGTCATCGAGCACCCGGGCGGTCACGCCCCGGCCGACCTCGCGATCGAGGACATCGTCGTCGGCGAGGGCGCCAAGGCCAAGGCGGGTGACACCGTCGAGGTGCACTACGTCGGCGTCGAGTTCGAGAACGGCGCGGAGTTCGACGCGTCGTGGAACCGCGGCGAGTCGATCGAGTTCCCCCTGCGTGGCCTGATCCAGGGCTGGCAGGAGGGCATCCCGGGCATGAAGGTCGGCGGGCGCCGCCAGCTCACGATCCCGCCGGAGAAGGCGTACGGCCCGGGCGGCGGCGGTCACCGGTTGTCCGGCAAGACCCTGGTCTTCGTCATCGACCTGCTCGGTGTCCGTTAGACACCGAGCACCAGGCGCAGCCCGCGGTCGAGCTCGGCGAGCAACGCGCTGCTGAGCGAGCCGACGCGCGCCCCGAGCAGGGCCTTGTCCACGGTGACGAGCGCGGTCACGTTCACCGCCGAGTCACGGGGCAGGCCGCTGTCGACGGACGGTAGGAAGAGATTGCCGGGCATCGCGGCGAGTGCCACGTTCGACGTGATGACGGCGACCAGGGCGGTGGCGAGCCTGCTCGCGTTGTAGCTGTCCGACGACACGACGACAACCGGTCGCCGCTTGGCCGGTCGGCTCCCGCGCGCCGGACCGAGGTCGGTCCAGCACACGTCCCCCCGCGTGATCACCACACGTCGTCGGTCTCGGCGAGCCGTCGGCGCCCGGCCGCGGCGGCCACCGCGTTCGAGTCGTCTGCGTGCTCCAGCGCGACGTCGATCTGATCGGTGAGCGAAGCCGCGTCCAGGTCGGCGAGGTACCGCTCGGCCGCCCTGACGAAGAACTCCGACCGGCTGATGCCGAGGACGACGGCGCGTTCGGTCGCGCGATGGTAGATGACGTCAGGCAGCGAGATCGCGGTCTTCATTGAGCGAGTATAACGCGGTATAACCGTAGCGGCTCAACGCTTCCTGCTCGCGGCTCGCGGCTCGCGGCGGTGGCGCTGAGCCGCCAGACCTGCTTCCGCGTCCAGAACCTCGCAAGCCCCGCCAGTCGGCCGCGTTGCTGCCGATGTAGCGGTGCAGCACGATCGCGGCGCGATAGCGTCGTGAGACCGTCTGCTCCGGGAAGCCAGGGACGCCGCGATGTGGCCGAACGCGCCGCGCTGTCGGTCGGCCGTCGCAGACTGGCTTTCGACCGGCCGCGTTCGAAGGAAGGGCACGACGATGCGCAAGTGGTTACCGCTGATCACGGTCTGCCTCGGTACCTTCATGCTCCTGATCGACGTCACGGTCGTGAACGTCGCCCTGCCCGACATGGTGCAGGAGCTCAAGGCCTCGTTCAGCTCGCTGCAGTGGGTGGTGGACGCCTATGCGCTCTCGCTCGCCGCGCTCGTGCTCGGCACCGGCTCGATCGCGGACCTGCTCGGCCACCGCCGGATCTACATCGCCGGCCTCGCGCTGTTCGCCCTGTCGTCCCTGGTGTGCGGCATCTCGCCGAATGCGGGCTGCCTGATCGCGGCGCGCACGGTTCAGGGTGTCGGCGCCGCGGCGATGTTCGCGACCACGTTCGCACTGTTGAACAGCTCGTACACCGGACGTGATCGCGGCACGGCCTACGGCATGTGGGGAGCGGTGGCCGGCGCGGCGGCGGCGGTCGGCCCGATCATCGGCGGCCTGCTCACCGAGTTCGCGTCGTGGCGGTGGATCTTCTTCGTCAACCTGCCGATCAGCGCGGGTGCGATCGCGCTGTGTGCCCTCGTGCTCACGGACGTGCACCCGCCGACGAACAGCCGGGTCGACGTCCCAGGCATGATCACCTTCACCGGCGCCGCCGGGTTCGCGACGTACGCCCTGATCCGCGCGAACGAGCATGGCTGGGCGAACGCGACGACGTACCTGCTGTTCGCGCTGGTAGCCGTCCTGCTCGCAGCGTTCGTGGTGGTGCAGGCGCGATCGCGGCACGCCATGTTCGACCTCGCCCTGCTGCGCAGCCGGGCGTTCGTCGGCGTGCTCATCGGTGGCCTGCTGCTGACGTTCGCCGCGTTCTCCGCGTTCACCTACAGCTCGATCTGGATGCAGACGGTGCTCGGCCTGAGCCCGATCCAGGCCGGCCTCACCGGGCTCCCGATGTCGGTGATGGCGTTCGGTGTGTCGGCCATGATCGGACGGTTCCTGCACGGCTCACGGCCGGGCCCGATCATCGGCGGCGGGCTGCTGTTCATCGGCGCGGGCGGCGTCCTCGGCGCGATCCTCGTGCACGGGAGTGCGAGCTGGACCGCGCTGCTGCCGGGCTTCGCGGTCATGGGCGTCGGCGTCGGGCTCGCCACGCCGACGCTCGGCTCGGCCGCGATGGGTGCCGTCGCGCCGCAGCGGGGCGGGATGGCGGCGGGCGCCGTCAACACCACCCGCCAACTGGGCTTCGCGTTCGGCATCGCCGCGCTAGGCAGCGTGTTCGCGACCCGGGCTCAGAACAGCCTGTCCGATCATGCGGTCGCCGGCTCGGCGAAGCTGGCTCAAGCGGTCGCGGGCGGACGGTCGCCGTTCCTGCTGCGGGCGGCGCCGGATGGGGCGCGCCCGGCCCTCGACCACGTCCTGCACGCAGCCGCGGTCAGTGGCGTGCAGGGGGCGCTCGCGGTCTCGGGTGCGGTCGGCCTGGTGGCCGGAGCGCTCGTGCTGTTCCTGATGCGGCCGGCCCGGAAATCTCTTGATGAGCCGCCGCCGAGCCACTCCCCGAAGCCGGACGGGAACAACCCGACCGACGAGCTCACCGCCGTCTGAGCCGTGCAGCAAGGTTCGTGTGCCGATCTTGTTGCGCGGCCGTCGCTCTGGCATCCGAAGTGCAACAAGGTCCGCGCCGAAGACTGACCGCATTGCTGCCGTCAACCGGGCGAAATTTCGGCGTACCTGGCCAACGCCTAGACTCGGGGCGAACAGCTCGTGAAGCCGTTCACAAAGTCACCGGAACGCGTGAGACGGGAGCGCAATGACTGCGCCGCACAGCGTGGCTGGCGTCCCGGTCAGCCCGGGTGCTTCGGCCGGCCCGGGCGCTGCGGCCGGCAGAACCGGCACCGCCGATGTGATCGTCGTCGGGGCCGGCCCGGCCGGCAGCAGCGCGGCGTACTGGCTGGCCACTGCCGGCCTGGACGTCCTGCTGCTGGAGAAGACGGCGTTCCCGCGCGAGAAGGTGTGCGGCGACGGCCTGACCCCTCGCGGCACGCGGGCCCTCATCGAGATGGGCATCGACGTCAGCGAGCGGGCCGGCTGGCTGCACAACAAAGGGCTGCGCGTGGTCGGCGGCGGGCAGCGGCTGCACCTGGACTGGCCCGAACTCACCAGCTTCCCGGCCTACGGACTGGTCCGCCCGCGCGCCGACCTGGACGCGCTGCTGGCGAACCAGGCCGTGAAGGCCGGCGCCCGGCTGCTCGAGCAGACGACGGTCAGCGAGCCGGTCCTGGACCGCGCCGGCCGCGTCGTCGGCGTCACCGGCCGGACCGCGGACAGGACGCCGGTCGAGTACCGCGCGCCGATCGTGCTCACCTGCGAGGGCGTCAGCGGCAAGATGGCGCAGCATCTGGGCGTGCATCGCAATGACCGGCGTCCGCTCGGCGTCGCCGTGCGCCGGTACTACACCAGCCCGAAGACCCACGACGACTACCTGGAGTCGTGGCTCGAACTGTGGGACGGCAGGCCGAACGAGTCCAACCTGCTGCCGGGGTACGGCTGGATCTTCGGCATGGGCGACGGCACGGTGAACGCCGGCCTGGGCGTCCTCAACTCCAGCGCCGGGTTCGGCCGGACCGACTACCGCGCGATGCTCGCCGCGTGGCTGGACAACACGCCGGTCGAGTGGGGGCTGCGCGAGCAGAACGCGACCGGCCGGACGCGCGGCGCCGCCCTGCCGATGGGGTTCAACCGCACGCCGCACTACCTGCGCGGGCTGCTGCTCGTCGGCGACTCGGGCGGCTCGGTCAACCCGTTCAACGGCGAGGGAATCCCGTACGCGATGGAGTCCGGCAAGTTCGCGGCCGAGGCCGTGCTGCAGGCGCTCGCCCGGCCGGACGGTCCCGGCCGCGAGCTGGCGCTGCAGGCCTACCCGCGCCGGATGCAGCAGGAGTGGGGTGCCTACTACCGCCTCGGTGCGGTGTTCGTGAAGCTGATCGGCAACCCGAAGGTGATGCAGGCGTGCACCCGACACGGCCTGCCGCACCCGGCGCTGATGCGCTTCGTCCTGAAGTTGCTGGCCAATCTCAGCGACCCGCATGACGGCGACCTGTCCGATCGCGCGATCCACGTGCTGACCCGGCTCACCCCGTCGGTCCGCTAGCTATGCCCCACTTCGGTCGCCGCCCCGCGCACCTACTAGCCTTTGCACCGCGTTACGTCACCGTGCGATCGAAGGGAGTGCAGCGCTAGATGCTTGCGCCGTATATGCCGATCGTGCTCCTGTTCGCACTGGCGCTCGCGTTCGCCACGTTCTCGGTGGTGATCGCGCCGTTCGTCGGTCCACGCCGCTACAACAAGGCGAAGCTGGACTTCTACGAGTGCGGCATCGAGCCGACTCCACAGCCGCTCGGGCCCAACCGGTTCCCGATCAAGTACTTCCTGACTGCGATGCTGTTCATCGTCTTCGACATCGAGATCATCTTCCTCTACCCGTACGCCGTCGCGAACAAGATGCTCGGCCTGTTCGGCCTGGTCGAGATCATCCTGTTCATCGTCACCGTGTTCGTCGCGTACGCGTACGTGTGGCGCCGCGGCGGACTGGATTGGGACTGACGTGGGACTCGAAGAAAAGCTCCCTGACGGAGTGCTGCTCGCCAGCATCGAGAAGCTGGTCAACTGGACGCGCAAGTCCTCGCTGTGGCCGGCGACGTTCGGCCTGGCCTGCTGCGCGATCGAGATGATGACGTTCGGTGCGCCGCGCTTCGACTCGGCCCGGTTCGGCATGGAGGTGTTCCGGCCGTCGCCGCGCCAGGCCGACCTGATGATCGTCGCCGGCCGGGTCAGCCAGAAGATGGCACCGGTGCTGCGGCAGATCTACGACCAGATGCCGGACCCGAAATGGGTACTCGCGATGGGCGTGTGCGCCAGCTCCGGCGGGATGTTCAACAACTACGCGATCGTCCAGGGCGTCGACCACGTCGTTCCCGTCGACATGTACCTGCCCGGCTGCCCGCCCCGTCCGGAAATGCTCATCGACGCGGTCCTCAAGCTGCACACCAAGATCA
>JBOGDQ010000233.1:0-4636 GCA_050742975.1 Jatrophihabitantaceae bacterium
CGTCAGCGCGCCGCGCTCCGGGCAGCAGCCGCGCCAGCTCGGCGAGGTACTGCTCGCGCAGGACTGCGCTGGGGGTGTCGACGATGTCGTCGGCCGCAGACACGGTGATCGCGAGGTACTGCGCGGATCGCTGCGTCCGGCGCAGTCCGGAGCTGCCGCTGCGATCGAAGAACCACTGCACCGGGGAGTCGATCGCCGCCGCGAACGCGAGGTCGGTGACCTGGCGGTCGTAAACGACGTGCACGTTGACGATGGCGGTCGCGCCGAGGCCCCGCGCCGGTGCCGATGCCGTGCCGGACAGGGCGGGGCAGGCGGCGAAGGCCTCGCGATGCGGCACCGCCAGCACGACGTCGTCGGCCGTCCAGCCGGCCGGGCCGGTGACGTCGGCGACGTGGATGACGCCGCCCGGCGCGACCTCGGACACGCGCTTGCCGGTGACGAGTTCGACGCCCGCCGCCTGCAACGCCTCGCGTGCTGCGTCCGAGTGCAGCGTGCCGAGCGGCGCGTTAGCGTAGCCGACGTCCGAGGCCGAGGCGTCATCGAGCAGGCCGGTGCGGAACACCTTGGCTGCGAGCGCCAGCGACGCCTCGTCGGGCCGCAGATTGAGCGTCGCGGTGGCGACGACGCCCCAGAGCGCACTGATCGTCGCGTCGTTCTGCCGGTGCCGGCGCAGGTACTCCCCCAGCGTCTGCTCGTCCAGCGACGGATCGGCCGGATCGAGCATCCGCAGCGCCAGGGCTCCGCGGACGGCCCGCAGCCGGTCGATCGGCGACAGCAGCGAGTACCGGGCCAGCGCGGCGGTGAGGTGCGCAGGTGCGGGCACGCCGGCGGTGCGGCTCAGTCGCCCGCGCCGCCCGTCCGCGCGAAGCACGGGAATGTCCAGCCGGGGCTGCAGCGTGGTCCGTTCGGTCGCCCCGATCCGGCGCAGCAACCACCGGTACGCCTCGCAGCAGCGCAGGAACACATGCTGGCCGTTGTCGACCGAGAGCTCGCCCCGGCGGAACGAGAAGGCCGCTCCACCCAGCCGCGGGCGCCCCTCGACGAGCGTCACGGCGCGGCCGAGGTCGGCCAGACGCAGCGCGGCGGAGATCCCGGCCAGCCCGCCACCGACCACGACGACGTCCCGCGAGTCAGCCACGACGACGCCCGACGAGCGCGCGGGCCGCGACCTGCAGTTTGTCCCGCGTGGGCAGGGACAGCCGGCCGACCATCACCTGGCGCGGGTCGGCGGCAATGCGGTCGAGCAGCTCGCGGTAGATCCCGGCCATCGCACCGCAGCAGGCGGCGCTGCGGCGATCGAGCAGGCCGAGCAGGCGCAGGCCACGGTCGTACCACCCCCACGCGCGGGCGGCCTCGAACCGGATCACCTCGGCGAGCGCACCGTCCTGCGGATCGAGGGTGCCGTCGGGCAGCAGCGCGATCTCGCAGCCGAACATCGCCAGGTCGCGCTTGGGCAGGTACACGCGGCCGTTGCCGTAGTCCTCGCGGATGTCGCGCAGGATGTTGGTGAGCTGCAGTGCCACGCCGAGCGCGTCGGCGAGTTCGGCGGCGTGCGCGGTATCGCCGGTGGAGAGGGTCGGGTCGAAGACGCCCAGCGACAGCCGTCCGATCGACCCGGCGACGCAGCGGCAGTACTCGACCAGCTCGTCGTACTCCTGGTAGGCGCGGCCGCTCACGTCCATCTCGCAGCCGTCGACGAGTTCGCCGAACGCGCCGAGCGGGATCGGCAGCCGACGGGCCGCGTCGTCCAGCGCGCGCAGCACCGGGTCGTCCGGGTACTCGTGCGGTGCCAGCGCACCCTCGCGAGCCACCGCCAGCAGGCGCAGCTTCTCCTCGTTGGGCAGCGCGCCGTCGCCGACGTCGTCGACCCGTCGAGCGAGCGCGTATACCGCCGACAGGGCCTTGCGTTTGGGCTCTGGCAGCAGCCGGATACCCCACGAGAAATTGCGCGCCTGCTCCCGGGTGATCCGTTCGCATTCGCGGTACGCGGCGTCGATGGTCATCTTCATGGTTACCACCATCGTGCCGCTACTCGGACGGCCCGCGCAGCCGTCGACACGCCCGAGGGCCGGATTTCTTGTCCGAGCACGTCGAATCGAGCCCGCCGCAGGGCCGCGGAGGTGGCCTGCCCGCCGGCCACGTAGCCGGCGACGGCTAGCCGGGCCCAGCCCGAAAGGCGGCATGCGAGCGCGGGCCCGGCCCGCAGCAGGTCGTCCGCGCGCGCCACCTGGTCGGCAACCACGCCACGCAGCCGGGGGCCGGTCGTGGCCGCCAGCAGTTCGTCCCGGTCGACGCCGGCCGTGCGCAGGTCTACCGCCGGCAAGTACACCCGGCCGGCACGCGCGTCCTCGCCGACGTCCTGGCAGTGCTCCAGTACCTGCAGCGCGGCGCACACCTCGTCGGAGCCGGCGACGTTGGCAGGCGCCGCCGCCCCGGCGATGTGCAGCACTATCCGGCCCACCGGTGCCGCGGACAGGCGGCAGTAGTCGAGCAGGTCCTCGAACGTCTCGTACGACGACCTGCGCTGGTCGACCCGGTTCGCCTCGATCAGATCCAGGAAGGGCTGCAGCGGCACGGCGCACTCGTCGATGAGCGGTCGCAACCCGGCCACGGCGGCCAGCCGGGGACGGCCGTCGTCGAGCAAGCGCACGTCCTGCTCGACGAGGTCCAGCAGGCGTAGCCGGTCGCCAGGTGCCTCGTCCCCGACGTCGTCGACGAACCGGGCGTACGAATAGACGCGCGCCAGTTGCTCGCGCGCCCGCTTCGGCAGCACGCGCAGGGCAACCGGAAAGTTCTCCGAACCGATCTGCGAGGCTGAGCGTGCGGCGACGCCGTCGAGCACCGCATCGCGCGAGGACTCGCCCGCTTCCACCGAAACACCTCGCCGACTCGAGGACCGAAACTGACAACCACTTCGCTAAACTAACTATTGTCCCATTCGGTATATCAGATTGCGCGGACGGGCGGCTCGGGGTTTACCCGGAGATCGGCCGGTGCGACCGGGACGGTCGCGCGGAGTGCAAGGCTAGCGTCGCGGAAGGAGGTGCACGTGCCGATCGAGGACGCGGACTCCTTCGACGTGCGGGACGTGCTCGCGCGCCGTGGCGGCGAGCGCTACGACCTGCAACGCCGGCTGCTTAACCCGCAGCTGCCGCGGATGCTGCACGCGATCGGTTTCGACCGGGTCTACACGCGCGCCGAGGGCGCGTACTTGTACGACGACGCAGGCAACGAGTACCTGGACATGCTCGCCGGTTTCGGGGTGTTCGCGCTCGGACGCCACGATCGGACCGTCCGCCGGGCTCTGCACGACGTCCTCGACGCGGGGCTGGCCGACCTGACCCAGTTCGACGCACCGGCGCTGGCCGGTCCGCTCGCCGAGTCGCTGCTGGCCCGTGTGCCGCACCTGGACCGGGTCTACTTCAGCAACAGCGGGACCGAAGCCGTCGAGGCCGCGTTGAAGTTCGCCCGCTACGCGACCGGCCGCAAGCGCATCGTCTACTGCGAGCACGCCTTCCACGGGCTGACGACCGGCTCGCTGTCGGTGAACGGGGCCGCGGACTTCCGCAAGGGTTTCGGTCCGCTTCTGCCCGATACTGCGATCCCGTTCGGTGACCTGCGCGCGCTCGAACGCGAGCTGCGCCGCGGTGGCGTCGCCGGCTTCCTGATCGAACCCATCCAGGGCAAGGGGGTCGCGGTGTCGCCGCCCGGCTTCCTCGCCGCGGCGCACGAACTGCTGAAGCAGCACCACGCGCTGCTGATCGCCGACGAGGTGCAGTGCGGGCTCGGGCGAACCGGCGAGTTCTTCGCGTTCCAACACGACGGAGTCGAACCCGATCTGGTCGCGACGGCCAAGGCCCTGTCCGGCGGTTACATTCCCGTGGGCGCCACCCTCGCCCGCGACTGGATCTTCGCCAAGGTCTACTCCTCGATGGATCGGGTGCTCGTCCACGACTCCACCTTCGGGTCCAACGCGCAGGCGATGGCCGCCGGGCTGGCCACGCTGCACGTCATGGACCGCGACGGCGTCGTCGACAACGCGCGCAAGATCGGGGACCTGCTGCAGTCCCGGCTGGCCGATCTGGTCGGGCGCTACGAGCTGCTGCACGAGGTCCGCGGCCGCGGCCTGATGATCGGGATCGAGTTCGGCCGGCCGTCGTCGTGGAAGCTGCGCGCGCCGTGGACCGCCCTGCAGCTGGCGCGAAAGGGCCTGTTCGCGCAGACCGTCGTGCACGCGCTGTTCCACCGTCATCGCATCCTGACCCAGGTGTCCGGCGATCACGTCGAGGTGATCAAGCTGCTCCCGCCGCTGATCATCGGCGAGGCCGAGGTGGATCGGTTCGTCGATGCGTTCGTCGAGGTCATGGACGCCGCGCACCGGGGGAACGACCTGACCTGGGACTTCGGCCGGATGCTCGTGCGCCAGAGCCGCGGTCGGTAGCCGGTCGTACCGTGTCCGGAGTGAACAGCGACGCGCTGTGGAGCTACCTGCTGGCGGCGCTGGCCGCCATGGGCAACGCCCTGGCCAACGTCATGCAACGCAAGGCCAGCCTCGAGCAGCCGGCGGACCGCGCGTTCGGCCCGCGGCTGCTGCTCGACCTGATCCGCAGCGGGACCTGGCTGCTCGGGTTCACCG
>JBOGDQ010000234.1:0-1905 GCA_050742975.1 Jatrophihabitantaceae bacterium
CCGATGCCCGCCGCCTCAGAAGCCTGCGCCACCTCGAAGCCCGCTGATCCCGGACTCGTTCCAAGCCGTCCCGCGCTGACTCGCGCGCGGGGCTTGCATCCGCCGCACTTTGCATCGTAAAGTCTGACTCTGCGTCGCAAAGTGATGCATGCCGCGGTTGCGGCCGCGAGGGCTAATGGTGCGGACGGGTCTCCTTTGCCCCCTGTACGCGGGGGCGGCACAGCGCGCCTCGGGTGCATGGCTCGCCGCTGCGCTGTTCGCCGCCGGCGTTCTCGCACATACACCGGCCGCGATCGCGGGCGGTGGCCCATTCGGCATCGATTCGCGCGTGAGCTACGAGAACTCGGGCATCTGGGCGCGCAGCGACCAGAATGCGGTCATCGACGGCATGATGGCGGTCGTGGGTGTCGGAGCGCTGTGGGAAGGCGGTGAGGATCGCCTCGGGAAGACCTTCTGGCAGTCAGTGGACGCCGGCGTGTTCAGCGGAGTAGCGGCGACGGCCCTCAAATACATCTTTTCGCGCGAGCGCCCGTCACAAACGTCCGACCCCAACCGTTGGTTCACGGGTCACGGCCAGAGCTTTCCGAGCGGCGAGGTGACCACGACGAGCTCGCTCGTTGCTCCGTTCGTGCTCGAGTACGGGCGCGATCATCCGGCGGTCTATGCGCTCGAGCTCCTGCCGATCTACGACGGCATCGCGCGGATGAAGACCCGGGGCCACTGGCAGTCGGATGTCCTGGCCGGCTTCGCGCTCGGGACCGCCGCCGGCTACCTGCTGCACAGACCCGGCTCCCCCCTCATTTTGAGTGTTCTCCCCCATGGCTTCGCGATCGGATTCCGGAAGGAGTTCTGATGACTGAGTCAGCGACCAAAGCGTTCTGGACGCGCGAGGACGACCTCGCCTACTACCGCATCGTCCACGATGCGGATGAGCTGCAGCTGTACGACCAGGGCACCTTTGTTCGCGGCTTCAGTTCCTGGCAGTTGGGCGTCGGCGGCATCGTGGTTTCCAAGCGGCCGTTGAAAGTCAGTCGCACCGGAAATGGCGCGATGGCGTCGGAGTGCCCGGTCTGGCTGCGCATCCGCAGGGTGATCGAGGTGCTCATCATCCGTGAGCTGTCGTCGGCGAAGTCCTTGACGGACGCCCAGAGGAAGTACCTGGGACTGCGCGTCAGAAATCTAGCGGAATGGATGCCGGACCCGCGCCTCTGGAAAGGGGTGAAGCTGCTGACGGATCCGTGGGGCAAGCACTTGCCGCTCTCGGCGCTGGCGCACTACATGCGATTCGTTCATGTCTCGGAGCCCGGGGAGCTGGCCTGCGCCGCGCATGACATGGAGGGGACGTTCGTCGTGACTGACGCCTTGCTCGACCGGTTCGGCATGGACTCGCTCCACGACTGGCTCGAGTTATTGTCGGAAGCGGACCTGCTGGCTGAGGGCTACTCGGTCGTCGAGGGTCAATCCCTCCCGCATTCGCAGACGGCTGGCGCGCAGGCGTTCTAAGTCCTCGGGGAGCTCCCCCAGGCGCGCGCCCCGTCCGGCGGCCACCTGGATCGTGCGACAATCCCGCGCCATGAGCACTGATACCCCGGACGCGGTACCCACGGCCGAACAGCACAGGTCCCGTCGGCAGTGTGCCGAGGCCGTGATGGTCGTGCGGCCGGCGAGCTTCGGGTACAACCCGGAGACGGCCAGCACGAACAAGTTCCAGCGCCAGCCGGCGGCTGATGGCGGCGCGGAAGGGGCGGCCGCCCGCCGCGAGTTCGACGGCCTCGCCGGGGCTCTCATGGGGGATGGGGTCCGCGTGTGCGTCGTGGAGGACACGGCCGACCCGCCAAAGCCCGATGCCGTGTTTCCGAACAACTGGGTGAGCTTTCACGAGGATGGCACCGTGGTGCTCTACCC
>JBOGDQ010000235.1:0-6977 GCA_050742975.1 Jatrophihabitantaceae bacterium
GGTCAGCGTGGAGCCGGCGGATCTGACCGCGGTGTGCGACCGGATCCTCGTCTACCACGGCCCGTCGCACTTGCAGGAACTACGGACCGACGACCCGGACGCCGTGCTCGACGCGGTTTACGCCACAGCCGCCGCAGCATCGTGAACGAAGAGGTGAGAATGCAGACCAGGACCCCCACTACGCCGGCCACCGGAGCCACCCGAGCCACCGCGGGGCCGGACGCGCCGCGCGTGCCGGCCGCGGAGCAGAGCGCACCGAACGTGTCAGGCGACGGCGGGGACGCCCCCGGCGCCGAGCCCGGCAGCGAACCCTCCGTCGGCCCACGCCGCGCCTGGCTGAGCTCGCTGAGCAGCAAGTACGCGCTCGTGGCCGTCTGGATCGCCATGACGGTGACCTATCTGGCGATCATGCCGGACAAGTTCGGCCGGATCAGCTCGATCCAGTCGATCTTCGGCTCGCAGCAGCTGCTGGTGTTCCTGGCGATGGCTGCGCTGAGCACGCTGATCGTCGGGGAGTTCGACCTGTCGGTCGCGTCGGTGATGGGGCTGGCGGCGACGGTGATCCCCGTCCTGAACAACACGCACGGGCTGAGCCTGTGGCTCTCGTGTGTCATCGGCGTGGGCGCGGCGGTCGCCTGCGGTGTCGTCAACGCGTTCTTCATCGTGGGTCTCGGCGTGCCGTCCCTGGTGGTGACCCTCGGCAGCGGCACCTTGTTCATCGGCATCGCCGAGTTGTTCGCCGGTGCCGGGGCGGTGTCGATCGTGCCGAGCAACGGCTTCCGCAACATCACCCAGTACCAGCTGTGGGGGATGCCGATCTGCTTCTGGTACGGGCTGGTGCTGGTGGCGGCCTTCGCCTACGTCTGCGCCTGCACGCCGCTGGGCCGGCATCTGATGTTCGTCGGCGCGAACCGCGAGGTCGCACGGCTGGCCGGCATCCGCGTGAACCGGATCCGTGCCGGCTCCTACATCATGGCCGGCTTCCTCGCCGGCCTGGCCGCGGTCGTGCTGGTGTCCTCGGTCGGCGGCTTCAACCCCACCGACGCCGCGACGTATCTGCTGCCCACGCTGGCCGCGGTGTTCCTCAGCACGGCGGTCGTCCAGCCCGGGCAGTTCAACGCGGTCGGAACGATCATCGGCATCTACTTCCTGGAGACCGGCATCTTCGGGCTGCAACTGCTGGGCCTGTCCGGCTGGATCCAGGACGTGTTCTACGGCGGCGGGCTGGTGTTCGCGGTCGCCCTGGCCACGATCGTCCGGCAACGGGCCAAGAGCGCCTGAGCAGAAGCCCTTGCCCGTCCGGGCCGCGGTGGATATCGTTTCACACAGTCTCTGTAGTGATCGCTACAGAAGGGAAGGTTGGAAGACGTGAACGTGATCGAGGAGATCCGGCAGAACGCCGATCAGTGGCGCGAGTGCGAGCGTGAGGCCAACGCCAACCGCCGGCTGAGCGAGACCACCTGGAAGCAGCTGCACGAACTCGGCGTGCTCCGCGCGCTGCAGCCCAAGCGCTGGGGCGGGCAGGAGCTGGACCTGCGCGAGCACCTCACCAACGTCTACGAGCTGGCCCGCTACGCGCCGTCCGCCGGCTGGGTCGCCGGCGTCGCCTCGTCCCACCCGTGGCAGATCGCGCTGTTCGAGGAGCAGGCGCAGCAGGACTTCTGGCTGGACAACCCGGCCCGCATCCCGTCCTCGTCCTACGCGCCGACCGGCAAGGCTCAGAAGGTGGACGGCGGCTTCGTGCTGTCCGGGCGCTGGTCGTTCTCCTCGGGCTGCGACGTGTGCGAGGGCGTGATCCTCGGCGGCTCCGCCGGCTTCGTCGAGATCGGCGAGCTGAAGATCCCGAACTTCCACTCCTTCCTGCTCGACGGCGACCAGTACGGCATCGAGGACAACTGGTTCACCGACGGAATGCGCGGCACCGGCTCGAAGGACATCGTCGTGGAGGACGCCTTCGTTCCGGAGCACCGCGGCCTGTCCAGCATCGTGTACGAGTACAACCCCGACACGCCCCCGCCCGGCCACGCGCTCAACGACAGCTGGCTCTACCGGTTCCCGTGGGCGGTCATGTTCAACCTGGTTCTCGTCGCCCCCACGCTCGGCACCGCACGCGGCTTCATGGACAGCTGGACGAGCGAGACCGCCGGCCGCAAGCTGAACTGGGGCGGCATGGTGCGCGACGACCCGCTGACCCAGCTGCACCTGGCCGAGGCCGAGTTCACCCTCGAGGTGGCCCTGGGCGCGATGTACGACGCCATCGACACGATCAGCGACGCCGCGAAGGCAGGCGCGTACCTGGACAAGCGGGAGCGGGCGCGGCTGCGCTGGAACATGACCCGCGGCTGCCAGGACGTCGGCCGGTCGGTCAACCAATTGCTGCGCATCTCCAGCGGACGGACGGCCTACGTCGACCACCCCCTGCACCGCCCGTTCCAGGACGTCACGACCCAGCTCGGGCACGCCTTCCTGGCCTCGGACGCCATTGGTCAGTACTACGGCGCCAGCCTGCTCGGCGCCTCGGCCCCGGAGGTAATGCTGTGATCTCGGTATCGGAACTGAGCTACGTCGGCCTCGCGTCACCGGCCTACAAGGACTGGATCGACTACGGCACCAAGGTGCTCGGCACCGAACTCGCGCCGGCTGGCACCGACGGCGCGACCCGGCTGCGGGTCGACGACATGTGCTACCGGCTGGCCATCCACCCCGGTGAGGAGGACCAGCTGGCCTACGTCGGCTGGGGAATGGTCAACGAGCGGCACCTGAGCGAGTTCGTCGAGCACCTGCGCACGCACGGCGTCGAGGTCAACCACGCCGACGAGCAGACCATCGCCGAGCGGCAGGCCGCCGACGTCTACTGGTTCAGCGACCCGTTCGGCATCCGGCACGAGCTGAGCTGGGGGCGCTCGTCCTACCCGGGCACGTTCAACCCCGGTCGCCGGTTGGTGGGCAAGGGCTTCGTCACCGGTGACATGGGGCTCGGGCACATCGTGCTCATCGTCCCGGACATCGAGGCGGCCAACGCCTTCTACGCCGACGTGATGGGCTTCCGGCTCTCGGACCGGATCATCAGTGACATCTTCAACCTGCGCTTCTACCACGTGAACGAGCGGCACCACACGCTCGCGATCGCGCACATCCCCGGCCTGGTCGGCGTCAACCACGTCATGCTCGAGGTCGAGGAGCTCGACGACGTCGGCCACTGCATCGACCTGTGCGACGAGCACGGCGTCGACATCCTGCTCTCGCTCGGGCGGCACACCAACGACCTGATGACCTCGACGTACATCGCCACGCCGTCCGGCATGCAGATCGAGTACGGCTGGGGCGGGCTGCGCGTGGACGACCGCACCTGGGTCGCCCGCACGAACCACGACCCGAGCATCTGGGGACACCACCGCAGCGAGCGGTACATGACCGCCCCGCCCGGCATCGTGCACAAGTTCGAAGGCGAGAACTCCCGATGACGGCCGTTGCCGCCGCGGTGCGCTCGTCGGACGTCGAGCTGGCCGACGGCTTCTCGACCCACGTCTACGAGACCGGCGAGCCCGGGCAGGCGGCTGTGCTGCTGCTGCACGGCTCGGGCCCGGGCGTGAGCGGGCAGTCCAACTGGGCCGGCGTGCTCGCCGCGCTCGGCGACCGCTTCCACTGCATCGCGCCCGACATCGTCGGCTTCGGCGACTCGACGCATCCGGACCCGGCCCCGGTCGGCTTCAAGGCCAACGCCGAGCTGCGCATCCCGAAGCTGATCGAGCTGCTCGACGTGCTTGGCATCGACACGGTCAGCCTCGTCGGCAACTCGATGGGCGGCATGTACTCGCTGCGGATGACCCAGCTGGCTTCGCAGCGCATCGAGCGGATCGTCCTGATGGGCTCCGGCGGCATGCCGCGCCTGACCCCGACGCCGGATCTGATCAAGCTGATCACCTTCTACGACAACCCGACGAAGCAGGCGATGAGCGAGCTGTTCCAGGCCTTCGTCTATGACCTGGACGCCTTCGGCGCGGACATCGACGCGATCGCCGAGCAGCGCCTCGCGGTGGCGCTGCGCCCCGAGGTGAAGCGCTCGCACCTGGGCACGTTCGACCCGTCCGGCGAGATGCTGTCCTTCTCGCCCGAGGAGCTCGCGGCGATCGGCAAGCCGACGCTGGTCATCCAGGGACGCGACGACCGCATCGTCCCGGTCGAGGCCAGCTACTACCTGCACCGCAACATCCCCGACTCGGACCTGTACATCATGGCGCGGTGCGGCCACTGGTCGCAGTTCGAGCAGGCGGCCTTGTTCAGCAAGGTGATCGGTGACTTCCTCGGCGGACGGGTCGGCTGAGCCGGTGGCCGGGTCGCAGCTCGCCGTCCGTGCGATCGACGCCGCGCGCTATCGCACGGTGCTCTCGCACTACCCCACCGGTGTCTGCGCGGTCACCGCGATGCACGAGGGCGAGCCGACCGGGTTCGTCGTCGGCAGCTTCACCTCGATCTCCCTCGAGCCGGCGCTGGCCGGCTTCTTCCCGGACAAGAGCTCGACGACCTTCCCGAAGGTGCGTGCCGCCGGCGCGTTCTGCGCGAACGTCCTGTCCGCCGAGGACGAGTCGCTGTGCCGGCTGTTCGCGGCCAAGGACGCCGACCGGTTCGCCTCCATCGCCTGGCGGGCGGGTGCCACGGGGGCGCCGATCCTCGACCGGGCGACCGCCTGGGTGGAGTGCGAGATCGAGCAGGTCCTCGAGGTCGGTGACCACCTGCTTGTCGTCGGCCGGGTGATCGACCTCGCCGAGGGTTCCGGCGCCGACCCGCTGCTGTTCCACCGGGGGCGTTACGGCAGTTACGCCTCCACCGCACGAGAAATGAGACGGTAATGAGCATCATGGACAACGCCCGCAAGGCCGGGCCGGCACTGGCAGTCAGCGACGCCGACAGCGCGTCGCTGGGTTACCTCAGCGCCGAGGCATGGGAGCAGCTGCAGCAGATCGGCGTCCTGCGGGCGCTGCAGCCCAAGCGCTGGGGCGGCGGGGAGGTGCGCCTGTCCGAATACCTGGCCGCCGTCGTCGAGATCGGACGGCACTCCCCGGCCGCGGGCTGGGTGGCCTCGGTCGTCGGCGTGCACCCGTGGCAGCTAGCGCTGTTCGACGAACGCGCGCAGCAGGCGGTCTGGGGCGCTGACCCGGCCCTGGTCGTCGCGTCGTCCTACACGCCGACCGGGAAGTTCGAGCCCACGGCCGACGGCTACCGCGTCTCCGGCCGCTGGTCGTTCTCCTCCGGCTCGCACCACGCGGACGCGATCATCCTCGGCAGCATCGTCGGCACCCGCGAGTTCGGCGGCAAGGAGTACGGCAACTTCACCTCGGGGCTGTTGTTCCGCGACGACTACGTCATCGAGCCGACGTGGAACACCTCGGGCCTGCAGGGCACCGGCAGCGACGACATCGTCGTCAAGGACGCGTTCGTGCCCGCCTACCGCACCCAGTCGCACCTGGACTACACGCACGGGCTGGGCACGCCGCTGCCCGGCCAGGCGCTCAACGACGGCGCGCTCTACCGGCTGCCGTGGGCCGTCGTGTTCGGGGCGATCATCGCCGCCGGGGCCATCGGCGCAGGCAAGGGCTTCGTGGACGGCTGGGCCGCAGAGACCAAGACCCGGCGCACGAACTACGGCACCGTGCTGCGCGACGAGCCGGGCGTGCAGATCCAGCTGGCCCGCGCGCGGTGGGCCGTCGACGCCGCCGAGCTGAAGCTGGCGCGTGCCGCCGACGAGCTGACCGCGCTCGCTGAAGCGGGCGTGATCGCGACCCAGGAGCAGCGCGCCTTCTACCGATGGGACGTCGCGCACGCGGCGCAGGTGGTCGTCGACGAGGTGGTCAGCCTGATGCGATCGGCCAGCGGACGCACCGCCTACGTCGAGCACCCGCTGCACCGCCGCTACCAGGACGTGATCGCCGCGATCGGCCACGCCTTCCTCGTCGAGGAGCCGCTCGGCAACGCCTATGCCGGACGGGTCCTCGGCGCCGACAACGTCCCGGAGGTCCACCTGTGAGCACCATCGTTCGCGCCACGGCGCCCATCACGAGCCGCGACGTCGCCGCCGGCGGATACGCGTTCCGGCTGCACGAGACCGGGACGCCGGGAGCCGGCGATGCCGAGCCGATCTTGTTCCTGCACGGGTCCGGGCCCGGCGCCACCGGGCTGTCGAACTGGGAGCAGGTCATCGGCGACCTCGGGGACCGCTACCACTGCCTGGCGCCGGACATGATCGGCTTCGGCGACTCCAGCCACCCCGACCCGGCGCCGCAGGGCATGGCGGCGTTCAACGAGGTCCGCGCCGACGCGCTGCTCGCGCTGCTGGACGCGCTGGAGCTGCCGAAGGTGCACCTGGTCGGCAACTCGATGGGCGGCTCGCTGGCCCTGCTCATGACGCTGCGCGCCCCCGAGCGTGTGGGCAAGGTGCTGCTGATGGGCAGCGGCGGCGCGCCGAACCTGCCGACCTCACCGGGCCTGGCCCACCTGCGCGAGTTCTACGCCGACCCGACGGACGAGAGCCTGCGCGGACTGCTGCGCCAGTTCGTCTACGACCTGGACCCGCTCACCGATCGGATCGACGCGGTCGTCGCCGAGCGGATGTCCTATGTCGTGCGCGAGGACGTCCGGCGCTCGCACGCCGGCAGCTTCAACATGACCCCGCCGCGGCGGTTCTTCTCCACCGAGGAGCTCGCCACGATCACGAACAAGGTGCTCGCGGTACACGGTCGCGACGACCGCATCATCCCGCTCGAGGCGAGCACCTACTTCGCCAACAACATCCCGGACGCCAACCTGTACGTGTTCGGCAGGTGCGGGCACTGGACGCAGATCGAGCACCCGGCGAAGTTCGAGTACGTCCTCACCAGGTTCCTCGCCGGCGATCTGTGATTCGACAGCTGAGGGCGTAGCTGCACATGCGTACCGCGAATCTGGCCGGTCGCCTAGTACTGGTCGAAGGCGTCGTTGAC
>JBOGDQ010000236.1:0-2634 GCA_050742975.1 Jatrophihabitantaceae bacterium
GCCGATGGCACGGACCTTGCCGTCGGCCAGCAGTGTCTCCAGGGCCCGGTACGCCTCCAGGGTCTTGCCGAACGCCGACGGGAGGGCCTGGTGCAAGATCAGCAGGTCGATCTGGTCGACGCCGAGCTTGCCGGCGCTCTTGTCGAAGGCGTGCAGCGTCTGGTCATATTCATAGTCGCTGATCCAGATCTTGGTCTCCAGGAAGACCGCCGCCCTTCGACGCGTGCACCGCTTCGCCAACCTCGCGCTCGTTGCCGTATGCGGCGGCCGTGTCAATGTGGCGGTAGCCGGTGCCGAGCGCGGCCGCGACCGCGCTGCGCGTCTCGTCGGGCGGTGTCTGGAAGACGCCGAGGCCGATCGAGGGCATCTCGACGCCGTTGTTCAAGGTGATGTCCGGTACTTCGCGAGCCATGGTGATACTCCTCTGAATTCTTGCTGTGACCCGCGGCGAGTCAGCGCCGTGGTGTGGTCTTGATACCCGCGTCGACGGCGTCGTCAGCGCCGGCGGGCCTGCGGCGTCAGTTCGGCCGCTCCGTAGCTGTTGTCGTCCGCGTTCAGCGTTACGCCTGGCGCTACGAGCTCATCGACGCGATCCAGGATCTCGGAGTCCAGCGTGACGCCCACCGATGAGAGCTGAGATTCAAGCTGCTCCATGGTCCGCGGGCCGATGATCGCCGAGGTGACGCTCGGGTGGTTGATCGCCCATGCCAGTGCGAGCTCGATCATCGTCATTCCCGACCGCTCAGCCAGCAGCGCAAGCTCTTCGACTACATCCAGTTTGCGCTGGTTCGCCGGGGTGCTCATGTCGAAGCGGGCACCCGGACGTGCAGCCGACGTGGGCGCACCGGGAGCGCCCTTGCGCCACCGGCCGGTCAGCCAGCCACCGGACAGCGGGCTGTACACGAGGGTTCCCATGCCGTAACGCTGCACCGTTGGGAGTACGTCCTCCTCGATACCGCGGGCCAGGATCGAGTACGGGGGCTGCTCGGTGACGAACCGGGCCAGGTGCCGCTCGCGGGACACCCATTGCGCCTCGACGATCTGGCTGGCCGGGTACGAGGACGATCCGATGTAGCGGACCTTGCCCTGGCGCACGAGATCGGTCAGCGCACCGAGGGTCTCCTCGACATCCGTCGTCGCGCTCGGGCGGTGCACCTGATACAGGTCGATGTAATCCGTCTTCAGCCGCCGCAGCGAATTCTCGGCCTCCTGCATGATCCACTTCCGGGAACCGCCGCCATGATTCGGCCGGTCGTCCATCGGCATGAAGAACTTGGTCGCCAGCACGACATCGTCGCGGCGCCCCTGCAGGGCCTCGCCGGTGATCTCCTCCGACACACCGCCGGAATACACGTCAGCGGTGTCGATGAAGTTGATCCCGGCATCGAGTGCGCGGTGAATGACGCGGATCGCGTCGGCGCGGTCGTCGTTGCCCCACGGCCCGAACATCATCGTGCCCAGGCACAGCGGGCTCACCGATACCCCGGTCCGGCCCAGCAGCCGGTATTCCATGTCGTGCTCCTCATTGCTTGTAGTCAGCTGCCGGTGATGTCGTTGAGTGCGGCGAGGCCGTTGAGGGTGCGGGGGTAGCCGATGAAGGGCACGAGCACGGTCAGCACGGCGAGCAGCCTCGCGCGGGTGTTGCCGACCCTGAGGTTCCCGTTGACGTGCCCGCGCACCTGAGCGTCGGCACCGCCCAGGGCGACGAGCATCGAGAACGTGAGCAGCTCGCGCACCTCCAGGTCGATGCCGCCGCGCCCGACGGTGTCGCCGAAGCAGTTAGCGGCCAGGTAGCACTGGAAGTGCACCTCATCCGCCGGGGTGTCCGTGAGGCGAGCGGCCACCGCGTCGGCGCCGACAATGCGGCCCTGCACCGCCTTCCCGTGCTCCAGGCGCGTCTGCGGCGTGGACGCCGACTGCCCGGGCAGAGGCAGCTCGACCCCTGCCTCGGTGAGGACGTCATTGACTGCGTGCAGGTAGTCGAACACGCGGGCCATGCCGACGTAGGCGACGGACTGATAGACGATCTCCTTCAACTCGACCGGGCTCACCCCGCCGTTGGCCACCGCGGCGGCGGCCACGACGCGGAACTCTGCGAGCCCGCCGGCGGCCAGGATCGCGGCCAGCTGCACCATGAGCCGGGTGTGCAGGTCGAGCGTCTCGTCCAGCCGCGCGGCGTCGGCGTACACCTCGCCGAAGGCGAAATTGTCGAAATACTCGATCAGCTCGGGGTCGGACTGCGCCAGGGCGGAGACTCGATCTCCGAACAGCTGGTCGTGGTGGCCTCTCGCGGTCGCGCTGATCGCCATCGACTACACCCCCGCCGTGCGGTGCGCGGCCAGGTACTGCTCGTCGGTGACGGGCTCGAGCCAAGTCGTGGCCTCGCCGTCGCCGGAGGCGTCGAGGATCGCGTAGTGGCACATCATGTTCTCGGCGGTGCCACCGTGGAAATGCTCCTCGCCCGCCGGAGTCCACACGCTCTCACCGGCGCGCAGCACGACGGTCTTCCCGTCGCGGGTGCCGACCAGCCCGATGCCGTCAGTGCATACAAGCAGCTGCCCGTTGACGTGGCTGTGCCAATTGGTGCGCGCGCCCGGGGTGAACCGGACGAAGCCGCAGGTGAGCTGCGAGGTG
>JBOGDQ010000237.1:0-5515 GCA_050742975.1 Jatrophihabitantaceae bacterium
GCGCTGTGCAGCGCCTGCGCCCCCAGGTACAGCAGGTACGCCGCTCCGCACAGCCGCAGCACCGTGAACGCGGTCGGGGCGGCAGCGAACAGCGCGGACAGGCCGACCGCGGCCGCGGTGATGTGCACGATCTCGCTGGAGGCCACGCCGACAGCGGCGAGCAGCCCGACCCGCGGGCCGCCTCGCGCGCCCGAGGCGAGGACGAACATCATGTCCGGACCGGGCGCGATCATCGCCACGAACACCGTGATCAGGTAGAGGGCAAGCAGATGGCCGTTCACGTGCCGCGCTCCACGTCCTCGGCTCGATCCGTTTGCGGCGCGGGCGATGGCGCCACGAAGATGCAGAAGGGGTGCCCGGCCGGGTCGGCGTAGACGCGTAGCGGTTCCTCCGGGTCCGCGCTGCGGTCGGCGAGCAGCCGGGCACCGAGGGACGTCGCCCGCTCATGCTGGACGTCGAGGTCTCCGGCCGTCGGCACGGTCAGGTCCAGATGCAGCTGCTGCGGGACCGGGCCGTCCGGCCAGCTCGCCGCGGCCAACCCGGCCACCTGCTGGAACGCGAGCCGCGCGACGCCGGCCTGATCGTGCAGCACCAGCCAGTCATGTCCGGCGGAGTCCAACTCGCAGTCGGCCGGCGGCTCGTCCCCGGGCCGGTACCGCAACCCCAGCAGCACGCGGTAGAACTCGGCCAACGCCCGCGCGTCCGGGCAGTCCAGCACGACCTGCCGCAGCTGCGGAAACTCTCGACCTGCCACCGCTCTACCTCCGTCCGGGGCTCAGCAGCGCGTCACGCAATCGGCTCAGCGACTGCTCGGTGCACTCGACGTGCGGGCTGATCCGCAGCAGCGGCTCAGTCAGCTCGCGCGGCGCGCGCACCACCTGCGAGGCGGTCGTCAGAATCGCATGCTCGGCGAGTAGCCGCGCGCGGGTTTCCGCGGCGTCACAGCCGTTCCGCGGACGCAGGGCGGTGATGGCACCGCCGGCCGCGTCGCCGTCGACGACCGTCCAGCCGGGCAGCTCGGCCAGGGCGGCGCGCGTCAGCCGGCCCACCTCGGCCAACCGCTCCACGACCGCGACCGGACCGCTCGTCAGGAACTCGTGAACCGCGACGGACAGCCCGACCCGCCCGGCCACGTTCGCCTCGTGCGAGTCGAGCCAGTGCACCAGCGGCCGCTCGCCCGGTGGCATCACCGGCTGCTCGATCACCAACCGGTCCCACCAGCGCTCAGCGACGCCGAGCATGCCGACCCCGCGCGGGCCGGCGAGCCACTTGCGGCTCGTCGCGTAGACGGCGTCGGCGCCCGTCGCGGTGTCGACGTGGCCGAGCGCCTGCGCGGCGTCGACCCAGAGCGGGACACCGGCGGCTCGGCACAGCGCGGCCGCATCGGCGACCGGCTGGACCAGCCCGCGATGCGAAGCCACCTGGGTCAGGTGCACGACGGACGGGGGTGCGCTCGCCAACAGGCGGGCCAGGGCATCGAGGTCGACCCGGCCATCCGGTTCGGCCGCGAGTTCGACGGCACGCAGCCCGCGCCAGCCGAAGAACTGCAGGTTCGGCCCCCACTCGCTGGCGACGACGCCGACCGTGGCGTCGGCAGGCAACGGCCAGGCGCGCAGCAGGCTCTGCAGCGCCGAACCGCCGCTCTCGACGAAAGCCAGGCCGTCGGTACGCACGCCGAGCAGGGCGGCCACGTCCGCTCGCCCCGTCGAGATCAGCTCGGCGGCCTCGCCCTCGGCGACGTACGCACCCACCTCGGCCTCGCGGCGCAGGTGCTCGCTCACGGCCCGGCGTACGTCCAGGGACATGCGGCCGGCCGCTGCGGTGTCCAGGTGCAGGACCTGCGCGTCCGGCCGGCGATCGGCCCACTCTTGCCAGACCGGTTCCAGTTCGCTCATCGTGCTGATCGCGCGAGCGTCAGGCCGAAGTCGCCATCGGGGTCGGTCCAGAACCGGACGGCGTCGAGACCGGCGGCCCGCAGTTCGCCGGCGATACCGTCGGGCCGGAACTTCGCCGAGATCTCGGTGCGCAACTGCTCGCCCGCGGTGAAGGGCACGGTCAGATCCAGGTCGGCGACGGTGACGGTCTGCGCCCGCGTCGAGCGCAGCCGCATCTCGATCCACTCGTGCTCCGCGTCCCACACAGCGACGTGCTCGAACGCGTCGAGGTCGAAGTCGGCGCCGAGCTCGCGGTTCACCACGGCGAGCACGTTGCGGTTGAACTCGGCGGTCACGCCGGCCGCGTCGTCGTACGCCCGCTGCAGGCGCACGGGGTCCTTGACCAGGTCGGTGCCGAGCAGGAACGTGTCGCCCGCACGCATCGAGCGTGCGACCTCGGCCAGGAACCGGGCCCGCTGCTGCGGCTCGAGGTTGCCGATCGTCGAGCCGAGGAACGCGATCAGCCGGCCACCCCCGCTGCTCCCGCCGAGCAGGCCGAGATGCTCCTCGAAGTCGCCGATCACCGGCTCGACCGCCAGGCCCGGGTACTCGTCGGTGATGACCACCGCCGCCTCGGCCAGGACGACCGGATCCACGTCGAACGGCACGAACCGGCGCAGCGTCCCGGTCGCGCGCAACGCCGTCAGCAGCAGCCGCGTCTTCTCCGACGTCCCGCTGCCCAGCTCGATCAGCGTGTGCGGCCCGGACTGCGCGGCGATCTCCGCGGAATGCCGTTGCAGGATCGCGGTCTCGGCCCGCGTCGGGTAGTACTCGGGCAGCCGGGTGATCTCGTCGAACAGCTCGCTGCCCCGGGCGTCGTAGAAGTACTTGGGCGGCAGCGCCTTCGGTTTCGCGGTGAGCCCGGCACGCACGTCGGCGCGCAGCGCGGCGAGGTACGACTCGGGCGCGAGGTGCACCCGGGCGTCGGCAGCCATGTTCAGCCCTCCAGAGGCGTGATCGTGATCTCGGTCCCCGTCACCGTGACGAGGTGGTGGTCGGGGACGTCCGTCCAGCGCGGGTCGTCGTCGGTCGGTTCGCTCGCCACCAGCACGCCGTCGACGGTCCGCAGCACGCCGAGCGTGTCGCCCCAGGTGGTCGCGAGAACCCGGTTCCCGTCGGTCGCGAGCAGGTTGAGCCGGGCGTTCGGGTCGCGCGCGCCCACCTCGACGACCAGCTTGCCCAGCTGCTCGGCGCCGCGGTCGAAGACGTACGCCGCGAGCACCGCCGCGTCGCACACCGACTCGGCGTGCGGCTGCGGCCCGAGCGCGCCGCGGTCGACGATCCCGTTGTGCGAGAGCAGCCAGCGCCCGTCGCTGAACGGCGCCACGGACGACTCGTCGACCGGCATGCCGACCGTTGCCGATCGGACGGCCGCGACCATGCAGGACGAGGAGATGACCTGCGCGACCGAGGCGAACGACGCGTCGTTCCACAGCGGGCGGGCCGAGCGCCAGCGGGCCGGCTCGGCGTGGTCGGGGGAGTAGAGGCCCACGCCCCAGCCGTCGGCGTTGATCGTCCCGTGCCGCTGGCGGCGTGGACGGTAGGACTGCACGAGCAGCGAGTGCTCGCCGTCCAGGACGAGCGAGGCGAGGGTCCGCGGTGCGCCCAGCCAGGCGAGGTGTCGGCACATGATCAGGTCGACCAGGCCAGGCGGACGCCGGTGAAGATCTGCCGCCGCATCGGGTGATCCCAGTTGCGGAACGAGGGCCGGATGGTGGACGGCGCGACGGCCCACGAGCCGCCACGCAGCACCCTGTAGTCGCCGCCGAAGAACGGCTCGCTGTACTGCCGGTAGATCATCGGGACGAAGCCGGGCCAGGGCTGCAGGTCGGAGGACGTCCACTCCCAGACGTCGCCGATCAGCTGCTCGACGCCGTACGCGGACGCGCCGGCCGGGTACGCGCCGACCGGTGCCGGGCGCAGCGCGCCGCCGCCGAGGTTGGCCAGCGCGGTGCTCGGTTCGGCCGAACCCCACGGCCAACGACGGCGGGTCCGGGTCGCCGGATCCCAGGCGCACGCCTTCTCCCACTCGAGCTCGGTCGGCAGCCGCGCGCCGGACCAGGCCGCGAACGCCTCCGCCTCGAAGTACGACACATGCTGGACGGGCTCGTCAGGCGGCACGGTCTCCTCGATGCCGAACCGGATCCGGGTGCCGTCGGCGGTCCAGAACTTAGGCCGCTCCAGCCCGGCCTCGACGCGGTGCGCCCAGCCGCGCGCGGACCACCAGCGCTGCGTGTCGTACCCGCCATCGTCGACGAAGTCCCGCCACTGCGCGTTGGTCACCGGCACCCGCCCGATCCAGAACGGGCCGACCTCGACGGTGTGTGCTGGTCGCTCGTTGTCCAGCGAGAACGGCTCGTCCGTGCCGTCGACACCGAGGACGAACTCGCCGCCTGCGACGAAGACCCGGTCGGTGTCGAGCGCGCGGCCGCCAGGCAGCCGATCCGCGGTGAGCACGGGCGGCCCCTGCCGCAGTTGCAGGGTCGCCAGCATCGTCTCGTCGTGCTGCTGCTCGTGCTGCACGACCATGCCGGCGGTGAACAGCTGATCGTCCGGGGTGCGGTGGATGACGTCGAGAGCGCGGCCGCGTACCTCGTGCACGAACGCGCGCGCCTCGACCGGCGGCAGCAGCGGCAGCCTCGGCCGCTCGGCGCGGGGGTGCTCGAAGGCGTCGTAGAGCGAGTCGACATCCGGTGGCAACAGGCCGGGACGGCTCGGGTCGCCCGCACGCAGCAGCCACAACTCCTCCTGCTGCCCGATGTGCGCGAGGTCCCACACGAGCGGGCTCATCAGCGGATCGTGCTGGGCAACCAGGGTCGGCTCGTCCAGATCGGTCAGCAGTTGCGTCCGCGCGCGGGCTCGTTCGAGGTCGTGCACAACCGTGTTCCTATGCATGGGCCAGCTCCTCGAACGCGGCGAGGGGCCCGATCTCGGCGATGCGGTCGGCGAGCAGGTCACCGGGCGAGCGCCCGCCGGCCACCAGTTCGGCGAGGTCCTCGACGGCGGTTGCCAGCTCCGACGGGACGTGGGTCGCCGCGATCTCCATGCAGCGACGAGCGGCCCGGGCCAGCCGACGATCGCGCAGGCCGTCGCGAGCCGCCTCGGCCCACAGGCCGACCGCAGGTTCGCTCGCCTCGCGCGCGGCGTCCGCGGCGATCGGGTGATCGAGCAGCACGGTCGTCACCGCGGCCACGGCCGGCCACCAGCGTGACGGGCTGACGTCGAGGTAGCGCAGCTCGAGGTAGCCGCGCAGCCGGACCGGCGGGAACAGGGTGCTCAGATGCGTGCTCAGGTCGGCGCGGGTGGGCCTTCGATCGGCCAGCTGTGCGTGCCCGGAAAGCCAGTCGGCAAAGGGGATTCGCCGCTGGACCGGCATCGCGCCATCGGGCAGGTCGACGAACATCACCGGAGCGGCGAGCGCGTAACGCGTCCACTCACCGACCGGATCGGGGGTGCTGCGCGGCCGGTCGCCGAGCTGGCCCCAGGCGAGCTCGCGCGTCGACGCGTGCCCGCCCGTGCGCCCGGCCAGCCAGGGGGAGCAGGCGGACAGCGCGGTCAGCGTCGGGCCGAGCTGCCGCGCG
>JBOGDQ010000238.1:0-4399 GCA_050742975.1 Jatrophihabitantaceae bacterium
CACCAAGGCGATGGGCTGGCAGCGGGTGCACGATCCGGTGACGGTCATCGGGGCGCCGGCCAAGATCGACCTCGAAGCGGTCTGGGAGCTGGCCGCGACGGTCGCGGCGTCGCTGCTCTGAATTCACAGGCCACCAAGACTTGTTGCATATCGGACGCCGCCGCGGCAGACCTGCACCATCGTTGGCAGCGGCACGACCTCACTACGGCGAGCGCATGCACATCAGCGCGTTCAGGTGAATGACCTCTCCATGTAATGACAGTGTGGCGTGGAACGCCGTGTTGGGCCCGAGAGCTTGCGGTACCTCATGTCGCCGACCGCCATATGCGGCACCGAATCCGATATGGCGCCATCGACGCGGGCCGAACTGTCGGCAGATGGAGAGGTCATTCACGTGAACGCGATCGCATGCGTGTCGATCGATAAGCGCGAACCCGATCTGGCCGCAAAGAGTGGCTTGTTCTTGGCAGCGCACCGATCCTCGTACGGAACGCGACAAGGGTCGTGGTAATCGGCGGCGGCGGTGCTGCGGTCGTTCCGCGCTGAGCGAACACTGCGCCCGGCCGGCTACCCGGATCGCTAACGTCCAGGTCATGGACAACGTCATCCCGCTACGGTCGCGCACCGTGCCGCAGACCCAGCCCGAGCCGTTGTGGCGCGAGGCGGTCGGCGAGCAGTTGCGCGCCGAACGGGCCGACCGCGGTGAGCGCATTGCCGACGTCGCCGCGCGCGCCGGTGTCGCACCGCAGTACCTGTCCGAGCTCGAACGTGGTCGCAAGGACCCGTCGTCGGAGGTGCTGTCGGCGGTCTCCGGAGCACTCGGCCTATCGGTCCTCGAACTCACCCGCCGCGCCGGACACCGCCTCGGCGTGGCGTCGATGCGGGCGCGCTCGCCGCGCGGGCCGGTGTGCCTAGCCGCCTGAGAATTCCGGCAGATCGCGGCCGGCCAGGACCGCGTCGACGACGCCGTAGTCCACCGCACCCTGCGCGGTGAGGATCAGGTCGCGCTCGGTGTCCTCGCGCACCTGCGCCGGCGACCTGCCGGTGTGCCCGGCGAGGATCTGTTCGAGCATCGTGCGGACGCGCTCCACCTCGTCGGCCTCCAGCACGAGGTCGGGGACCGCGCCGCGTCCCTCGGCTGCGGGGGCGTGGATGACGACCCGGCCGTGCGGCAGGATCTGCCGCCTTCCCGGCGCGCCACCGGCCAGCAGCACGGCCGCAGTTGCGGCTGCCTGCCCGACGCACGTCGTCTCGACGGCGGGTCGGATGTACTGCATGGCGTCGTAGATCGCGAGCGTCGCCGGGATCGAGCCGCCCGCCGAGTTGATGTACAGGTTGATCGGCTGGTCCGGGCTCTCGGACTCCAGATGGATCAGCTGCGCGATGACGGCGTTGGCCACCCCGTCGTCTATGCCGGTCCCGAGGTAGATGACCCGCTCGGCCAGCAGCCGGCTGAAGATGTCGACGGTGCGCTCGCCCTGGTTGGTGCGCGTGGTGACGTACGGAATCGTGTAGCTCGTCATCGGGATGCCCCCAGCCCGACCGGTCGGTGTGGTGTCGGCAGGATGTCGTCGCCGAGCTCGATGAGGTGGTCGACGAACCCGTAGGAGAGCGCCTCGGTGGCGCTGAACCAGCGGTCGCGGCGGGAATCGCGTTCGACGACGGCGAGGTCCTGCCCGGTGTCCTGGGCAATGAGGCCGAGCACGGTGTCGCGGGTGCGGCGCAGGTCATCGGCCTGGATGGCGATGTCCATCGCGGTGCCTCCGATTCCTGCCGAGCCCTGGTGCAGCAGCACCTTGGAATGCGGCGCGGTGTACCGCTTGCCTTTCGTGCCGGAGCTGAGCAGAAACTGCCCGGCGCTGTAGGCCATGCCGAGGTTGACGGTCACGACGTCGTTCGGGATCGCCCGCATGCAGTCGCGGATGGCGAGCATGCCCGGCACCGAGCCGCCCGGCGAGTTGATCAGTAGCCGGATGTCGGTGACCGGGTCGTCGGCCGCGAGCAGGATCAGCCCCGTGCACAGCCGGTTGCTGTTCCAGTGTTCGAGCGGCTCGCCGAGCAGCAGCGTGCGCCGCTCGAACAGCCGCTGGTAGATGTCTTCATCGAGCTGGTGGCCAGGCACCAGTGCGTCGTCACTCATGAGGCCAGCGTGCCTGTCGGGTGCGGGCCTCGGGCCGCACGCCGCTCACAGCAGCGCTGCCCTCGGCAGCGCGAGGATCCGTTGCGGGCTTACGGGGCGGACGGATCAGCGGCCCAGGCGGTCAGGTCGAGGCGGCGCAGGCGCTCGGGGTCGGCGAGGATGTCGATCTCGGCGATCTTCCCGTCCCGGATACGCACGCCCAGCACCGCGACGGGCTTGCCGTGCGGGGCGGCGACGAGCCCGGGCGTGCCGTTGACCAGCGCGTGCCGGGCATGGCGGGCGATCGGCGCGAAGCGCAGCGCTTGCCCGGCCACCGACCTGGCACCGTGGACCAGTTGGGAGGGTCCGAGCGGCCCGGCGCCGGCGTCGGCGCGCAGGACCACGTCGGGGTCGAGGACGGCGAGCAGGCGGTCGAAGTCGCCGTCACGCGCGGCCGAGAGGAAGGCGTCCAGGAGCTGCCGCTGCTGGGCGTGGTCGGAGGCACTGGTGTCAGCGGGAGCTGCACCGCGCAGCCGGCTGCGGGCGCGGCTGGCAAGCTGCTTGGCCGCGGCCGGGGTGCGTTCCAGGATCGGACCGATCTGATCGAAGGGCACCGCGAAGATGTCGTGCAGCACGAACGCGAGCCGCTCGCTGGGCGAGAGGGTGTCCAGCACGACGAGCAGCGCCAGGCCGACCGAGTCGGCCAGCAACGCCTGCTGTTCGGGGTCGGCCCCGTCCGCCCGGCTGACGATCGGATCCGGCACGTGCACGTCGAGCGGGTCCTCGCGACGCGCCGCGCGGGCGCGCAGCATGTCCAGGCACACCCGGGAGGTGACGGTGGTCAGCCAGCCGCCCAGGTTGCGCACGCCGCTGGTGTCCGTGCGGGCCAGCCGCAGCCAGGTCTCCTGCACGGCGTCCTCGGCCTCGCCCAGTGAGCCGAGCATCCGGTAGGCCACCGCCCGCAGGTGGGTGCGGTGTGCCTGGAAGTCCTGCGTCAGCCGGTCGCGCTCGTCCACTGTTACCTTCCTTCCTCGCCATGCGTCATAACACTGACGGACCGACCCTGCTCGAGGTAACACGACCGGCGAAGGAGCACACCATGGACAACCAGATTCCCAGCCCCACTGTGGACGCCCGGGCCAAGACCCTGGCCTGGCAGGGGTTGGCGAACCGGATCGTGCGGGGCCTGCTGCGCACCCCGCTGGTGTGCCGCGCAGTGGGCAGCCGGCTGATAACGGTGTACGTGGTGGGCCGCAAGTCCGGGCGCCGCTACGCCGTCCCGGTCGCCTACACCCGCCACGACGGCACTCTGCTGATCGGCACGCCGTTCGGGTGGGGGCGCAACCTGCGGACCGGTCACCCGGTCGAGATCCGGATCAAGGGCAGGCGCCGACCGGCCGACGTGCAGGTAGCCACCGACGAGGCGGGCGTCGTCGAGCTGTACGGCGCGATGGCGCGTGACAACCACCAGTTCGCCAAGTTCAACAACATCGGCATCGACCCGGCCGGCAACCCGGATCCGACCGACCTGCACCTG
This sequence comes from Jatrophihabitantaceae bacterium, assembly GCA_050742975.1. Lineage (GTDB taxonomy): Bacteria > Actinomycetota > Actinomycetes > Mycobacteriales > Jatrophihabitantaceae > JBDTGE01. The sequence goes on from JBOGDQ010000238.1 coordinate 3,657, forward strand.
GCCTGGGCCGCAGGCGCCCGTGCCGTCCGACTGTCGCCGCACTGATCGGCCAATACCGCTGAACGCCTGAGAGGAGGATCGAGACCATGAGCAGCACTGCCTCGCTGGCCCCGATCCATCCCGGCGAAGTCCTCGCCGAGGAGTACCTCACTCCGCTGGGTGTCACGCAGCACAGGCTCGCCGTCGCTATCGGCGTGCCACCGCGCCGGATCAACGAGATCGTGCACGGAACTCGGCGTATCAGCGCGGGCACCGCGCGACGACTCGCCCGCTACTTCGGCACCTCCGAGGCTTGCCGAACCCGGACCTGCCACCGGCTGCTCGTGGCGATCGCGGTCAGCTGATCGAGGGTGAGCGCGGGTGCCGCCGCCCCCGGCGCAGTCTCGGTCAGGCTGATCATGCTGCCGTCCGGCCGCAACGCGTCGACCGCCACGACCGCCAACATCCCACCGCGCCGGATCGTGGTGACGGCGAGCCGCACGCCGTCGGGCAGCGTCGTGAACGTGGTCGAGATCGCTCCGGCCGGGGGCGAATGCTCGGTGCGAGCTGGTGGGTTCGCGAGCGAGAGAACCGTCGCGGTCACTGCCACGACGGCTGCGATGCTTCCGAGTGTCGCCACCCGACGGTGGGAGGATGGGCGGTGCCATGGGACCGATCCAGCGTGCGGTGCGCCGCGCGCTCAACCCGATGTCGACGCGCGTCACCATGCTGGTGCAGGGCGGCGGCACCCGCCGAGCGCTCGG
>JBOGDQ010000239.1:0-4010 GCA_050742975.1 Jatrophihabitantaceae bacterium
AGCCGATCAGGTCAAGGACGCTGTTGTCGGTGTCGCGGTAGCTCGCGATCGCCATCGAGAGCAGGGCGGTCAGCCCGCGGAGCTCGCCGTTCAGACCGCGCAGGCTCGCGACGGCCGAGTCGAGCGCATCCCGTGCCGCCAGCTCGCCCCAGATGTCGCCGGATGCGGCCGCTCCCGCCAGCGCGACCTGCTTCCAGCAGCAGATGCCGATCACGTCGTCGAGCTGATCGGCCGCGGCCGAGAACATCCGCCGCGCGTTCAGCATGTCCTCGATCTCGGCCTGGATGCCGTCGGCCCCGCCGCGGACGATTACGCCGCCGCTCATGGGGTGGCGATCGACGCGTGGCGCTCGATCAGCTCGGCTGCCTCGTCGAGCCGCGCCGCCGCCGCGCGCATGGCCAGCGCGCTTGCGCGTACCCGTTCGCCGAACCTGGACGCCGCGGCCGACTGCCAACGCGTGGTGGCGGACACGATGGTGATGCGGACCGAGACGGCGCGCAGTACGTCGGCCTGCGCGCGGACGGCGGCGGCGGCCCGGAGCAGGTCGGCGGAGGGCGTGGACCAGGACATGACGGACACGGTCCGCCCCGCCGTGCACCCGGCACAGCGCGGGCGAGAAGATGTGGACGTCGGCGCGAGTTGTCCACAGCGCGCCGCCACGCCTTGACGCCACCCGGCGTGATTGAATGACCGCAGTGAATGACACCGGTGCAATTCGGCCGCACCGGCCGAGCATCGGGGTCGATCCAGCGAGTCGGTCCAGCGAGTAGAGGGAGCACGACGCATGGATTTCGCTCACGCTGCCGCAGCAAACGGCGACAGTGCGGACGGTGTCGTTGCCGACGGCCTGACCCGGCGCGACCGCGAGATCCTGGCCTTCGAGCGGCAGTGGTGGAAGTACGCCGGCGCCAAGGAGCAGGCGATCCGCGAGCTGTTCGACATGTCCACGACGCGCTACTACCAGGTGCTGAACGCCCTGATCGACACCCCGGCCGCGCTCGCTGCCGACCCGATGCTGGTCAAGCGGCTGCGCCGCCTGCGGGCGACGCGTCAGCGTCAGCGCTCGGCCCGCCGACTCGGTATCGAGGTCTGAACGGCACGCGTGCGGTGAGCTTCATGACGTGAACAGGGCCACCGGCCGGACGAGTCGACTCATCGAGCGCCGGCGCCGGCGCGAGCGACTGACGGGTGTCGCGCTCGCCGCGGTGGGCGTCGCCGTCCTGGTCGTCGCGATCATCGCACTCAGGAGCCCTGACACGCGCAGCGTCCGGCCCGGCCACCACGTCGCGAAGTCGTCCACCAGCCACCCGTCCGCGTCGAGGACGACGTCGACGGCGCGCACCACGTCGTCCACCCCGACGATGACCCAGACCACGACGGCCGCCGTCGCGAAGCTCTCGTTGGTCGTGCTGAACAACACGACGACGCAGGGGCTGGCCCAGCAGGCGGCGCAGCGGTTCGAGGCCGGCGGCTGGCCGGTCAGCAGGTACGACAACTACCAGAACGACATCCTGTCGACGTGCGCGTACTACGACCCCTCGGTGAGCGGCGCGAAGGCATCGGCCGAGGCGCTGCGGGCGCAGTACCCGACGATCAAGCGGGTCATACCGCAGTTCGCCGAGCTGGCTTCGTACAACAGCCCGATCGTCGTGGTGCTCACGCCGGACTACTCGCCGAATTGACGCGCGCGCGCCTGTGCGAAGATGTAGCGACAACCGAATAAGCACGCTCATCCAGAGGGGCAGAGGGACCGGCCCGACGAAGCCCCGGCAACCGTGCGCGATGCAGCTTTTCCCCTGTGACAGCAGGCCGTCAGCGCAGCAGGTGCCAACTCCGGCCCGGGATATCCCGGGAAAGATGAGGAGAGAGGCTCCGTCGTGACCGCTGTAGTTGCCCGTCCCACCCTTGGCTCACCGGCATCCGGGCTGATCTGCCGTGCCTGTGGCGCGCAGTTCCCGCTCGGCGCCCAGCACGCCTGCTTCGAGTGTTTCGGCCCGCTGGAGATCGAGTACGACCCGGCCGCCCTCGCCCGCGTGAACCGCGCGGACATCCAGGCCGGCCCGCACTCGCTGTGGCGCTACGCGGGGCTGCTTCCCGTCGGGCAGGATCCCGCGACCCGAGTCGATTCCGGTACCGGCATGACGCCGCTGATCCGCGCCGACCGGCTGGCCGACGAGCTCGGCTTCACCGCGCCGGTGTGGATCAAGGACGACTCGGCGAACCCGACGCACTCGTTCAAGGACCGCGTTGTGTCGGTCGCGATCACGGCCGCGCGCGAGCTCGGCTTCACCCGGATCGCGTGCGCGTCGACGGGCAACCTCGGCAACTCGGTGGCCGCCCACGCCGCGCGAATCGGGATGCCGTCGATCGTGTTCATCCCGGCCGACCTGGAGACGCCCAAGGTCGTCCAATCGGCGATCTACGGCGGCACGCTGGTCGGGATCGAGGGCTCGTACGACGACGTCAACCGGCTGTGCTCGGAGCTCTCGGAGACCGACGAGTTCGAGCAGACCGGATTCGTCAATGTGAACGTTCGCCCTTACTACGCCGAGGGATCCAAGACGCTGGGCTTCGAGGTCGCCGAGCAGCTGGGCTGGCGTCTACCCGCGCAGTACGTGGCGCCGATGGCGTCGGGCTCGATGCTGACGAAGATCAACAAGGCATTCAAGGAGCTCGTCGCCGCCGGGCTGGTCGCGCCCTCCTCATGGCGGGTGTTCGGTGCGCAGTCGGCGGGCTGCTCGCCGATCGCGACGGCGTTCGCGTCCGGCTCGTCCGACGTGATCCCGGTCAAGCCGACGGGGATCGCGAAGTCGCTCAACATCGGCAACCCGGCCGACGGACCGTACGCGCTGGACGCGGTGCGCTCGTCCGGCGGCGCGATGGCAGCGGTCACCGACGAACAGATCCGCGCGGGTATCGCGTTGCTGGCCCGGACGACCGGCGTGTTCGGCGAGACCGCGGGAGGAGTCACGGTGGCGGTGCTGAAGAAGCTGGCCGAGTCGGGAGAGCTGGACACCTCGCTGGAGACCGTGGTGTTCAACACCGGCGAGGGTCTCAAGACGATCGACGCGGTCTCGGCGGGCGCGCGGCCGACTGCAGTGATCGCGCCGACGGTCAAGGGCATGCGCGAGGCCGGCCTGCTCTGACCCGATCAGGTTTTCCCCGCTGGGCACCGGTTCAGGCCGCCCGAACCGACCACTGGCGGGGAAAACCTGATCGATCCCGCCGGCTCCCGCGCTCGAAGGCCACGCCCAGCCGTTCGCCGAGCAGGCGGGGCCGCCGTGTCACGTCGGTCCAGTGCCACCGGACGACGATCAGGCCGAGGGCCTCGAGAGCTTCCCGCCGACGCTTCTCGGCGAGCAGCACCGTCCGGTCGTCGTACTTCATCCGCCCATCTGCCTCGCCCACGACGCCGAACTCCGGCCAGTAGAAGTCCGCGCGGCCGACGAACCGCCCGCCCGTGTCGAACAGCTGACCTGTAGTTCCGGCGTCGGCACGTGCATCCACGACATGACCAGGCGGCTGACGGACTCCAGTGGCGACTCCGAACGACTGTCGACGTGTCCGATGCTCCGCTGTCGTATGCATGCCTGACAGCAGCACACCGGCTGATCGGTGTTCGACGCCATGGTGCCGGAGCAGCTGTGGACGACACGCTGGCCTGTGGACGGCGGACCCGATCATCTTTTCCCCGCGCAACACCGGTTTGGCCGCCCGGAAGCGACGTCCAGCGGGGAAAACGTGATCGACTGGCAGTGATGATGTGTGCGGGTCGTTGCCCGGCTCGTCCAGTTCGCCGTCGGGCACGTCGACGAGCTCCAGGGGAATCCTCGCCCTGGCTGGCGGGTTGCACCCTGCATGAGTCAGACAGCCGACTTCGGGGCCCTGCTGCAGATGACGGCGCGGGAGGGGCAGCGCGGCGAACTGCTGCGGGTCCTGTCCAATTACGTGAACACCTTCGACGGCGAGCCGGGCACGACCCTGTTCGCGGTCGCGGCCGACCCGAACGA
>JBOGDQ010000240.1:0-1679 GCA_050742975.1 Jatrophihabitantaceae bacterium
TACCAGGGTCACCGTGTCGATCGGAGTCGCGTGCAGCCCGACCCACGGCCGCCAGCTGGCCGACCTGATGCACGAGTCCGACGCGGCGCTGTACGCGGCCAAGCACGCCGGCCGTGACCGGGTCATGCTCGCCGGCGCACGAGCCGTGAAGATCGAGACCGAGGACCTGGTCGTCGGCGACTGAAGCGAGGGACGCGACTGACACGACTGAAGCACCGCAGCGGCCAAGATCGCCAGATGCTCAGCACCGGCTCGCTAGTGTCGGTGGCGTGCCGGATACGCAGCAGTCCGAGACCGAACTGATCGTGAGCTGGACCCTCGTGGCCCAGGCTGTCCAGGCAACCCAGCAACAGGTGTTGTCCGACGTCGAACGTATCGGCGTTCCGGCCCAGTGGTTCGCCGTCCTGCACCTGCTGCTGCGCGCCCCCGACGAGCGCCTGCCGATGAGCCGGCTGGCGCGCGAGCTGTCCATGACCTCGGGTGGCTTCACCAAGCTCGCCGACCGGATGGCTCGGGACGGGCTGATCGACCGCCGCGGCTCGTCCGGGGACCGGCGGGTCGTCCACGCCGCGCTGACCGACCGCGGCCGGGAGCTGGGCGAGGCTGGTGTCCGCAGGTACGCCGACGCCATCCGGTCCCGCGTCCTCGAGGCGATCACGCCGGCCGACGTCGAGCGGCTGGCCGAGATCGCGGGAACGCTGACCAGCGCGCGCCCGGTCGCAGCCCCTCCGGAGCCGGAGGAGTTCGTGCTTAACGATCGTGACCCGGCCTCACCTGAACGGCGAGGCCGGGCCAGCCGACCCACGGCATCGGCCAATTAGGCCCCCCGACCCCAATTGACGTCTGCACCAAGCGCGTGATGCCCCCGCCGTGTTCAAAACATCTTCCACAGAAGTAATCTCCGTGTCAAGTGGTTGTTCGGCGCGGCGCCGAGAGCAACACCGGCGAGTTTCCGCGCGTTCGCGTTGTCGCTCGAGCGATGTGCCCGCTACACTCTGCAACGTCCAGGCGGTCGTTCCCCCGATCGATCGCCTGGACCTTTTCGTTCTACCGCTCGGCCGGTAACACCGCTGAATCGTGCGTGCGCCAGACTGGGCCGGTGGCTGAAACCTCCCCAGACCCGTCGAGCCCAGATACCGCCGGCCCGGACCTGACCGCCGACGACGCCGCGCTGCGCGCCGATGTGCGACGGGTCGGCGCGCTGCTGGGCGAGTCCCTCGTCCGCCAGCACGGCCGCGCGGCGCTCGAGCTGGTCGAGCAGGTCCGGACGCTGACCAAGCAGAGCAAGGACGACGGCGGCGAGGCGCCCCGGGCGCAGGTGCAGGACCTGCTGGCCGGGGTACCGCTGGATACGGCCGCGCTGCTCGTGCGCGCGTTCGCCGACTACTTCCACCTGGCCAACGTCGCCGAGCAGGTGCACCGTGTGCGGACGTTGCGCGAGCGTCCCGACGAGGATGCCTGGCTCGCCCGGTCGATCGCCGCCGTCGCCGCCGCGCTGGGACCGGATGCGCTCACCGACGCGATGCAGTCGCTGGCGGTACGCCCGGTCTTCACGGCTCACCCTACCGAGGCCAGCCGCCGGTCCGTCCTCACCAAGCTGCGCCGGATAGCCGACATCCTCAGCGTGACGTCCGAACCGGGCAGCATGGTCCGGGCCCGGCAGGACCGCGCCCTGGCCG
>JBOGDQ010000241.1:0-2401 GCA_050742975.1 Jatrophihabitantaceae bacterium
AGGTCGTGCGCGAGCACGCCGACCGGGTGTACCGCCTGGCCTACCGGCTGTCCGGGAACCGGGCCGACGCCGAGGACCTGACCCAGGAGACGTTCGTCCGGGTGTTCCGTTCGCTGGCCGAGTACACGCCCGGGACGTTCGAGGGCTGGCTGCACCGGATCACCACGAACCTGTTCCTGGACATGGTGCGCCGCCGCCAGCGGATCCGCTTCGACGCCCTGCCCGAGGACGTCGGCGACCGGCTGGCCTCCCGCGAGGCGGGGCCGGAGCAGGTGTTCGAGCTGATGAACCTGGACCCCGAGATCCAGGCCGCCCTCGACGCGCTGCCCCCGGACTTCCGCGTCGCGGTCGTGCTGTGCGACCTGGAGCAGCTGTCCTACGAGGAGATCGCCGCCACCCTGAACATCAAGGTCGGCACCGTGCGCTCGCGGATCCATCGCGGCCGCGTGCTGCTGCGCGAGGCCCTGGCCCACCGCGCACCCGGGTTGCGGCCCGCCGAGCCCGGAACCGCGGCGGCGCTCGAGTCCGGAACCGCGGCGACGGTCGAGCGGGCAGCGCTGTCATGAGGCCCCAGCACCTGTCCGACGAGGCGGTCGCGGCGTTCGCCGACGGCGTCCTCACCGGCCACGCGCGCGAGCGAGCCCGCCGGCACACCGCGGAATGTCCGGAGTGCGGGTACTCCGTCGCCGTGCAGCGGGAGGCCGTCTGGGCCCTGCGTGCCGCCCCAGCGCCGGCGCTACCGTCCGGCCTGTTCGCCCGGCTGCTCGACGTCCCGGCCACCACACCGATCCGCGTAACCCCCACCTCCATCGCCGAGGACGGCTCGACCATGTTCTCGACGTTCGGCTCCATGGCTCCGGTGGGCGTGGCCGCCGCCGCCCCGCCGCAGAAGGAGCGCCGCGGGCACCGGCTCGGCCCGATCGCCGGCACCGCCGCGGCCGTCGCCGTTGCCGGGGTCCTGGTCGTGGGCTCGGCCGGGCACGCGAGCGGCCAGCAGCGCCCGAGCATCCCGAACCCGCCGGCCAACGTCGCGCCGGCGCACGTCCAGCCGGCCGGATACGTCGTAGCCCGTTGACGTCCCCTTCGCCAGCAGCGCGAAGTCTGAGGCAGACTCGAGCTGGCCTGTCGGCAGCGGTGAGGAGTGGGGCGTGACCGAGATACCTGGTCGGCACACGGCCCCCGACGGTGGCGCCGAACCGTCCGGCCGTGATGGGACCGCGCCGTCCGGCGACGACGGTGCCGATCCGTCCCGCGACGACAGCGCCTTCGCCCGTCCGCCGGCCGTCGACGGGCCGTTCGCGCCGCGTCAGGAGCAGCCGGCCTACACGCCTCCACCGCGCACCGCGTCGCCCGAGGAGCGCGAGACGTACGGCCGGCCCGCTCCCGGCGCGGCCTTCGCGCCACTCGCCGGCGAGCGCATCGCGCCGCATTCGACGCCGCCGCAGCCCGTCCCGCAGCTCCTGACCGAGGCGTTCGGCGCACCCGCCGGTTCGGCCGACGGGTTCGACCCGGCACCGGGCAGCCGGATCGCGCCGTCCGGACGGGCCGCGGAGTCGCCGTGGTGGAAGGCCGGCGCCGGGCACGACCCGTGGCGCGATCCGAAGGCGCAGTACTGGCTCGGCAGCGGCGCGATCTACTCGCACGGTGCTCCCGAGCAGCTGGACGCGGCGGTCGACCAGGAGGTCGACGAGGAGCTGCCCGCCGCGCCCGAGGACGCCGAGGAGGAGCTCGACACCGGGAAGGGCTCCCGACGCGGCCGGTTCGGGCTGAGCGCGCTGGGGCTCGTCCTGATCGTCGCGCTGCTCGCCGGTGGTATCGGCGGCGGCGCGGGCTACTGGCTGGCCAATCATGCGAACCACCTGCTGCACCGCGACAACGTCAGCCTGTCCAAGCAGGACACGCCCGCCAACCGGCCGCCGGGATCGGTCGCCGACATCGCCAAACGGGTCGGACCCGCCGTCGTGTCCATCGCGGTCACGACGTCGACCGAGTACGCGGTGGGCTCGGGCGTCGTCATCGACAAGAACGGATACGTCCTGACCAACAACCACGTCGTCTCCGGCGCGGCCAACGGCACCGACGCCTCGATCGTGGTGACGTTCTCCGACGAGGCGACGGCGAAGGCCGAGATCGTCGGCCGTGACCCGATCAGCGACCTGGCCGTCATCAAGGTGCCGACCGACCAGTTGACGGTGGCCACGCTGGGCGACTCGGACCAGCTGGCGGTCGGGGACCCGGTGATCGCGATCGGCTCGCCGCTCGGGCTCGAGGGCACGGTCACCGCCGGCATCGTCTCGGCACTCGGCCGTGCCGTCCACGTGTTCAGCGACGACGGTTCCTCGGACGCCTACCTGAACGCGGTGCAGACCGACGCCGCGATCAACCCGGGCAACTCCGGCGG
>JBOGDQ010000242.1:0-1877 GCA_050742975.1 Jatrophihabitantaceae bacterium
CTTCATCCGTGGCCTGGCGTCGACCGATCGGGCCCAGGTCGGGCACTACACCGGCTCCGATGCCGTGCTCGACTTCCTTGCCGCAGCAGAGCATCCCCGGCTGGCTGCGCTCGGCACGTCGTGTCCGGACCACTTCCTGCGCACCAAGGTTCGGCCGATGGTTCTCGACCTGGCTCCCGATGTGCCGCTGGACGACGCCGTCGCCCGGCTGCGCGAGCTGCACGAGCAGTACCGGCGCGACTACTCGGCCTACTACGAGAAGTTCGCGACGGCCGACAGCCCGGCGATCCGCGGCGCGGACCCGGCGATCGTGCTCGTCCCGGGTGTCGGCATGTTCAGCTTCGGCAAGGACAAGCAGACGGCTCGCGTCGCCGGCGAGTTCTACGTCAATGCGATCAACGTGATGCGCGGCGCCGAGGCGATCTCCACGTACTCCCCGATCGACGAGTCGGAGAAGTTCCGCATCGAGTACTGGTCGCTGGAGGAGGCGAAGCTGCAGCGGATGCCGAAGCCCAAGCCGCTGGCGGCGCGCATCGCGCTGGTGACCGGCGCCGGCTCGGGCATCGGACGCGCGATCGCACACCGGCTTGCCGCCGAGGGCGCCTGCGTGGTGGTGGCCGATCGGGACGCCGACAGCGCGGCGAAGGTCGCGGCCGAGCTCGGGACCGCCGACGTCGCAGCGGCGGTGACCGTCGACGTCACGGACGAGGCGGGCGTCGCGGGCGCTTTCGCCGTTGCGGCAAGGGCATTCGGTGGCGTCGACCTGGTCGTCAACAACGCCGGGCTGTCTATCTCCAAGCCGCTGGCCGAGACGACGCTCGCCGACTGGGACCTGCAGCACGACGTCATGGCCCGCGGCTCGTTCCTGGTCTCGCGTTCGGCCGCGGCGGTGATGCGCGCGCAGGGGCTCGGCGGCGACATCGTCTACATCTCCAGCAAGAACGCGGTGTTCGCCGGCCCGAACAACCTCGCGTACGGCGCGGCCAAGGCGGACCAGGCGCACCAGGTTCGGCTGCTCGCGGCCGAGTTGGGTGAGGACGGTATCCGGGTCAACGGTGTGAACCCCGACGGCGTGGTGCGCGGTTCGGGGATCTTCGCCGGCGGCTGGGGAGCGCAGCGGGCGGCGGTGTACGGGGTGCCGGAGGAGGAGCTCGGCGCGTTCTACGCCAAGCGCACGCTGCTCAAGCGGGAGGTGCTGCCCGAGCACATCGCCGCAGCCGTGTTCGCGCTGACCGGCGGCGACCTGTCGCAGACCACCGGCCTGCACATCCCCGTCGATGCCGGAGTCGCGGCCGCCTTCCTGCGCTGAGAACCGTCGAGAGGAGCCTTCGATGAGCGGAGTCGCGGTGACCGCGCCGGACCTGGGGCTGGACGACGAGCAGATCGAGCTCGTTCGGCTGCTCGCCGACGGGCTGGTCCTGGACGCGATCTCGCGCCGGCTCGCCATCAGCGAGCGCACCGTGCGCCGCCGGATCCGCACGCTGTGCGACCGGTTCGGCGTCGACACCCCGGTCCAGGTGGTGGTCATCGCGGCGCGGAGCGGCGTCCTGTGAACCTGCCCTTCGCGGCGATCGACCTCGGCGCGTCGTCCGGCCGGGTCATGCTGGCGAACGTCTCGCCCGACGGCATCATGCTGCGCGAGGTGCACCGCTTTCCCAATCGGCCGGTGACGGTCGGCGACACGCTGCACTGGAACCTCCTGTCGCTGTGGGCCGGCGTGCTCGACGGCCTGCGCATCGCCGGGCGGGCCACCGGCTCGCTGGCCGGGATCGGCGTCGACTCCTGGGCCGTTGACTACGGTCTGCTCGACGGGGACGGCCGACTGCTCGGCAATCCGGTGCACTACCGCGACCGGCGTACCGGGGGCGTTCCCGAGC
>JBOGDQ010000243.1:0-1824 GCA_050742975.1 Jatrophihabitantaceae bacterium
GGCAAGGTCCGCACCCACGAGTACTTCGAGCACGTCCTGCTGCGCGAGCGGATCATCTGGGTGCCGCTCAAGGGATCCCTGCGGATCGTCGTCAACAGCAAACCGCTGAAAATCCAGGCCGAATGGGAACCCGTCCACGACACGACTGTGCGCCCCAACCAGGTCGACACGTGGTTCGAGGAGGACCTGCCCAAACCGCCGGTCAAGCGGCCGCTCACGGCCGGCGAGCGAGCGATCATGGCGCTGGCGGCGACGCCCGCGACGCGCTCGCGGTACCGCAACGCCTGGACCCTGATGGATCGCATTCACGACGCCGACGACAGCGGCGAGCGACTGTTCCGGTACCTGCGCGATAACCGGCCCGACATCAACGCCTGGTTCGTGCTCGAACGCGGTACGCCGGACTGGAAGCGCCTGGAACGGGACGGGTACCGGTCGCGGATGGTGCCGCACGGCACGCGGCAATGGAAGCTGCTGATGCTCAACTGCGTGCACCTGATCTCCACCCACGCCGACGCACCGGTACACAGGCCGCCTGCCATAGTGCGGATGATCAAGCCCGCGTGGAAGTTCACCTTCCTGCAGCACGGCGTGATCAAGGACGATCTGTCGCGCTGGTTGAACCCCAAGGGCATCGACCTGTTCGTGACCAGCACCCCGCAGGAGCAGGCCTCGATCGCCGGCGACGAGACGCCATACGCGTACACCTCGAAAGAGGCGAAGATGACCGGCCTGCCGCGCTTCGACCGGCTGCGCGAGGTCGGCGCCGAGGTCCCGCCCGAGAGCCGCGACCTCATCCTGGTCTCGCCCACCTGGCGATCCTGGCTCAACCCGCCGTTGGACGTGGACTCGCAGCGACGAGGGGTGTACGACGCGTTCTTCGCGAGCGAGTACGTTCAGCAGTGGCTGGCGTTCCTGAACGACGAGCGGCTGCGGGACCTCACCGAGCGCACCGGAACGAAGGTGGGCTTCCTCCCGCACCCCAACATCCAACCCGCCCTGTCCCGCATGGACCTGCCGCCCCACGTCGAGGCGATCGCGTTCGCCGGCAACGACGTCCAGCAGGTCATGGCTCGCGCGGCCGTCATGGTCACCGACTACTCGTCGATGGCGTTCAACGCCGCCTACATCGACCGGCCCGTCGTGTACTTCCAGTTCGACGCCAAGCTGGCGCTGGAAGGGGCGCACGTCGGCCGGCCAGGGTACTTCGAGTACGAGCGCGACGGGTTCGGCCCGGTCGCGACGGTTGCGGCGGATGCGGTGACGGCTGCGATCGACGCGGTGACGGCCGACGGGAAGCGCCCGTCGCCGGCGTACCAGGCCCGGATCGATGCCACGTTCACCGAGCGCGATGGCCGCTGCTGCGAGCGGACCACTGCCGCGATCGAGGCGATGACCCCGCCCACCCCGAAGCGGAGCCTGCCCCGCCGGGTGGCCGGACGCCTTGCCAGATCACCCAGGGTGAAGCGGTTGGCAAGGTCCCGGGCGCTTCGCCCGGTCGTCGAGTCGCCGAAGCTGCGCCGGATGCTCGGGTAGGCGTCCGGCTAACCTTGGCCGCGAAGTTCCTCTCGATCGGAAGCGAGACCCGTCGTGACTGCCGGACCGTCCCACGATCCCGCCGTCCGTGACGACGGTGCGCGGCCCCGGTTCTCGATCATCACGGCGGTACATAACGTGCACCGATACCTACCCGAGTTCATCGACTCGATCGAGAAGCAGACGTACGGTCTCGACCGGCTCGAGGTCATGGCGGTGGACGACGGCTCGACCGACGACTCGCTGGTCATGCTCAAGGAGTGGGCGGCCCGCCGCCCCGGACTCGTT
>JBOGDQ010000244.1:0-7706 GCA_050742975.1 Jatrophihabitantaceae bacterium
GTCTTGTACGACGCGACCTGCGGTTCCCCCTGCGTGCCCACCTGTCTGCCGCCGCCATGCCATGCCGGCGCCCTCTGTCCCCTCCCGGCGCCTGGCATGATCGCCTGCCCGGTGTTGCCTGGGAGAAAGCAACTGCTATGCACCGCGATCGGCTGCCCTCCCCTGCCGTTTCCGCCACCGCTTTATACGGGCGCGGGCGCCCATGTAGTCGCGCGCAAGCTCGGCGCGGGCCGAATCGTGGCGCGCCGCGCGCCGACGAATGGCCACTTCAGCATGCGCCTGCCGGCAGGGCGCTACGTGGTCAAAGCCCACGTGTCCAAGCCCTGCTGGAAGGGCGAGACGCTTCGCGCCACGGTGAAGGCTCGGCGGTTCACCTCTCTCGCCATGCGCGTGGAGAACGGGTGTGTGGCGCACCCGTACGGGGGTGGTCGCGCCGCTGGAGGCTAGCGCAGCTCGGCCGACGTCTTCCCGAGGAGTTGCCGCGCCACGATCAGCAGCTGGATCTGCTGGGTCCCTTCGAAGATGTCGAGGATCTTTGCGTCGCGCGCCCACTTTTCGAGCAGGGAGCTCTCCCCGTAACCGAGGCTGCCGCAGATCTCGATGCATCCCAAGGACACCTCCACGCAGGTGCGCCCGGCCTTCGCCTTGGCCATCGAGGCCTGCAGCGAGTTCGGCTTGTTGTTGTCGGCCAGCCAGGTCGCCTCGAGCGTCAGCAGGTACGCGGCCTCCCAGTCGGCCTCCAGCTGCAGGAACGTCGCCGCCGCCGCGTGCTGGGTGTTCACCGGACGGTCGTAGTCGATCGACACGCCCGCCTCGGCCAGCAGGTCGTGGATCTCGTCCAGCGCGGCCCGCGCGCAGCCGACGGCCATGCCGGCGACCAGCGGTCGGGTGTTGTCGAACGTCTGCATGACGCCGCCGAAGCCCTGCTCGACCTCGGCCGAGCCCAGCAGGTTCGCGGCCGGCACGCGGCAGTCGGTGAACCGGATCGTCGCGGTGTCCGAGGCGCGGATGCCCAGCTTGCGCTCGAGCCGCTCGACCTCCATGCCGGGCGTGCCCTTCTCGACCACGAACGACTTGATCGCGGCACGCCCCTTCGACCGGTCCACCGACGCCCAGACGACGACCGCGTCGCAGCGATCCCCTGCCGTCACGAAGATCTTCTCGCCGTTGATGACGTACCGGTCGCCGTCGCGAACCGCCGTTGCCCGGACGGCGGCCGAGTCCGACCCGAAAGACGGCTCGGTGATTGCCATCGCGGCCCACGTCCGGTCGAAGCGCGCGTGCTGCTCGTCGTCGGCCACGGACGCGATCGCGGCGTTGCCCAGGCCCTGCCGCGGCATCGACAGCACCATCGCCACGTCACCCCAGCACGCCTCGATGATCGACAGCACGCCGGACATGTTGGTGCCGTTGCGGTTGCCGCCGTCGCCGTTCGCCTCGCGCCGCACACCGCGAGCACCGGTGCTGGCCTGGCCCGATGCGTTCATGCCGTCGATCAGCGAGGCGAGCATGTCGAGTTCCTTCGGGTACTCGTGCTCGGCCTGGTCGTACTTACGAGAGATCGGCCGGAAGATCTCCTGCGACACCTGCTGGGCCTGGTTCACGATCATCGCGAACTTCTTCGGCACCTCGAGATTGATCAAAGTAGTCCTCGCTTCGCTCGGGCTGATGCCGCCGGGCTGTGCTCCTGATTCGCTCCGCAAGCGTCGCTCATACCAACACCACGCCTTCCATCACGGCGACGGCCCGCAGGTCCCGGTACCACCGCTCCACCGGGTGCTCCTTCACGTAGCCGTGTCCGCCGAGCAGCTGCACGCCGTTGCTGCCGATCTGCATGCCGTACTCGCTGGTGAGCCGGCGGGCCAGCGCCGTCTCGCGGGCGTACGGCCTGCCCTGCTCGGCCCGGCTCGCAGCGCGCAGGGTGACCAGGCGCGCGCCCTCGAGCTCGATGCCGATGTCGGCGACCATGAACGCGACGGCCTGCCGGTGGCTGATCGGTTCGCCGAACGCGTGCCTCTCGTTGACGTAGCCGATCACGTAGTCCAGCACCGCCCGGCCGGTGCCGAGCGCGAGTGCCGCCCAGCCCAGCCGGCCCAGCCGGATGCAGTCCGCGTACGCGTCCGGGCCGCCGGTGAGCAGCGCACCTGCCGGCACCTTTACGCCGTCCAGCACCAGCCGCCCCATCGACGCGGCACGCAGCCCCATCGCCGGCTCGGACTCGATCGTGATGCCGGCCGTGCCGGACTCGACCACGAACAGCGCCGGCTCGCCGTCGAGCGAGGCGGCCACGAGGAACAGCTCGGCGCGGTCGGCCCGCGGGACGAGCGACTTCATGCCGTCCAGCACGAACCCTCCGGCCGAGCGCCGGGCCGTGGTGCGCAGGGCGAACGGGTCGAACAGCACGCGCGGCTCCAGCACGGTCAGCGCGGCTGCGGGGCAGTGCTCACCGACGAGCGCGGGCAGGTAGCTCGCCTGCTGCTCGGCGTTTCCCCACAGGGTGAGCGCGGTGCTGACTGCGGCCGGCGCGAGGCAGGCGACCGCGAGCCCCATGTCGCCGTGTGCGAGCGCCTCGTCGACCAGGACGCCGGTAGTGACCGAGCGCTCGCCGCCGATACCGCCCAGCGGCTCGGGAACGGTGAGCTGGTTCATGCCCAGCTCGGCGACGGCCCGCTCGAGGATCGCCTCCGGCGCCGCGCAGTCCTGGTCCGCGTCGGCGGCGGCGGGCCGGAGCAGCTTGGCGGCGAACTCGGCCGTCGCCTCGACGATCAGCTGCTGCTCGTCGGTGGGCGTCAGGTCGAACAGGCCGCGCTCGGCGGAGGCGGCCGGCCGCTGGGGTTGCCGGAGCTTGCGCGCCGAGGCGAACGTTCGGTTCGCTGCACCGGCGGCCCGAAAGCCCGTCCTGGACGCCTGGTACACCGTGCGTTCGGCCGGCCTGCGGAGGTTGAGCCGGTCGATCAGGCCCGCGCTCGCGAGCTTGTTCAGCGCGGCCAGCCCGACGCCCATGACGTCGCGCCCGTGCTTGCTGCGGCGTGCCATGCGGGCCTCCCCTGGTTCGTCCGGTACACCGTGTCAGAGATAAAGTTACCGGCCGGTAGCGCCCTGGCAAGTGGCAGCAGCCCGGATGTGGGCGCACGCACGCAACGCGCACGCAGTCGCACATACTGTGGGAACCGGCCGGTGCCCGACTACGTTGGACTCAGTGAGATCGGCCCTGCGGCGACCCATGGATCGTCGCGCAGTCAAGGAGGAAACGGCGCAGATGGCAGAGAACCCGGTCATCCGGAAGTTCGGCAAGCAGACTGGGGTGGATCTGAAGAAGACACCCTCCGCGGGCGACCTGCAGAAGATCTACGAGCAGCCGGCCTACGCCGGCCCGCGCACCGGCCAGGGCTACATGACCCTGGACGACGTCGTCCAGCGCACCGGCGCGATGCTGGTGGTGCTGCTCGCAGCCGGTGCTGTGTCCTGGCAACTGGTGGACACGAAGGTCGCGCTGCCGGTCCTGCTCGTCGGTGCCATGGGCGGCCTGGCGCTGGGCCTGTTCATGGCCTTCACGATGAAGGCCAACGCCCCGCTGTGCCTGCTCTACTCAGCGTTCGAGGGCGCGTTTCTTGGCGCGATCAGCCACGTCTTCGACTCCCGCTACCCGGGCATCGTCGTCCAGGCGATCACCGGCACGGTGATGGTCGCGGGTGGCATGCTGTTCGTCTACAAGATCGGCGCCATCCGGGTGACGCCCAAGTTCACGCGCGTCGTCGTGGGCGCCACCATCGGCGTGTTCGGCCTGATGGTCGTCAACCTGATCGCCTACCTGTTCACGCCGAACGGCCTGGGCCTGCGCAGTGGCGGTCCGCTGGCGGTCATCTTCAGCCTCGTCTGCATCGGCATCGCCGCGATGAACCTGGTGATGGACTTCGACATGATCGAGCGGGGCATCCGCAACGGCGCCCCCAAGAAGTTCGCCTGGTACGCCTCGTTCGGGCTGATGGTCACGCTCGTCTGGCTGTACCTGGAGATCCTGCGGCTGCTCGGCTACCTGCGCAACTAGCCGCACCGACGTGCTGAGGGCGGATCCGAGACGTCGGGTCCGCCCTCAGTGTTCGTGAGTTCAGCCGGCCATTCCCCCACGGACGCCCGGAATCGCTCAGCCGGTACAACGAGCCTGGCGCGCACGGGGTACGGCTACGACAGCCGCTCGATGATCATCGCCATGCCCTGGCCACCGCCCACGCACATGGTCTCCAGGCCGAACTGCTTGTCGTGGGTCTGCAGCGAGTTGATCAGGGTGGTGGTGATCCGGGCGCCGGTCATGCCGAACGGGTGGCCTACCGCGATCGCGCCGCCGTTGACGTTCAGCCGGTCGAGGTCGATGCCCAGGTCACGCTGCGACGGCAGCACCTGCGCCGCGAACGCCTCGTTGATCTCGACCAGATCGATGTCCCCGATCGCCATGTGCGCGCGCGCCAGGGCCTTCTTGGTCGCCTCGACCGGGCCGAGGCCCATGATCTCCGGCGAGAGCCCCGAGACGCCGGTGGCCACGATCCGGGCGAGCGGGGTCAGGCCCAGCTGCGCGGCCCGGCTGTCGCTCATGATGACCACGGCAGCGGCGCCGTCGTTCAGCGGGCAGCAGTTGCCGGCCGTGACCCGCCCTTCCGGTCGGAACACCGGCTTGAGGTCCTTGACGCCGTCGTAGGTGACGCCCGGGCGCGGGCCGTCGTCCTTGCTGACCACGGTGCCGTCCGGCAGCGTCACCGGCGTGATGTCGCGCGCCCAGAAGCCGCTCGCGATGGCGGCCTCGGCCAGGTTCTGCGACCGGACGCCGAAGTGGTCCATGTCCTCGCGGCTGACGTCCTTGAGCAGCGCCAGGTTCTCGGCCGTCTGGCCCATCGCGATGTAGATGTTGGGGATCAGCCCGTCCTCGCGCGGATCGTGCCAGAAGTCGGCACCGGACTCGGCGGCCTTCGCGCTGCGGGCCTCGGCGTCGGCGAAGGCCGGGTTGTGCGTGTCCGGCCAGCCGTCGGAGTTCCCCTTCGAGTAGCGCGAGACGGTCTCGACGCCGGCTGAGATGAAGACGTCGCCCTCGCCGGCCTTGATCGCGTGGAACGCCATCCGGGAGGTTTGCAGTGAGGACGAGCAGTACCGGTTGACGGTGGTGCCGGGCAGAAAATCGTAGCCGAGCTGCACCGCCACCACCCGGCCGATGTTGAAGCCGGACTCCCCGCCCGGCTGCCCGCAGCCCATCATCAGGTCGTCGATCTCGTGCGGGTCCAGCGAGGGCACCTTGTCCAGCGCGGCGCGAACGATCTGGGTGGCCAGCTCGTCCGGGCGGATCGTGGCCAGCGAGCCCTTGACGGCCCGTCCGATCGGTGAGCGCGCGGTGGAGACGATCACGGCTTCGGTCATCAGGAGCTCCTCGGGTGCGTGCGGGTCTGCGGCCGATGCTGCCATCCCGGCCGCGGGGTGTCAGTCCCCGGTGGGCGGGGTAACAGCGGTCGCGGCCTCGGGCGAGGCGACGGCCGGGCGCTGGGCCCGCCGGCGCCGTAGCTGCGCTGCCGGACGTCGGCCGCGATGCCCGGCGCGCTCGGCGCCCGAGACCTCGCTGCCGGGACGGGCGGCAGCCTGCGCCGCGGCCTTCTCGACCGACTTGGGCCGCCGGGTGGTGAACGTGCTGGCCGAGCGGGCGCGGGTGTGCAGGCCGAGGGCGTCCAGTGCGGACGGCAACAGCGCGGTCGCCGCCTCTGCGTACCCGGCCGCGGACGGGTGGAACTGGTCGTCGGCGAACATCTCGCGGTGGGTGGCGAACAGCGGGCCGAGCAGGTCGCCTAGGGACACCGTGCGACCGCCGGCCCGGACGACCGCGATGGTCTGCGCGGCGGCCATCTGGCGTGACAGGTGGCGGGCGTACCAGCGCAGCGGCTGGGGCAGCGGCCGGATCGTCCCGAGGTCCGGGCAGGTGCCGACGACTACGTCGATGCCGCTCGCGTGCAGCCGCCCTACCGCCGCCTCCAGCAGCCGGACCGGGCCACCGGGGCGCCGGCCCTCGGTCACGTCGTTCGCGCCGATCATGATCACGGCGAGCTCGGGCCGCGGACGGCTCTCGAGGCGGTCGAGCTGCTCGGCCAGCTCGTGCGTCTCGGCACCGACGACGGCGACCGTGGTGACGTGGACCGGACGGCGCGCCGCGCCGGAGATGCCGATCGCCAGCTGCGCGCCGGGCGTGTCGCGCTCGCGGTGCACGCCGTAGCCGGCCGCCGTGGAGTCGCCGAGCAGCGCGATGCGGATCGGCGGGCGGGACGTGCTGACGCCCGCGGCGGCCCAGATCGTGTTGTCCGAGTTCGGCGGGTCCGTCTCGGCGATCGGGATGCGGCGCCGGGCCAGCTTCGTCTCGCCGAACATCAGCCCGAACAGCGCAGCCCCGCCGACAGCTCCGAGCGCACCGATGCCACCGCCGCCGTATGCGGCGACGGTGGCGATCTTCCTGGCCTTGCTGGCTCGGCTCAACTGCGGTGACCTTCCCCGTTCTCTGCGTGGCGCTACCGGCCGAGGGTAGTCGCGGGCTGTGCCTGCCGTGGCGCCTGGACCGGCCGATAGCGTGTGCTCATGCGCTACTGCGAATCACTGCTCGAGCTGATCGGCAACACCCCGCTGGTCAAGCTCCGCCGCGTGAGCGAGGGGCTGGCTCCGACCGTGCTCGCCAAGATCGAGTACTTCAACCCCGGAGGGTCGGTGAAGGACCGGATCGCCGTCCGGATGATCGACGCCGCCGAGACGTCCGGCGCGCTGCAGCCGGGCGGGACGATCGTCGAGCCGACGTCCGGCAACACCGGGATCGGCCTGGCGATCGTGGCCCAGCAGCGGGGCTACCACTGCATCTTCGTCTGCCCGGACAAGGTCAGCGGCGACAAGATCAACACGTTGCGCGCGTACGGCGCGGAGGTCGTCGTCTGCCCGACCGCGGTCGCGCCCGAGGACCCGCGCTCCTACTACTCCGTGTCGGACCGGCTGGCGCGCGAGACGCCGGGCGGCTGGAAGCCGGACCAGTACGCCAACCCGGCCAACCCCCAGTCGCACTACGAGAGCACCGGTCCGGAGCTGTGGGCGCAGACGGACGGCCGGATCACCCACTTCGTCGCCGGCGTCGGGACCGGCGGCACGATCACCGGCACCGGGCGCTACCTC
Organism: Jatrophihabitantaceae bacterium; assembly: GCA_050742975.1. GTDB lineage: Bacteria > Actinomycetota > Actinomycetes > Mycobacteriales > Jatrophihabitantaceae > JBDTGE01. The sequence goes on from JBOGDQ010000244.1 coordinate 7,180, forward strand.
AAGGAGCAGGGCCCGGTCCGCATCGTCGGCGCTGACCCGGAGGGATCGGTGTACTCGGGCGGGACCGGGCGTCCGTACCTCGTCGAGGGCGTGGGCGAGGACTTCTGGCCCAGCACGTACGACCGCGACATCTGCGACGAGGTGGTGGCCGTGTCCGACGCGGACTCGTTCGCGATGACGCGCCGGCTGGCCCGCGAGGAGGGCCTGCTGGTCGGCGGGTCGTGCGGCATGGCCGTGGTGGCCGCGCTGCGGGTCGCGGAGAGGTGCGGCCCGGACGACGTCGTGGTCGTGCTGCTGCCCGACGGCGGCCGCGGCTACCTGTCCAAGATCTTCAACGACTCCTGGATGTCGGACTACGGGTTCCTGCAGGGCTCGACCGAGTCGACCGTCCTGGACGTGCTGCGGAGCAAGTCCGGCGACACCCCCTCGCTGGTGCACGCGCACCCGAACGAGACGATCCGCGAGGCCATCGACATCCTGCGCGAGTACGGGGTGTCGCAGCTGCCGGTCGTCCGCGCCGAGCCGCC
>JBOGDQ010000245.1:0-7478 GCA_050742975.1 Jatrophihabitantaceae bacterium
AACGGCCAGCAGGTAGTGCGTCATGTCGGTTCTCCTCCTGTGCGAGCGGCCCCGATGACCGCCGTCCACACTCACCACGAACAGCATCGCGTCGATACGACAACCTGCCACAACAATCCTGCGACCGATGCTCACCGGCAATGACTCAGTGGCAGACAATTCTCGACCCGTCCTGTCGAAACCGCCGGCTGCCGTTCGTAGCTCGGGTAGGACCCGGACTCGGACACCGGGCGGGTTGATACGAGAGGAGTGCAACGATGACGGAGTCGACGGCAGTTGGCGGACCTCGGCCGTTTCGATTCGGGGTGGTCGCCCCGCTGACAGGTGACCTGCCGACGTGGCGAGACCGGGTGCGCCGGATCGCCGACAGCGGTTACTCGACGCTGCTGATGGCCGACGTTCCACATTGGCAGCCGGCGCCTGGACCCGCCCTGGCGGTCGCGGCCACCGTTGCGGACCTGCGGGTCGGCACGTGGGTGTACGCCTCACCGCTTCGCCCGGCGTGGAGCATCGCGTGGGAGGCCCACTCGCTGTCGATGCTCACCGAGGGTCGCTTCGAAATGGGCATCGGCACGGGTAGGCCGGGGATCGAGGACCTCATCCGCGAACTCGGAATGTCGGTCGGCCTGCTCGTCGGCGAGTTCGTCCACGAGCCGATGGGGTGGTTACTTGGTGGTCACGGCTCCAGTATGACCGGCTGTTCATCGCGCCGCATCCATCTGATTGCACTCTGTTCCGCAAGATCGACGGTGACGCCTTGGGTCACTGCCCAGTAGATCGAGAACACCTCGCCGTGCGGTTCACGGGCGGCCACACGTTGGTCGGTGATCAGCCAGTCGAGCACACCTGCGTAGTGAAGCGTCGTGCGCGCGTGTTCGCGGCTGATCGCCGAGCCGAATGGCCGTGCTTGATGGGTGGTCCACGATTCGGCACCGCGTCGCAGGTCGGCTCGGGCAACCTAGCCCCCCGGCGTTGTCCAGAGTGCAGAGATCGGCAGCGCCCGCAATCGGTCGCCGAAGGAGAAGGGCTCGGGACCGGTGTAGAGAACGATCCCGGCGACAAGGTCGTTGCCGACGCGTCGGGCCAGGCGATCGATTCCCCGGAAGTCCTGTCTGCGCACCGTCTCCGCGGCTTTGACCTCGATGGCTACGAGTTCGCCCGAGGCGCGTTCGAGAAGTGCGTCGACTTCGTACCCGTCACGGTCGCGGTAGTGGTAGAGACGTACCGGTTCGCTGGACCAGGACAGCTGGCGGCCGAGCTCGCCGAACACAAAATTTTCCAGTAACGGGCCTACCGGGGCGCTCGGATGGCGTGTGCGTCGCAGGTTCATGCCGACCAGGTGTCCGGCGATACCGGAGTCGACCAGGGTCATTTTCGGGGTTGCGACCGCCCGCGTGGCCAGATTGCTTGACCAGGCCGGAACGCGGCGGATCACGAACAGGGACTCGAGGGTGTCCAGATATCGCCTGACCGTGCTTGCCGGTAGGCCAGTGTGGTTACTGACGCGGTCGATGACGGTGAGTCCTGCCATGCCTGCCGCGGTCACGTTGATCAGTGTGCGCATGTCATTGGGCCGCTCGATCGCGGCGACCTGCGGTACATCGCGATTGATCAGGTCCGCGGTGTAGGACTCGAAGAACCGAGATCGTCGGCCGGCGTCTACACGGCGCACCGCTTCGGGATAGCCGCCCCGCAGCGCGCGAGCGATGTAGTCTTCGCGACGCAAGTCCGAGGCCGGTACGGCCAGTTCGGGACCGTCTTCGAAGATGGCGTCGACGAAGCGGTCGGGGGTTCCGTCGATCTCGCCTTGCGAGAGCGGCCACAGTTCGATGGTCTCCGAGCGGCCGGGCAACAGGTCGGGGATGGTACGTAGCGCGACCAGCCGTGCCGAGCCGGTGAGCAAGAATCGGCCGGGCCGCGGGTCCCGGTCCACGGCGTCTTTGATCGAGAGTAGAAGGTCGGGGACACGCTGCACCTCGTCGATGACCAGCAACCCGTCGTGGTGCACGAACCGGGTTGGATCGGACTCGGCGGCCGCACGGGTCGCGGCGTCATCGAGGTAACGCACCTTGGCGTCGGCGCGATCGCCGACGATCAGGTTCGCCAGGGTGCTCTTGCCGGTCTGCCGCGCACCGTTCAGCACTACGACCCGGGTGTCCGCCAACGCGGCCTGCACGCTGCGCCGGGCGGCCCGGGGATACAGCTCGCCCTGGGTCGTCACGGCTGACACGATAGCAGGGTCACGCGGTGGATCTGCCGAAGTACCTGTGGCGGATCTGCCGAGCAATTCGTGGCGTGTCCGCCCGCTATCCGATCGCCCGTCCAACCTCCTGCGACTCGCACAGTCGCGTACCGGTGCCAGCGGCACCAGCACGCCCGGGGCTACCAACGTCGGCTCGCCTGGCATGCACGGCGGCTCTCGATGTGTTTGCAGCATGCGGGTGTTCTACAGGCCACCGAGAGGATTGGGGTGTCATGCGGCTTCCGCAGCGCCGCGGCTCGTCGGCTTGTTGCAGTTGGTGGGACGCATCGGCGCTTTTCGCGCGGGCCGAAGAGCGCGATCGCACCTCGTCGCACAGCGTCTCATCTGAAGCCGGAACGGCCCTGCGGGGCGTTTCTCGGAGTCGCAGGGAGTCGCAGCCTGCTGCCGATTCGGGCGAACGTCTGTTAGCAAATCAGTTAGCAGTGCACGCCATATTGCTCTAGACCAATTCGACGAACCCCCCGGAATTTGGGGCCTGTAGTGAGTCGGGGTGACAGGATTTGAACCTGCGGCCTCTTCGTCCCGAAAACCACGTGCGCGGTTTCAGGTGTGCGATGGCGTCTCAAGAGCGCCGTATCGTCGCGGGTCCATGGTCCCATCGGTGCCATCCCGTCGCAGCTGGGACGTACCGTCTCAGCCTGTCTCGTTAGCAAATCGGTTAGCAGCCACGGTCGTCTTCGGCCGGCGACCCCCGCCTGATGCGGTCGAGGTCGTGCCTGGCAAGCTCTGCCCCGAGCACGATCGCGTTGGTCATGGTTGCTTCACGTTGATGGGTCGAAGACCGGATGGACTCAGTGCGAGGGCCCACGGTCCGGGTCCGCGCTTGATTATTTCACGCCGGAGGCGTTCCTCGTGGGCGACGAACAGGGCGAGTTGGTCATGTGGTCCCAGGTCTCGTTTGCCGCCGAGCCAGACCGAGCGGATCCCCAGCTCACGATATTGTCGTAGTTCCGCTGGCCTGGTCCGAATGCGTCGGTCGCGCGTGAGAACGATGAGGTTGAGGGTGGCGACGACGGGCATCCAGTCGAGGTCCAAAGTGCCGAGCGGTACCTCGGGTAGATCGTCGTGGCCCGGATACCACACGTCGTCGCGGCCCGCGCGGCGCAGCAACTTGCCCAGGCCTAGCGCGTTCTCGTCGGTGAAGTAGCCGCGTCCGGGCCGCGGCGGCATCAGGCAGCGTGTGCGTAGCCGGCGATCAGTTCGAACCGGATTGCCTCATCGACCTGGTCGACTGTCAGGTCGTATAGATCGGCGAGCTCCGCCCGACGGGTACCGGCGCGGTAGTCCTCGGCCAGCGTCTCGGTACGGACGTTACGGATAGCCGGCTGACCGAACGCACGCTCGGGATCCATCACGACGCCCGGGGTGCGAGGATCCGGCCGGACTCGAACGGCCGACCCTGCTTCGTGTTCCACGAGGGACTGGAAACTCTCTGCTGTCGGAGTCAAGATCAACTGCCCGTTGCGGGCCACGACCAGGCGAAGTTCGCGGTCGAGGCCGACCTGGTCTTGCACGCGGCGCACCAATTCGCGGCCGGCCACGTCGAGGAACGGGCGCGCTACAGCAAGGGGGTAGCGACCAAACTCGCGTCGCAGGGCGACGATCGCCGGCCGCATCCGCTGGACCGGCACGTCGCGGCGGCGGAAGTCAGCCAGCAACCTGGCCTCGACCATCTCACCCCAGGTCACGGCGTCGGATCCAGTCGATTCCGGACGCAGCACCGGCTCGTAGAAGCGGTCGGCCCGGGTGTACCCCTCCAGCCACCGACGCGCGGTCCCGGCGCGGACCCCGACCAACCGGTCGACGTCCGGGTAGGAGTAGATCTCGCGGTCCAGTAGCGAGGTGGGCATGAGTATAGTCTGCCACCCTAAGACCAGATGATCTGGCACTAACGAGGGTTCGGCTGCCAGTCTTCGGCTCGGCACCACCGAGCTAGGCCACAGTCGATCAGGTAACACGTCTCGGCCAGGACCGTGGGCGGAACCAGGAGCACCTCGTCGATGTTCAACAACCAGTCACGGCAACGACGTGATGCGCATCCGATTGATCGATAGCCGCGTACAGAACGCTCGTGTCGACGACGATCACTGCGGGTGAGTGCTACCGGCCGAAGCCCTCGGCAAGCATTTCGTCGGCCCGCTCGGACACGTCTCTGCGTCCGCTTCGGCCAATGCCGAGTGAGCGGGGAACAGCTCGCCGCCGGCTGACGGCCGGGGCTGGGCCGGTCACCGACTCCGGCAGCACCAGGGCGCGGTCGATTTGCTCGTCGGCGAGTTCGTCCACGAGCTGGTGCAGCCGTTCCTTGGTGGTCACCAACCCAGTGTTACCGACCGTCCCCCGCCGAGCGCATCCACCGCACGCGTCACTGGCGAGTGATCAGGGGTGCGCGCGGCGCGGCAATCGGCTCTGCCGCATCCTCGCGCCATTGCTATGCCCGTAGGTCTCGCCAGGAGAAGATTCAGCGTCCAGATCGCCGATCATGCCGACCTCGGCGTTATGCCGACCCGCTCTTGAACGCGCCGGGCTGGCAGCTTGATGCCGACTGTAGGTCGGCATAACGACACGTCTGGGCTGATGCTTCTTCCACCTGTTTCGGGAGAAGGAGAGGCTGATGTCAAGATCGAGGATCGCCCCGAGCGAGGGGATCGAAGCCTTACTGGCCGGGTTCGTTGACTACCTGCGCGAGCAGCGTTGCGTGTCGCCGCTGACTGTCGATGCCTACACGTCGGACGCTCGCCGGTTTCTCGAGCGCCGGGTTCACGGCCGGCTCCGGGAGTTGACCGCGTGCGATGTGTCCAGTGCGGTGCTCGGCGAGATGGACGGTCACGCGGCTGCGACGGTGCGCCGTTTTGCGGGCTCGCTGCGTGCATTTTTGCGATATGCCTACCTAGCGGGGCTTGTCGAGAGCGATCTTTCGGCGGCGGTCCTGCCGGTGTCTGGGCGGCGGACGTCGCTGCTTCCGCTGGGACTGACCGAAGCTCAGACGCGCGCGCTGTTGCGCAGCTGCGACCGGCGCCGGGCGGTGGGTCGGCGTGACTACGCGATGATCATGTTGATGCTGCGTCTTGGGTTGAGGGCCCGAGAGGTCGCGGACCTCGAGCTTGACGACATCGACTGGCGCGCTGGGACTGTCACAGTGCACGGAAAGCGCACTCGGACCGACCAGTTGCCGCTACCCGTTGACGTCGGTACCGCAATAACCAGCTATCTGCAGCATGGGCGGCCGCGCACCGTGGTGCGCGAGATCTTCATTCGAACTGCGTCGCCAGCGGAGGGCGTGAGCCGCAGCGCCGTTTCAAGCGTTGTCCGGCGGGCCAGCGAGCGGGCTGGCTTGGAGCCGTTCGGTTCGCACCGTCTGCGCCACACGACGGCCTGCCAGATGCTACGAGCTGGCGGGTCGCTGGTCGAGATCGGTCAAGTGCTGCGTCACGACTCGCTCGGGTCCACCGCCCGATACGCCCGGGTCGACGTCGAGCGGCTGCGAACTATTGCACGGGCTTGGCCGACCGGATCTGCGTCATGACCACGCTGGCCGAGCATGCCGAGGACTACTTGCGGCTGCGTCGCGCGCTGGGTTTCAAGCTGACGGACTACGGCGATTCGCTGGCGAACTTCGTCGCCTACGTGGACGCGTCCGGAACGGGCAGGGTCACCTCCGAACTGGCAGCGTCGTGGGCCTGGCTGCCGCCCGGTATCAAGCCGATCACCGCCAGCTTTCGCATCAGCTGGGTGCGTGGCTTCGCCCGTTACCTGCACGCGATCGACGCCGCACACGAGGTTCCGCCCTCTGGCCTGATCGCCGTTCCGCGACGGCGACCGGCTCCCTACCTGTATTCACCCGAGCAGGTGCGTGCAGTGCTGGCCAAGGCTCAGCGACTTCGCCCGCCGTTGCGGGCCGCGACGTTCAAGACACTGTTCGGGCTGCTCGCAGCCACCGGCATGCGCGTCGGTGAGGCGCTCGCACTGTCAATCGTCGATGTCGACCTCGACGAGGGCATGCTCACGATCAAGCACGCGAAGTTCGACCGACGGCGGCTCGTGCCGCTGCATCCATCGGTCACCGCAGCGCTAGGCAAGTACGCCACCACGCGTGATCGACACCGCCGAACCCTGCGCACTGACCGGTTCTTCGTCTGCGAAACCGGCTGCTCACTCGATCGACGACAAGCCGAGCAGGTGTTCGCCAAGATCACCGAACAACTCGGGCTCCGCACCCACACCGTTCACCCGAGAATCCACGACCTTCGGCACACGTTCGCGGTCCAGACGCTGATCGGCTGGCAGCGCGACGGCTCTGATGTCGCTGCCATGCTGCCGGTGCTGTCGACCTATCTCGGCCACGTCGAACCCAAGAGCACCTACTGGTATCTGTCTGCGACACCGGAACTGATGCAACTGGCCGCGACACGACTCGAGCACCATTTCGACGGCCGATCATGAGCGCGCTCGCGCCGCTACTGCAGGCCTTCTTCACCGACCGCCTCGCAGCTCAACGGCACGCCTCCCCAAACACCATCGGCAGCTACCGCGACACCTTCCGGCTGCTGCTGGACTACGCGACAGTTACGACAAAGAAGAAGCCATCCGGGCTGGACATTGCCGACCTGAACGCGCCGCTGATCGCCTCGTTCCTTGATCACCTGGAGCGCGACCGTCACAACAGCGTGCGCACCCGCAACAACCGGTTGGCTGCGATCCACTCGCTATTCAACTACGCGGCACTGCACCACCCAGAACACGCCGACACCATCGGGCGGGTCCTCGCGATCCCCGTCAAACGCTACGAGCGCACGATGCTCACCTGGCTCACCGAGGTCGAGGCTGACGCCCTGCTCGCCGCGCCCGACCGAAACACCTGGACAGGCCGACGCGACCACACGCTGCTCGTGCTGGCCATCCAGACGGGCCTTCGGATCTCAGAACTGATCGGCCTCAACCACCCCGACATCCATCTCGGCTCCGGCGCCCACGTCCTATGCATGGGCAAGGGACGCAAACAACGGGCGACACCGCTCACCAGACACACCGTCGCCGTCCTACGCACCTGGCTCGATGAACAGCAAGGCGCGCTCACCGATCCGATCTTTCCGACACGGACCGGAAGCCGGCTCAGCCGGGATGCGATCGAACATCGCCTCACTGCCTACCTCACAGTCGCTGGCCCCAAGTGCCGATCGCTGACAGGTAAACGAGTCACCATGCACACCCTGCGCCA
>JBOGDQ010000246.1:0-26813 GCA_050742975.1 Jatrophihabitantaceae bacterium
GCGGCGGCACCGAGGCCCAGTCGCGGGGCGAGAATCCGTGGTCGGGGTACGGACGTCCGTCGTACACCGCCTTGAAGATCACGTTGCGCTCCCCGAAGATCGCCATCCGCTGCGCACCCGACACTAGTGCGCATCGGTGAGTGCGGGCGCTTCCGCGGTGATCGTCGCGCCCGCTCTAAGCTGGAAGCCAGGAACCGACGGCGAGTCCGAGAGTGAGGAGGTGACGTTCCGCGATGAACCCGGATGACCGCAAGCTCGAGGTGCTGCGCGCCATCGTCGCCGACTTTATCTCGACGAACGAGCCGGTCGGCAGCAAGGCCCTGGCCGACCGGCACAACCTCGGCGTGTCGCCGGCGACCATCCGCAACGACATGGCGGTGCTGGAGGAGGAGGGCCTGATCGCCCAGCCGCACACCAGCGCGGGACGGATCCCCACCGACGCGGGCTACCGGCTGTTCGTGGACCGGCTCACCGATCTCAAGCCGCTGTCGGCAGCCGAGCGCCGCGCGATCCAGGCCTTCCTCGATGACGCGGTGGACCTCGACGACGTGCTGCACCGGGCCGTCCGGACGCTGGCCCAGCTGACCCGGAACGTGGCAGTGGTGCAGTACCCGTCGCTGTCGCGCTCGCAGGTCCGGCACCTGGAGTTGGTCTCGCTGTCGACGACGCGGCTGATGCTCGTCGTCATAACCGACACCGGCCGCGTCGAGCAGCGGGTGGTCGACCTCCCCGGCCCGGTGCCGGACGCCGCCGTCGCCGACCTGCGCACGACGCTCAACGCCCGGCTGCGCGACCACACGCTGGCCGATGCACCGCAGATCATCATCGACCTGCCGGGTGAGCTCGCCCCCGAACTGCGCGGCCTGCTGGCCACGCTCAGCTCGGTCCTGCTGGAGACGCTCATCGAGCAGCACAGCGACCGCATCGTGCTCGGCGGCACGGCGAACCTGACCGAGCACTCGCTGGACTTCCCGGCGATCCGGCCGGTGCTCGAGGCGCTGGAGGAGCAGGTCGTGCTGCTCCGCCTGCTCGACCAGTCGGTGGCCACCAGCAGCGTTGTCGTGCGCATCGGCAATGAGAACCAGCACGAGGCGTTGATGGCGACGTCGGTGGTCACGAGTGGCTACGGCATGGGTGGCGCGTCGCTCGGCGGCGTCGGCGTCCTGGGGCCGCGCCGGATGGACTACGCGCACACGATGGCGCGGGTCGCCGCCGTCGCCCGCTACGTCGGGGAACTGCTCGCCGAGCGGTGACGTCGCGCTCCGTACACTGGTCTGGCACTCGATGAACGCGAGTGCCAGCAGACACGCTTGAGGACGGTTCGTGGCACAGACCCCGCGCGATTACTACGACATGCTCGGCGTTCGCAAGGACGCGACGGCCGAGGAACTCAAGCGCGCCTACCGCAAGCTGGCGCGCGAACTGCACCCGGACGTCAACGCTGACCCCGCGGCGCAGGACAAGTTCAAGGCCGTGACCACCGCGTACGAGGTGCTCTCGGATCCGGAGAAGCGGCGCATCGTCGACCTCGGCGGGGATCCGCTATCGCAGGGCGCGGGGACGGCCGGGAACCCGTTCTCCGGCTTCGGCGGCTTCGGCGACGTGTTCGAGGCGTTCTTCGGCGGCAGCGGGATGGGCGGTGGCCGCAGCCGCCGCAGCCGGGTCCGTCCCGGTGCCGACGCGCTGCTGCAGATGTCGCTGACGCTCGAGGAGGCAGCGTTCGGCGTGCGCAAGGAGCTCAACGTCGAGACGGCAGTCGTGTGCACCACCTGCACCGGCTCGGGCTGCGCGCCCGGCACCTCGCCGCGGACGTGTGCCACCTGCGGCGGCGCGGGTGAGATCCAGTCCGTCCAGCGCTCCTTCCTCGGCCAGGTCATGACCACCCGGGCCTGCTCGGCGTGCGGCGGTACCGGCGAGCAGATCCCGTCCCCGTGCCCGAACTGCAGTGGCGAGGGGCGCGTCCGGGCGCGTCGCACCATCACCGTCGACGTCCCGTCCGGGATCGAGGACGGCATGCGGATCCGGCTCTCGGGCCAGGGTGAGGTCGGCCCCGGTGGCGGCCCGGCCGGCGACCTGTACGTCGAGGTGTCCGAGCTGCCCCACGACATGTTCATGCGCGAGGGCTCGGACCTGCACTGCACGGTCGCCGTCCCGATGACCGCCGCGGCGCTCGGCACCGACGTCGTGCTGGCCACGCTCGACGGCGAGGAGAAGCTGGAGATCCGCGCGGGGACACAGAGCGGTGCCGAGCTGACGCTGCGCGGGCGGGGGGTTCCGCGGCTGCGCTCGTCCTCGCGTGGTGACCTGTATGTGCACATCGAGGTCCGGACGCCGACCCGGATCGACGAGGAGCAGGAGCGCCTGCTGCGTGAGCTCGCCGTGCTGCGGGACGAGGGCGTGTCGGCGGTGACCAAGGGCAGCAGCCTGTTCGGCAAGTTCCGCGACGCCTTCGGACGCTGACGGCGGTGTCCACGCCGCCGCTGTTCTTCATCGACGGCGTGCCGCTGGTCGACGTCGTGCTGCTGACCGGTGACGAGGGCCGGCACGCCGGTCAGGTGCTGCGGGTGCGCCCGGGTGAGGGCGTGTGGCTGTCGGACGGTCGCGGTGCCCTGCTGGAGTGCACCGTCAAGGACACCCGTCCGGACGGTGTGGTGCTACGCGTCGACGCCCGCACCGACGTTCCGAGACCGCGGCCGCAGCTGACGGTCGTGCAGGCGCTGCCCAAGGGAGATCGCGGCGAGTTGGCCGTCACGGTGATGACCGAGCTGGGCGTCGATGCGATCGTGCCGTGGCAGGCGTCGCGATCGATCACCCAGTGGACGGGACCGCGCGGCGAGAGGTCGCTGGACAAGTGGCGGCGTTCGGCCCGCGAGGCCGCCAAGCAGAGCCGCCGCCCGCACGTGCCGGTGTTCGCGCCGCTGATGTCCACCGCAGACGTCGCGTCCGGGTTGGCCGGACCGGCGATGCTGGTGCTGCACGAGTCCGCCGACGAGTCGCTCGCGGCGTGTGAACTGCCGGGTGGCGATGAGGTCGTGCTCGTGGTCGGGCCCGAGGGCGGCATCGCCGAGGACGAGTCGGCCGCGTTCACCGCAGCCGGCGCCCGGACCGTGCGGATGGGTGCGCCGGTGATGCGAACCTCCACCGCCGGTGCTGCCGCGCTGGCCGCCCTGTCCGTCCGTCTAGGTCGCTGGAGTTGACGTCGGCGCCCGCTCTGTTGCGTGTCACGGCCAGTAATCTCGCGTCATGGCTGACGACTGTCTCTTCTGCAAGATCATCGCCGGCGACGTCCCGGCGACCAGGGTCTTCGAGAACGACGACGTGTTCTCCTTCGCCGACCTCGACCCGCAGGCTCCGGTGCACGTGCTCGTGGTCCCCAAGCGGCACGTCCGCGACCTGACCGAACTCGGTGCCGAGCCGGCTGTCGCAGGCGCGCTCGTCGCCGGAATCCGGGCTGTGGCGCTGCAGGAGGGGCTCACTGATTTTCGGACGGTGTTCAACACCGGGGTGGGGGCGCAGCAGACGGTGTTCCACGTGCATGCCCATGTCCTGGCCGGGCGGCCGTTCACGTGGCCTCCTGGGTAGTTGGTGTCAGAGTCGCGCTCGCGCTCGCTCTCGCTGTCGGTCGCGGGTCGGGTCGCGTTGTCGGGTCGCGTGTCGGGTGCGCCTGCGCCATTGGCGACCACGACGCCTGACCGACGGCACCACCCGCTGGACCGCACCCACCGGCCACACCTACGACGTCCCACCCGAGGCGTACCCCATCGACGCCACGATGCAGAAGATCGAGCACGACCCACCGCCCCAGGCCGACCCCGGACCGCCGCCGTTCTGATACCCGGAGCGTTCGTTCCCCGGTCCCGTCGGGCAGGAAGCCGTCGGAGGCGCCCGAATATGGCGCTGCCGTAGCGGGTCGCCGGTACAGTGGACTGCGTCCTGTCACCGGCCAGAGAGCACAACTTGTCCGATCCCAGTGCCCATACCGATCACGTCTCCACCGTCGTTGTCGTTCCCCGTGAACAGGCGATGGTCGGATTACTCGGCCCGAGGGACGAACTGCTCCGAGTCATCGAGCGCAGCGTCGGCAGCGACGTGCACGTCCGTGGCAACGAGATCACCATCACCGGTAGCCCCGCGGACAACGCGATCGCGACCCGCCTGATCGAGGAGCTGCTCGAGATGATCAGCGCCGGGCAGAACCTCACCCCGGACGCGATCACCCGCTCGGTGAGCATGCTCGGCATGGACGGCGGCGAGCGGCCGGCCGAGGTGCTGACCCTGAACATCCTGTCGCGGCGCGGCAAGAACATCCGTCCCAAGACGCTGAACCAGAAGCGGTACGTCGACGCCATCGACCAGCACACGGTGGTGTTCGGCATCGGCCCGGCCGGAACCGGCAAGACCTATCTCGCGGTGGCAAAGGCAGTGCAGGCCCTACAGGCCAAGCAGGTCAACCGGATCATCCTGACGCGGCCGGCCGTCGAGGCGGGCGAGCGGCTCGGCTTCCTGCCCGGCACGCTCTACGACAAGATCGACCCGTACCTGCGCCCACTGCTCGACGCCCTGCACGACATGCTCGACCCGGAGTCGATCCCGCGGCTCACCCAGGCCGGAACGATCGAGATCGCGCCGTTGGCCTACATGCGTGGTCGGACCCTCAATGACGCGTTCATCATCTTGGACGAGGCGCAGAACACGACGCCCGAGCAGATGAAGATGTTCCTGACCCGCCTCGGCTTCGGCTCCAAGATCGTGGTGACCGGTGATATCACCCAGATCGATCTGCCGGGCGACACCCGCAGCGGCCTCAAGGTGGTGCGCAACATCCTGGGCGAGATCGACGACGTGCACTTCGGGTACCTCACGTCGGTCGACGTCGTGCGGCACAAGCTGGTCGGCGAGATTGTCGATGCCTACGAGCGCTACGACGCAACCGAGGACAGCACCCACAGCGGCCCACACCGAGCCAAGCCCAGACGGTGACCCACACGAGATGAGCGCCAACAGCCGCCTCGAGGCGGAATCAGCTTGAGCATCGAGGTCAACAACGAGTCAGGCGCCGAGGTCGACGAGGCCGTTCTCGGTCGGCTCGGCCGGTTCGTGCTGGACGCGATGGGCGTCAATCCGCTGGCGGAGCTGTCCGTCGTCCTGCTCGATCCCGAGGCGATGGCCGCGCTGCACGTGCAGTGGATGGACCTGCCCGGGCCGACCGACGTCATGGCCTTCCCGATGGACGGCGCCGACGGCCCCGAGGCGCGCTTCGATCCGACCGCACCGCCCGGCACCGACGAACGGGCCGGCGAGACAATGCTCGGCGACGTCGTGCTCTGCCCCGCGGTGGCCGCCGATCAGGCCAGCTCGGCCGGCCACACGATCGAGGCCGAGCTGCACCTGCTGTGCGCGCACGGCATCCTGCACCTGCTCGGCTACGACCACGGCGATCCGGACGAGGAGCGGGAGATGTTCGAGCTGCAGGCCCGCATCGTGGGCGACTGGGCCGAGCAGTCCGGTCGCGGGCCGATCCGGGCGCCCCTTCCCGGCACCGGCGGCGAAGTCCGCGACAGTACGAAGCGATGAGCGCTCGCGCGAGGAACCGCCACGCACCCTCCGCGGCGGTGCAGCGATGAACACGGCGGACGTCATCGCGCTGATCGTGGCGATCTGCCTGGTCCCGCTAGGTGGGCTGCTGGCCTGCGTCGACTCCGCGCTGGCGCGGGTGTCGGCAGCGCGCGTCGAGGAGTTCCTGCGCGAGAACCGCAAGGGCGCCAAGGCGCTGAGCGTTCTGGTCGCCGACCGCGGCCGCTACACGAACCTGCTGCTGATGCTGCGCGTCACCTGCGAGCTGACCGCGACCGTCCTGGCGGCGATCATCGCCCGATCGCAGTTCGGCACCCGCTGGCCGGTGCCGACGCTGACCATCGTGATCATGGTCGTCGTCTCCTACGCGGTCGTCGGCGTCGGGCCGCGCACGCTCGGTCGCCAGCACCCCAACGCGGTCGCTCTGGCCGGTGCCGGCGCGGTCAAGGCGCTGGGTCGCGTGTTCGGCCCGCTGGCATCGCTGCTCACCCACTTCGGCAACGCGATCACCCCCGGACGCGGATACCGCGACGGTCCGTTCTCGTCCGAGGTGGAGCTGCGTGAGCTGGTGGACATGGCCGAGCAGCGCGGGGTCGTCGAGCACGGCGAGCGGGAGATGATCCAGTCGGTGTTCGCGCTCGGTGACACGATCGCGCGCGAAGTCATGGTGCCGCGCACCGATGTCGTCTGGATCGAGAGCGGCAAGTCTGTTCCGCAGGCCCTGGCCCTCGCGCTGCGCAGCGGATTCTCGCGGATCCCGGTCACCGGTGAGAGCGCCGACGACGTCATCGGCGTGGCCTACCTGAAGGACCTCGCGCGGCGGGCACAGGACAACGAGCGGGCCCGCTCGACCAAGGTCGACGAGGTGATGCGGGTCGCCAGCTACGTGCCCGAGTCCAAGCCGGTCGACGAGTTGCTGCGCGAGATGCAGGCGGCCCGCACGCACATCGCGATCGTGATCGACGAGTACGGCGGGACGGCGGGACTGGTCACCATCGAGGACATCCTCGAGGAGATCGTCGGCGAGATCACCGACGAGTACGACGATGAACGCCCGCCGATCGATCGCATCGACGAGGACACCGCGCGGGTCAGCGCGCGGCTGGCGGTCGAGGACCTGGCCGAGCTGTTCGGGGTCAACATCCCCGACCGCGACGACGTGGAGACCGTCGGCGGCCTGCTGGCCGAGTCGCTCGGACGGGTGCCGATCACCGGCGCGCACACCAAGGCGCACGGCCTGGAACTGATCGCCGAGAACGCGGGCGGCCGCCGCAACCGGATCGACACCGTGCTCGTGCGCCGCCTGCCCCCCGAGGCCAAGCCGGGCGCCAAGGACAAGGACAAGGACAGGGCCGGCGCGAAAAACGAGGAGGGCGCGCATGAGCGGGCTTGAGCCGGAGGACGCGAAGCTGCTCACGCTCGCCCGCTCGGCCCGCGCCCGCACCCGCGCCGCACAGGGCGCGGCTGTCCGCGACACGGACGGGCGGACCTATGTCGCCGCGACCGTCGCGCTGGCCTCGCTGGAGCTGACCGCCCTTCAGCTGGCCGTCGCCATGGCCGTGTCCTCGGGCGCGCTCGGGCTCGAGGCCGCCGTCGTGTTCGGCGCGGACGCTACCGACGAGGCCGGCACGGCAGCCCTGCGCGACGTCGCCCCCGAGGCGCAGGTCCACGCCGTCACGGCATGAGGCTGTCCAGCGCGTCGAGGACCAGCGTCCAGTCGGGCGTCGACGGGTCGATCAGGGTGTAGTGATCACCGTTCGTCTCGACGAGCCGGGCGTCCGCCCCCGCCGCGGTGGCGGCATCGACGTAGGCGGTGCTCTGCGCGAACGGGACCTCGTCGTCGGCCCGTGAGTGCAGGCAGAGCACGGGCACGGCGAGCGGCACCCGCGTGATCGGGTCGGCCGCGGTGTAGCGCTCGGGCACCTCGTCCGGCGAGCCGCCGAGCAGGTCGAGGACCGCTGCCTGCCCCACCGCCTGACGCGCTGCGGTCGCCAGATCGAGCACCCCGGCCTGCGACACGACGCCGGTCAGGGCGATGCCGGGCCCGGCCCGTCCCGCCGCCCAGGTCGCCAGCTGCCCACCCGCGGAGTGCCCGATAGCGATGACGCGCGAGGTGTCGACGTCCAGCGTGGCCAGGTGATCCAGGCCCGCGGCGACGTCGTCCAGCGTCCCGCTCCAGCCGCCGCCGTTTCCGACCCGGCGGTACTCCAGGTTCCACACCACGTAGCCGCGCGCGGCCAGGTCGCGGGCGAGTGGGTGGCCGAGCGAGGCGTCGTAGCGGGCCCGCCAGAATCCACCGTGGATGATCACGACCGTTCCGACGTGCGCAGAACCGGTGGGCCGGTACAGCTCGCCGTGCTGCGACCTGTCACTGCCGTAGGCCGAGCGCTGCGGTGTCAGAACGGCACCGCGGTCGTTAGAAGCGTCGTCGAAAGCGGCCCCGTGCACGACAGCCCGTCGCCGCGTCCCGACAGGATGCGGCAGAACTCGACCGCGTCGAGCTCGACGTCCGGCCCGCCGGTGCCGATACTCCAGTACCCGCCGGCCGGCCCGGTGAGCCGTAGCGTGAACGGCCGGCCATGGCGCAGCGCCCACTCCTGCACCACGTCGTGGACGAGCACGCCGTCGTGGTCCGCGGTGAGGACGTGTGGCGCGCCGGTGGCTCGGCTGATGTCGATCCGATGCATCCACGGGTCGCGGGTCAGGATCACGTCGAGCAGGTAGCCGAACGTCCACTTCTCCTCGTGGTCGCCGACGGTCTGCGGCTGGGGCATCGTGCGCCGGCGGACGAACCCCGGAGCCCGGCGCCGCCCGCGCACCGCCTTCGGGGCGACCCGCTCGAAACGGGCCACGATCGCCTGGGCCGTGAGGTCGGCGTGCTCCTCGACCTGCAGGCCGGTGAGCGCGTCGAGGAACACGCCACCGCGGCGCGTGGCGGCTCGCTGCTGCCGCATGCTCTCGCGCACGGACGCGGCCATCTCGGCCATCCCCAGCGCGTGCGAGGCCATCGCATGAACGTCCCACCCAGGGCATTCGGTCGCGATCGTCCAGTCGCTCGGGCCGAGTGACGCCAGCAGTTCGAGCAGTCGCTGGTACTCCGTCGCCGCGAGGCGCATCGCTGTCGCGCGTTCGAGTGCGGGCTTGCGTGGACGGGTGTCGGGCGCTCTGGTGACGGTCATCGTGATCTCCTCAGTCTCGGCCCCGGCAGGCTTACGTCGTCGGCGAACATGTCGATCGCGCGCGGCAGCAGCCGGGACCAGCGGGTGCCGCCGGGGTCGTTCGCGAACTGGCTGTCGACCAGGCCGCCGATGATGGCGACGCAGAGGTCGACGTCCGCGTCCGCTCGGACCCCGATCAGGTGCAGCCGGTGGCGGAACAGGTCCATGACGCGAACGGACGGCGCGTACGACTCGGCGCTGGGCTGGAAGTCCGCGACCATCCGCTGATTCATCAGCTGGAACCGGGCCAGATCTGCCGCGGCGAAGTCGACGAATGTCTGGGCTATAGCGAGCAGGGCCTTGCGTGGAGCCTTCGGCAGCGATGCTTCCCGAGAAGCGCAGATAGTCAGGAAGTCCGACCACGCCTGGCCGAACATCGCGTCGTAGATCGCGTTCTTCGACTCGAAGTGCGAGTAGAGCGAGGGCGAGCGCATCCCTACCCGAGCAGCTACCTGCCTGAGGGTGACCGCACCGAGACCGTCCTGCCGGGCGATCTCCCAGGCCGCGTCGACGATCTCGCGTCGGGTGGCCTCACGCCGTTCGGTCTGCCTATCACGATTAGGCATAGCGCTCATGGTTAGGCAGAATGCCTGCTGGCTGGACGGCTGTCAACGACGCATGGCACACAAACGCCCAGTCGGCGATCAGAACTTGCCGGACACGGTCCTGGCGATCTCGATCGCGGTGAGAGAGGGGCTGGTCACCACCGTGTGCACGACCACGAGCGTGCTGCCGACGGTGAACGCACACGCCCAGTCCGTCCCGTGATCCTTCGGGTAGAAGTCGGTCTGGAAGGCCAGCCCGATGTTTCCCCCGGTGATCTTGAACTGCTGCGGGTTCGTCGCCGCCTCGGCGAGCCGCACCATGGCGTTGTGGGCGCTGACCGCGCCGGCGTAGCGGGCCGAGGTGATGCGCAGGACGGGCTGATTCGGCCCGGGCAGCCGTTCTTCCGTCGCGAGCGGGGAGTCCTGGATGGCGAAGAACTCGCAGCCGACCTGCTTGCCGCCGCTGGTGAGCACCCGCTCCTTGGCCAGCCGCATGCCGAGGTCGCCCGCCGCGGTCTGCCTGGCCAGCAGCGAGCAGGTGCCCGGCGCCGACGTGGTCGGACCGGCGTCGATCGGTCCGCTCGACGGGGTGGTGGTGATCGTGGCGGTTCGGGTGTCGGTGCGGGTCGTCCCCGGCCGAGGAGTGCCGGAGGTGCAGCCCGCGACCAGCAGGGCCAGTACCGCTGCCAACGCGGCCGCGATACCTCGACGGATGCGCCGCTGGGACCGCGGCAGCTCGCTGTGCATGCACATAGTCTCTCGCGCCGGTCTGGGAGGATGGCGGCATGCCCTACCGCTCCGGCTTCGCCTGCTTCGTCGGCCGCCCCAACGCCGGGAAGTCGACGCTGACGAACGCGCTGGTCGGCAGCAAGATCGTGATCACCAGCGCCAAGCCGCAGACCACCCGGCACGCCGTGCGCGGCATCCTCACCCGTGAGGACGCGCAGTTGATCCTGGTCGACACCCCTGGCCTGCACCGGCCGCGGACGCTGCTCGGGCAGCGGCTCAACGACGTGGTGCGCTCGACGCTGGCCGAGGTGGACGTCGTCGGCTTCTGCGTGCCGGCCGACGAGAAGGTCGGGCCCGGTGACCGGTTCATCTCAGCGGAGCTGGCCGAACTCAAGTCGCCCGTGATCGCGATCGTGACCAAGACGGACACCGCGTCGCGCGCGCAGCTCGCCGAGCAGCTGCTCGCGGTGTCGCGGTTGGGCGAGTTCGCCGACGTGATCCCGGTGTCGGCGGTCGCGGGGGAGCAGGTCGATCTACTTGCCGACCTGCTCATCGCGCGGCTGCCCGAAGGACCGCGGTTGTATCCCGACGACGTGCAGACCGACAACGACACGACGACGCGCATCGCCGAGCTGATCCGGGAGGCCGCGCTCGAAGGCGTGCATGACGAGCTGCCCCACTCGATCGCCGTGACCGTCGAGGAGATGCACCCGCGCGAGAGCAACCCACAGATCACCGAGGTGTTCGCGACGATCCACCTCGAGCGCTCCAGCCAGAAGGGCATCGTCATCGGTCATCAGGGTTCGCGGCTGAAGCAGATCGGGACGACGGCGCGCGCCGGCATCTCCGGCCTGCTCGGCGGCCGGGTCCATCTGGACCTGCACGTCGCCGTCGAGGCCGACTGGCAGCGCGACCCGAAGAAGCTGGACCGGCTGGGTTTCTGAGGTGCTGAAGACCTACCGCGCCGCGTTCCGCGAACCGGGCACCGCCTCGTTCTGCGCTGCCGGCTTCGTCATGCGACTGCCGATCGCGATCTATCCCATCGGCCTCGTACTCATCGTCTCGGCGCACACCGGGCACTACGGGTTCGCCGGCGTACTGGCCGGCGTGTACGTGATCGGCAACGGTGTCGGCAACCCGGTGCTGGCCCGGCTCGTCGACCGCTTCGGGCAGAACCGCCTGCTCCTACCGGCATCGGCGCTGCACGTCGCGGCCACCGCGCTGATCGGCGTGCTCGTGCAGACCCATGCCCCGCAGTGGACGTACGTAGTGCCGGCGTTCGTGTCCGGATTCGCCTACCTGGCGGTGGGTTCGCTCGTGCGCGCCCGCTGGACGTTTGTCCTCGGCGGGCGGCGCGAGATGAGCACCGCCTACTCGCTGGAGTCGGTCCTGGACGAGGTGATCTTCACCGTCGGGCCGCTGGTGGCCACGCTCATCGCGACCCAGGTCGATCCGGTGCTCGTCCTCGTCCTCGGTGTGCTGCTGGTCTTCGGCGGGGCGGTGTGGCTGCGGACGTTGCGGGCCACCGAGCCGCCCGCGCAGACGGTCGGCGCAGGGGGCCGTGCATCCGCGCTGCGGCAGCGCGGCATGCTGCTGCTGACGATCACCGCGATCGCGATGGGCGCGATCTTCGCCAGCGCCGAGGTGACGATGGTGGCCTTCTGCGGGCAGCATCACCACCGCGGCCTGAGCGGGCTGGTGCTGGCGTGCTTCGCCTTCGGCAGCGGGACATCCGGCTTCGTCTACGGCGCCCGGCACTGGGGCGCGAGCGTGCTCACCCGGTTCCGGCTGCAGGCGCTGGTCTTCGGGGCGCTGCCGCTGCTGTTCCTCGCCGCGACCAACGTGGGCGTGCTGGCCGTGTGCGCGTTCGTGGTCGGGCTCGGGATCGCGCCGACCCTGATCACGGCGTTCGGGCTGATCGAGAGCATCGTCCCGGGCCGCGCTCTGACCGAGGGGCTGGCCTGGCTGACCACCGGACTGAGCGTCGGCTACGGGGTCGGCTCCGCGCTGGTCGGTGGGATCGCCGACGCCCACGGCGCCCGGATCGCGTTCCTGGTGACCGTCGGCTCGGGGCTGGTCATGGCCGCGCTGGCGGTCGTCCTGCACGAACGGCTCGACCCCGCGTCGGAGCCGGCCGCCGTCGGATGACGGTGCGAGGATCGACGCATGCCGCTCTACCGTGACGAGGCGGTCGTGCTCCGGGTGCACAAGCTCGGCGAGGCCGACCGCATCGTCACGCTGCTCACCCGCAGGCACGGCCGGGTGCGCGCGGTCGGCAAGGGCGTGCGGCGGACGTCGTCGAAGTTCGGCGCGCGCCTGGAACCGGGCAGCCACATCGACGTCCAGCTGCACTCGCGGCTACCCGAGGGCCAGCAGGCGCCGGGCGGGCGCCGCGGGCTGGACCTGGTCACCCAGACCGAGTCGATCGGCGCGTACGGCGCGCAGCTGGCCAACGACTACGCCGCGTGGACGGCCGTTTCGGCGATCTGCGAGACCACCGAACGGCTGACCGAGGAGGGCGAGCCGGCGCTGCGGCTGTACCTGATGCTGGTCGGCGCGCTCAAGTCACTCGTCGCCCGCGCGCACGACCCGGGGCTGGTGCTGGACGCCTTCCTGATCCGCGCGATGTCCGGGGCCGGTTGGGAGCCCGCGCTGACCGAGTGCGCCACGTGCTCCGCGCCCGGACCGCACGCCGCGTTCAACGTGCCCGCCGGCGGGTCGGTGTGCGCGAACTGCCGCCCGCCCGGGTCGAGCCGCCCGGCCCGCGAGACCGTCGAGCTTATGGTCGCGCTGCTCGGCGGCAACTGGGCATCGGCCGACGCGAGCGAGGCCGGACCCCGTCGCGAGGCGAGCGGGCTCATCGCCGCGCACCTGCAATGGCACCTCGAGCGCGGCCTGCGCTCGCTGCCCCTGGTCGAGCGTGGCGAGGTCACGGTCCGCTAGGACGGCGGGGCGCTCACCAGAGCAGTGTCGGGTCCTGGGCCAGGCTGAGCAGCGTTGCCGCACCCGGCTGGTCCGACCGCGGTCCGATCACGCCGACCGTGACCGACCAGCCGGCCGACGTGATCGCCGACGCCGACGTCACCGCGGTCGTGGACGGGTCCGCGATCGAGGAGATGCTCACGGCGGTGAAGGCGTGGGTCGACCCGGTCTGCGGCGAGACGACCTCGACCACGACAGTCGAGCCGTGCGCGTTCGCCGCGCGCACGTCGATCGTGCACAGCGCGGTGAACTGGTCAAGCGTGCGGGCCACGTCGCGTACCGCGTACCCGGGCAGGTCCCGGTGCAGGGTGGCGACGACCGCGCGCCCCGGATCATGGCCGACCCGAACGCTCGCGCACGCGCCGTAGCTCGAGTCGGATCGGATGTAGTCCGCCAGCGGCCCGCGCTGACGAGCCTTCGCCACCAGCACGGACAGCGCGTCCGTGCCGGCCGTGCCGACTGTGGCGTCCGGCTGCGTCGCGTGCCGGACCGACGACGACGGGCGGCCGACGAGATAGGCGAGCAGCAGGCCGCACACCGTGACGGCAACCGCGACCCAGCGCACGGCCGGCGTGATCCGGTCGCCGAACGTCTCCAGCCGGTGTGGACGGCGTGGCTCATGGCCGACCTCGAGCAGTTCGTCGGCTGCGCCGTCACCCCGAGCTGGCTCGGTGGTCATGACCCAACTGTCCGCCCCGCCCGGCCCCTGGGCAACGCGCAAAGCGGACAGCCACGATCGGTGGCGCGCGGGCGCCGGTACCGTGTTCAAGTGACATCGCCTACCACCGGAGCCGGCCGCGGCCGGCTGCGCGGGCGCGGTGACAGGCAGTGGCCGGACCCGCCCCCGCACCCGTCGGGCGCGACGCCGCCGGAGATCCCAACCGCCCTTGTGCCCAAGCACGTCGCGATCGTCATGGACGGCAACGGCCGGTGGGCGCACGCGCAGGGGCTGTCCCGCATCGAGGGGCACCGCGCCGGCGAGGCGAGCCTGATGGACGTCCTGCACGGAGCCATCGAGCTCGGTGTGTCAACCATCTCGGCGTACGCGTTCTCGACCGAGAACTGGCGCCGCTCGCCGGACGAGGTCCGCTTCCTGATGGGCTTCAACAAGGACGTCATCCGCCGCCGCCGCGACGAACTGGCCGCCCTCGGGGTGCGGATCCGCTGGGCCGGCCGCCGGCCCCGGCTGTGGCGCAGCGTCATCGACCAGCTCGAGGACGCCGAGGAGTTCACGAGGGACAACGACCGGCTGACGCTGCAGTTCTGCGTCAACTACGGTGGCCGCGCCGAGCTCGTCGACGCCACCCGGGCCATCGCGCGCGAGGTCGCCGACGGCAGGCTCAACCCGGCCAAGATCGACGAGCGGACGATCGA
Organism: Jatrophihabitantaceae bacterium; assembly: GCA_050742975.1. Taxonomy (GTDB): domain Bacteria; phylum Actinomycetota; class Actinomycetes; order Mycobacteriales; family Jatrophihabitantaceae; genus JBDTGE01. Next base: position 14,423 of record JBOGDQ010000246.1, read on the forward strand.
GGCCCACCTGGACGAGCCCGGGCTGCCGGACGTCGACCTGTTCATTCGCACGTCGGGGGAGCAGCGCACCTCCAACTTCCTGCTGTGGCAGTCCGCCTACGCCGAGCTGGTCTTCATGGACACGCCGTGGCCCGACTTCGACCGCCGGCACCTCTGGGCGGCCTGCCTCGCCTACGCCCGGCGCGATCGGCGCTTCGGCTCCGCGGGTCCGATCGAAGCGCCGGTGCTGCCGTGATCTCGGTGACCCACTTCGCCGGCGGCAGCGACGACTTCGCCGACCGCGCGCAGGCCGCCCTCGATGCGCTCGCCGTGCGGCCGGGTTACCTGCGCGGCAGCCTGGGCCGCTCGACCGACGACCCGGAGCACTGGCTGCTCATCACCGAGTGGGCCAACGTCGGCTCGTACCGGCGGGCACTCGGCGGCCTCGAGGTCAAGCTGCACGCCACCCCGCTGCTCGCCGAGGCGTTGGACCTGCCCGCGTCGTTCGAACCGCTGCTGGAGATCGCGCCCGGAGGCGCGAGGGTCGTCCGCGCGAGCGATCGCGAGCCGACGGCGTGAGCGCTGACACCGTCGAGAAGGACGAGAGCCAGCCGGAGACCGGCGGCAGCGACCGGTGGCGCCGCATTCGCGCGCACCGCGGCGACGTCCTGCGCGGCATCCGCTGGGGGGCCTCGGCGGCCTGGATCCTCGCGGTCGCCTACCAGTTGTACTACGACGGCGTCCCGTTCGACCGCGAGGGGCTGCTGGTCTGGATCGCGGCAGGCGTGACCGCGTTCAGCATCGGCCGCCGCAACCTGCTGACCGTGCTCGTCGACTGGCTGCCGTTCGCCGCGGTGCTCATCGCGTACGACTACCTGCGCGGGCTGTCCGACCGGCTCGGCATGCCGACGTGGTGGCACCCGCAGGTCGACGTGGACAAGGTCCTGTTCCTGGGCAGGGAGCCGACTGTCTGGCTGCAGGAGAAGCTGAACTACCCCGGCGTGCACTGGTGGGACGTGCTCGCCAGTCTGTGTTACAGCTCGTTCTTCCTGCTGCCGTACGTGACGGCCGGCGTGCTGTGGCTGCGCAGCCGCGCAGACTTCTACCGGTGGTCGCTGCGCTTCGTCGGGCTCTCGTTCTTCTGCTTCACGCTGTTCGCGCTGATCCCCGCCGCTCCGCCCTGGGCCGCCGCTGTGTGCACCGCCAAGCAGGTCGCCGGCCATCCGTCCAACCCGCCGTGCATGAGCAACAGCGCCGAATTCGTCCCCAGCGGTGGCATCCTCGGACATTTCACCGGGGTGCGCGCAGGCGCCAACCCGTGGTTCGAGCGGCTGTCGGGAAAGGGCTGGTCCGAGCTGCACCTGAGCACCGCGGAGTCGCTGCTGCGCAAGGGACAAGGCGCCGTCGACCTCGTGGCGGCAGTCCCGTCTCTGCACCTGGGCGGAACGATGCTGTTCTGCATCTTCATGTGGCGCCGGGTCAGGAAGTGGTTGCGGCCGCTGCTCGTCGCCTACCCCATCGCGATGACGTTCAGTCTCGTCTACACCGGCGAGCACTACCTGTCCGACTGCGTCGCCGGCGCCCTGGCCGCAGCGCTCGTGTCCTTCGTCGCCGACCGGATCGAACGCCGGCGAGAACGCGCCCGCGCAGTCGATACCCTTGCCGACGAGGACCAGCCCGCACCCAGTATGGAGAGCCTGTGCCCGCCGACCACCGAGCCGCCAACCGCAATGACGCCGTCGTCAACCTGAGCAAGCGGCGGGGATTCATCTTCCCCTCCAGCGAGATCTACGGCGGTACTCGCTCTGCGTGGGACTACGGACCGCTCGGTGTCGAGCTGAAGGAGAACGTCCGGCGCCAGTGGTGGAAGACGATGGTCACCGGACGCGACGACATCGTCGGCATCGACTCGGCGGTCATCCTCGCGCCGCAGGTGTGGCGGGCGTCCGGTCACCTGGACGTGTTCACGGACCCGCTGATCGAGTGCCTGAACTGCCACAAGCGCAACCGGGCCGACCAGCTCGAGGAGGCGTACGCGGCCAAGCACGGCAAAGCGCCGGAGGGCCTCAAAGACATCCCGTGCCCGAGCTGCGGCACGCGCGGGCAGTGGACCGAGCCGCGCGACTTCAACATGATGCTCAAGACCTATCTCGGGCCGGTCGAGTCCGAGGAGGGCGTCGCCTACCTGCGCCCGGAGACCGCCCAGGGCATCTTCGTCAACTTCCTCAACGTGATGACGACGGCACGCAAGAAGCCGCCGTTCGGCATCGCGCAGACCGGCAAGAGCTTCCGCAACGAGATCACGCCCGGCAACTTCATCTTCCGCACCCGCGAGTTCGAGCAGATGGAGATGGAGTTCTTCGTCGAGCCGGGCACCGATGCGCAGTGGCACGAGTACTGGCTCGAGCAGCGCTGGAACTGGTACGTCGACCTCGGCCTCGACCCGGCGAACCTGCGCTACTTCGAGCACCCCAAGGAGAAGCTGTCGCACTACTCGACGCGCACCGTCGACATCGAGTACCGCTTCCAGTTCGGCGGCTCGGAGTTCGCCGAGCTCGAAGGCGTCGCCAACCGCACCGACTTCGACCTGAAGACCCACTCCAAGCACTCGGGCACCGACCTGACCTACTTCGACCAGGACAAGAACGAGCGCTGGACCCCGTACGTCATCGAGCCGGCAGCGGGCCTGACCCGGGCCGTTCTCGCCTTCCTGCTCGACGCGTACAGCGAGGACGAGGCGCCCAACGCCAAGGGCGTCATGGAGAAGCGGACGGTGCTCAAGCTGGACCGCCGCCTGGCCCCGGTGAAGGTCGCGGTGCTGCCGCTGTCGCGCAACACCGACCTGTCGCCGATGGCGCGCGAACTGGCCGCGGCGCTGCGCGGGAACTGGAATGTCGAGTTCGACGATGCGCAGGCGATCGGACGCAGGTATCGACGCCAGGACGAGATCGGTACCCCGTTCTGCGTCACCGTCGACTTCGACTCGCTCGACGACCGAGCGGTGACGGTTCGCGAGCGCGACTCGATGCAGCAGGAGCGGATCGCGCTCGATCAGGTCGAGAGCTACCTCGCCGCCCGCCTACCGGGTTGTGGATAACTCGGTCGCGTCCGCTATCGGATGTGTACGCTAGGTGTATGAGCCGCACCAACATCGACATCGACGATGAACTGATCTCCGAGATCATGTCGACGTACCGCTTGCGCACGAAGCGTGAGGCGGTCGATTTCGCGCTGCGACGCATCCGGCGCCCCAAGGCCCTCACACCGGACGAGATCCTCGCGCTCCGCGGGATCGGATGGGATGGCGATCTCGAAGCGATCAAGACCGGCCGCCGGTTCGACGAAGAACCAGCACGCGCGACGTGATCGCAGACAGCTCGGTCTGGATCGACTTCGCACGCGATCTCGACACGCCGCAGGTGGCGGCGTTGGAACGGACGATCACCGACCGCACGGCTATGACCACCGACATTGTGCGCCTGGAAGTGTTGTCCGGTCAGACGCAGGTCGAGCGTCTGTCCGCGGCGCTCGACGGCTGCGAAGACGTCATGCAGTTGCCCCGGATCGATGTCGAGGACGCGGCGTACATCTACCGGGTGTGCCGCCGTGCCGGCGAGAGCATCAGATCGTTGAATGATTGCCTGATCGCCGCGATCGCGATCCGCAACGATGTGCCAGTCCTGCATCGCGACCGCGACTACGAGGCGATTGCCCGACACTTTCCGCTGCGCCTGGTGGCTGGATGACTTCGGTCGCTGTGTCACCTCTGCGGCTGTCCGAGCGGGTCGCCGCAGGCCCTCCCCCGCCGGCTACGCCTTTACTGGCGGGGGGACCCCCACTGATCGTCCTTGCGCCGATGGCCGGCATCACGAACACCGCGTTCCGGCGGTTGTGCCGCGAGCAGATGGCGGCGGCGGGTGGGGTTGGGCTGTTCGTCAGCGAGATGATCACGACCCGCGCCCTGGTCGAGCGCAACCCCAAGACGCTGCGGCTGATCCGGTTCGAGTCCGACGAGCAGCCACGCAGCATCCAGCTGTACGGCATCGATCCCCTCGTCGTCGGCGCGGCCGTCCGAATGATCGTCGAGGAGGATCTGGCCGACCACGTCGACCTCAACTTCGGCTGCCCGGTTCCCAAGGTCACTCGCAAAGGTGGCGGATCGGCGCTGCCATGGCGGATCGAGCTGTTCGACGACATCGTCACCTCGGCCGTGCGCAACGCGGGCGAGCTGCCCGTGACGATCAAGATGCGCATCGGCATCGACGCCGGGCACCACACCTACCGCGAGGCCGCGCTGCGGGCGCAGGACGCCGGCGTCAGGCAGGTCGCGCTGCACGGCCGCACAGCCGCCGACTTCTACTCCGGCTCCGCGGACTGGGGACCGATCGCCGAGCTGGCCGCTCTGCTCGACATCCCGGTGCTCGGCAACGGGGACATCTGGGAGGCCAACGACGCGTTGCGGATGGTCCGCGAGACCGGCTGCGCCGGCGTGGTCGTCGGCCGGGGCTGCCTCGGCCGGCCGTGGCTGTTCGCCGATCTCGCCGCCGCCTTCGACGGTCGGCCGGAGCGCGTGCTTCCAGACCTGCGCGGCGTGAGCGTGACGATGCGGCGGCACGCGCAGCTGCTCGTCGAATGGCTGGACGACGAGGCCCGCGGCGTCACCGACTTCCGCAAGCACGTCGCCTGGTATCTCAAGGGATTCTCCGTCGGCGGCGACCTGCGCCGGTCGATGGCCTCGGCGTCGAGGCTGGCCGAGCTGGACGGCCTGCTCGCGCAGCTCGACCTCGATCAGTCGTTTCCGGCAGCCGTGCTCGGGCAGCCTCGCGGCCGCACGACCGGCGTCCGTTCGGTCGCGCTGCCGGACGGCTGGCTGCAGTCGCGTGGCTCACGCGCCGTCCCCTCCGGCGCCGAGCTGCCGGACAGCGGCGGTTGACTAGGCTCGGGACCACAGCAGCGGTGGAACGGACGGAGCACACGATGCCCAAGTACGTATACGACTTCGCCGAGGGGAACAAGGACCTCAAGGACCTGCTCGGGGGTAAGGGTGCGAACCTGGCCGAGATGACGAACATCGGGCTGCCGGTGCCGCCGGGATTCACGATCACGACCGAGGCGTGCCAGGCGTATCTGAAGTCCGGGCGGCAGCCGGAGGAGCTGGCGGCGGAGGTCAGCGAGCATCTGGCCGCGCTGGAGAAGTCGATGGGCAAGAAGCTGGGGCAGTCCGACGATCCGCTGCTGGTCTCGGTGCGGTCCGGCGCGAAGTTCTCGATGCCCGGAATGATGGACACGGTCCTGAACATCGGTCTGAACGATCAGTCGGTGCGGGGGTTGGCGGCGCAGGCCGGTAACGAGCGGTTCGCGTTCGACTCGTACCGGCGGCTGATCCAGATGTTCGGCAAGACCGTGCTGGGGATCGACGCTGAGCACTTCGACGACGCGCTGGATGCGGCCAAGCACGCCAAGGACAGCACGAACGATCTCGACCTGGACGCCGACGACTTACGTCGAGTCGTCGATACCTATAAGGAGGTCGTGGTCAAGCACGCCGGCCGCCCGTTCCCGCAGGAGCCGCGCGAGCAGCTGGATCTGGCGGTGCGCGCGGTGTTCGACTCGTGGAACACCAAGCGGGCGGTGATCTACCGGCGTCAGGAGCGGATCCCGGCCGACCTGGGTACGGCGGTGAACATCGTGGCGATGGTGTTCGGCAACCTGGACATGGAGTCGGGCACCGGGGTCGCGTTCACCCGGGATCCGGCCTCCGGCGCGCAGGGCATCTACGGGGACTACCTGCAGAACGCGCAGGGTGAGGACGTGGTGGCCGGAATCCGGAACACGGTGCCGCTCGCCGACCTGGAGAAGATCGACAAGAAGTGTTACGACGAGCTGCTGAAGATCATGCAGCGGCTCGAGGAGCACTACCGCGACCTGTGCGACATCGAGTTCACGATCGAGCGCGGCAAGCTGTGGATGCTGCAGACGCGGGTGGGCAAGCGGACCGCTGCGGCGGCGTTCCGGATCGCCACCCAGCTGGTCGATCAGGGGCTGATCGACATCGACGAGGCGCTGCAGCGGGTGAACGGGGCCCAGCTGGCGCAGCTGATGTTCCCGCGCTTCGACGAGAACGTGACGCACCAACTGATCGCGAAGGGCATGAACGCCTCGCCCGGCGCCGCGGTGGGCAAGGTGGTGTTCGACTCGTACACCGCGATCAAGTGGTCGCGGTCGGGGGAGTCGGTCATCCTGGTCCGCCGTGAGACGAACCCGGACGACCTGAACGGCATGATCGCGGCGGCCGGAATCCTGACCTCGCGCGGCGGCAAGACCTCGCACGCGGCGGTGGTGGCTCGCGGCATGGGCAAGACCTGCGTGTGCGGGGTCGAGGCGTTGAACGTCGAGACGAAGAACCGGCGGTTCACCGCGCCCGGTGGGGTGGTCGTGCACGAGGGCGACGTGATCAGCATCGACGGCACGTCCGGTGAGGTGTTCCTGGGGGAGGTTCCCGTCGTGCCCTCGCCGGTGGTGCGCTACTTCGAGGGTGACGAGACCGCTGCCGGCGACGAGCTGGTGCAGGCCGTGGACCGGATCATGAAGCACGCCGACGGGGTGCGCCGGATGGCGGTGCGGGCGAACGCCGACAACGCCGAGGACGCCGAGCGGGCCCGCCGCTTCGGCGCGCAGGGCATCGGCCTGTGCCGCACCGAGCACATGTTCCTGGGCGAGCGCCGCGCCCTGGTCGAGGCGCTGATCCTGGCCGACACCGACGAGGAGCAGGACCAGGAGCTGGCCGACCTGCTTCCCTTGCAGCGGCAGGACTTCATCGACGTGTTCGAGGCCATGGACGGGCTGCCCGTCACCATCCGGCTGCTCGACCCGCCGCTGCACGAGTTCCTGCCTGACATCACCGAACTGTCGGTGCGGGTCGCGGTCGCCGAGTCCCGCGGCGAGCCGCGCGAGGGCGACCTGCGGCTGCTGCAGGCGGTGCACAAGCTGCACGAGCAGAACCCGATGCTCGGCCTGCGCGGCGTGCGCCTGGGCGTGGTCATCCCGGGCCTGTTCGCGATGCAGGCCCGAGCGATCCTGGAGGCCGCCGCCGAGCGCCTGCACGCCGGCGGGGTGCCACGCGTGGAGATCATGATCCCGCTCGTCGGCGCGGTGCAGGAGTTCGAGACCGTCAAGCAGGACATCATCCAGGTCGCCCGCGAGGTCCGCGAGGCCAAGGGCGTGCAGCTGGACTTCCTGGTCGGCACCATGATCGAGCTGCCGCGTGCCGCCTTGACCGCCGGCCAGATCGCCGAGGCCGCCGAGTTCTTCTCCTTCGGCACGAACGATCTGACCCAGACGACCTGGGGCTTCTCCCGCGACGACGTCGAGGCCGCGTTCTTCTCGCACTACCTGGAGAAGGGCATCTTCGGTGTCAGCCCGTTCGAGTCCATCGACCGCGACGGGGTCGGCGAGCTCATCCGGATCGCCGTCGAGAACGGACGCCTGCACCGCCCCGGCCTCAAACTCGGCATCTGCGGCGAGCACGGCGGCGACCCCGAATCCGTCCACTTCTTCGAGAGCGTCGGGCTCGACTACGTCTCCTGCTCGCCGTTCCGCGTGCCGGTCGCGCGCCTGGAAGCCGGGCGCAGCGTCAGCGACCGCTGACCGGTACGGTCGAGGGGTGTTCTGGCGCCGTCCCCGCTCCGTGCTCCCGGACCTCCTGACCGCACGGCGCGCTGAGCCTGACGGCGGCACGCTGGTTGCTCCGAGCATCGCGCTGACCGGGCAGATCCTCGACGAGTTCGGCCTCAAGCACCAGATCGACGACGACGGTGACCTGGTCGTGCGCTGGGAGCGCTGCAGCGTCTACTTCTTCTTCTACGGCGAGCGGCACGAGGTGGTGCAGGCGAGGCTGTACCTGAACCGCCGCTTCCCGGTCGAGACCCGCGCCGGGCTGGCCCTGGCGCTGGACGAGTGGAACCGGACGAAGCTGTTCCCCAAGGCGTACACGGTGCTCCCCGACGACGGCGTGGTCGGCATCTGCGCCGAGCACTGCCATGACTTCGAGGCCGGCGTCAGCCGCGCGCAACTGAAGTACTCGATCGGCATGTGGGTCGACACGCTGATCCGGTTCGCCGACTGGATCGACGAGCAGGTCTAGGCGTGTACGGGTACGGCGCCGCCTCGCGTGCGCGGCGGGTCGACGAGCCGGCCAAGCGGGCCGGTGCCGAGACCTCCGCCGCCGCTCGCAGCGACTTCGCGCGGGACCGGGCGCGGGTGCTGCACTCCTACGCGTTCCGCCGGCTGGCCGACAAGACGCAGGTCGTGGTGCCCGGTGAAGATGACTTCCCGCGGACCCGGCTCACCCACTCGCTCGAGGTCGCGCAGATCGGACGCGAGATCGGCGCCGCGCTGGGCTGCGATCCGGACATCGTCGACGCGGCCGGTCTGGCGCACGACATCGGCCACCCCCCGTTCGGGCACAACGGCGAGGACGCGCTCGATGCGGTTGCCGGACCCTGTGGCGGCTTCGAGGGCAACGCCCAGACGCTGCGCGTGTTGACCCGGCTCGAGGCGAAGGTGGTGCACGGCAGCGGCGAACCGGGTGGGCTGAACCTGACCCGCGCCGTCGTCGACGCGACGTGCAAGTACCCGTGGCCGCGACGGGCGGGCGTGGGCAAGTTCGGCGTCTACGCCGCGGACCTGGCCGCGTTCGAGTGGACCAGGGCCGGGGCAGCGGACGGTACCCGCTGCCTCGAGGCGCAGGTGATGGACTGGGCTGACGACGTCGCGTATTCGGTGCATGACGTCGAGGACGGGGTGCACGCCGGGCTCGTCCGGCTCGCCTGCGTCGACGACGGAGCGCGCGCGGAACTGTGCCGCGTCGCCGCGAAGCAGTACAGCGCCCGGACGTCGGAAGAGCTCGCGCCGGTGCTGGACGAGCTGCTCGACCTGCCGACGCTGCGCGACCTGGCCGGCTACGACGGCTCCTACCTCGCCCAGGCGGCGGCCAAGCGGGCCACCAGCGAGCTGACCGGCCGCTTCGCCGGCGCGGCGATCATGGCGACCCGCGCGGCGCACGGCCCCGAGCCACTCGGCCGCTACTCGGCCGACCTTGTGGTCCCGGCCGCGATCGTCGCGGAGTGCGCGCTGCTCAAGGCAATCGCGGCGCACTACGTGATGCTGCGTCCCGGCGCCCCGGAGCGGCAGGTGTGGCAGCGCCGGGTGATCACCGAGCTGGTCGAGGCCATCCTGTCCGGCGCGCCCGCGACGCTGGACCGCAGCCTCGCTCCGGCCTGGCGGATGGCCGGCAGCGACGCCGATCGGCTGCGCGTGGTGATCGACCAGGTCGCCCAGCTGACCGACACCTCGGCTCTCACCTGGCACACGCGGCTGGTCGGCACCGCGTCGTAGCCCGCGCCTAGACTCCACGTGTGGCAGGGCGGATCCGGGACGAGGACATCGCGCTCGTCCGCGACAAGACGCCCATCGAGGACATCGTCGGCGAGCACGTCCAGCTCCGCAGCGCCGGCGGCGGCAACCTCAAGGGCCTGTGCCCGTTCCACGACGAGAAGTCCCCGTCGTTCAACGTCACGCCGGCTCGCGCGCTCTTCCACTGTTTCGGCTGCGGCGTCGGCGGCGACGTCATCCGGTTCGTGCAGAACATCGAGCACCTGGACTTCACCGAGGCGGTCGAGCGGCTGGCGGCCCGCGCGAACATTCAGCTGCGCTACCAGGAGGGTGGCGCGGCCCCGCGGCGCGAGCACGGCCAACGGGCCCGGCTGATCGCCGCCCACGCCGAAGCCGCCACCTACTACGGCGAGCAGCTGCGCACGCCCGAGGCGCGGGTGGCGCGCGAGTTCCTGGCCGGCCGCGGTTTCGACGAAGCGGTCGCCGTCCGGTTCGCCTGCGGCTACGCCCCGGCCGGCTGGGACTCGCTCACCAAACACTTGCTGGCAAAGGGATTCACGCCGTCCGAGCTGACCGTCGGAGGGCTCGCGAAGGAGTCCGGGCGGGGCGGGCTGATCGACCGGTTCCACCGCCGGCTGCTCTGGCCGCTGCGCGACGTCACCGGCGATGTCGTGGGATTCGGCGCCCGCCGGCTGTTCGACGATGACAAGATCGAGGCCAAGTACCTGAACACGCCCGAGACGCCGATCTACAAGAAGAGCGAGGTGCTGTACGGCGTCGATGCCGCCAAGAAGGAGATCGCGCGCCAGCATCGGGCGGTCGTCGTCGAGGGCTACACCGACGTGATGGCCTGCCACCTGTCCGGCGTGAGCACCGCGGTCGCGACGTGCGGCACGGCGTTCGGGGCCGAGCACGTGAAGCTGCTGCGGCGGCTGCTGATGGACTCCGACGCGTTCACCGGCGAGGTGATCTTCACCTTCGACGGTGACGCCGCCGGGATGAAGGCGGCCGAGCGGGCCTTCGGTGACGATCAGAAGTTCATGTCGCAGACGTTCGTGGCGATCGAGCCGACCGGCCTGGACCCGTGCGACCTGCGGATGAAGTCCGGTGACACGGCCGTGCTCGATCTGGTCGCCCGCCGCATCCCGCTGGTGGAGTTCGTGCTGCGGTCGACGGTCGGGCGGCACGACCTGGAGACGGCCGAGGGCAGGGTGGCGGCGCTGGACCGGGCCATCCCGCTCGTCGCGCGGATCAAGGATCGCTCCCTGCGCGATGAGTACGCGCGGCGGCTCGCCGGTCTGATCGGCCTCGACGACCCGATGCAGGTGGTCGTCCGGGTGCGGGGACTGGAGCGCGCGAACGATCGCCGGGTCCATGACGAGCGGCCCGCGCAGCCCGCGCCGGAGGCCAGGCTGGACGAGTCGGTGATCCGGGTCGAGCGCGAGGTACTGAAGATCGCGCTGCAACTGCCGGCCGTCGCCGGACCCCAGTTCGACGCGCTGGCCGAGGAGGCGTTCCTGCATCCGGCGCACCGTGCGCTGCGAGCGGCGATCGCGGCTGCCGGTGGCACCGCGAAGGCCGTCAGTGGCGCGGGCTGGACGAACTCGGTCGAGGAGCACATGGACGACGAGTCGCTGCGCCGGGGCGTGCACGCACTGGCCGTCGAGCCGCTGCGCACAGGCGTCGACGGTCAGGAGCGCTATGCCGACTCGGTGCTGGCCCGCCTGCAGGAGATCGTCACCTCGCGCCAGGTTGCCGCCCTGAAGTCGCGGATCCAGCGGCTCAACCCGCTCGAACACGCGGCGGAGCACGCCCGGCTGTTCGGTGAGCTGATCAGCCTCGAGGGGTACCGGCGGGTGCTTCGTGAACGGGCCATCGGCGGCCAGTGATGGGACTGTTCCACCGGCGGGACGCGCCGCCCGTTGCCGCGCTGGCGCGCCTGGACAGCGAGGAGCGCCTGCTGGCGTGGGCCGACACCGCTGACGGCAAGGTTGTGCTCGCTACCTCGCGCGGGCTGTGGTGGCCGGAGGGGGACGGCCGCCGTCTGATCGGCTGGCAGCACATCTCCAAGGCGGTCTGGCGGGACCGCGTCCTGGCCGTGATCGAGGCGGACGTCGTCGAGGAAACGCTGATGATCGATCGGCCCGCTGTCAGGGCGGAACTGTCCGTGCCGCGCAACCTGCCGCCGACCGTCCGTGCACGGGTCGAGGCCAACATCGTCAGGTCGGAGGTCGCGGCGGTGGCCGGCGGTGCGGCGCGGTTCGTCGCCCGGAAGGTCCCCGGCGAGGACGGTTTGCAGTGGTGGGCGCGCCTGGACCCCGGCACGCCGGACACCGCTCAGGTGCGTTCGGCGATCAGTGCCCGGCTGGCGATCCTGCGCGCGGAGTTCGAGCGGGAGCAGCAGGCCGCTCAGCTCTGGTAGCGGTGGGCGTTCCCGTTCGCGCTGGCGGTGTGCAGCTTCGCCGAGACGCGCTGGCGGGCCTTGTGGGTGACGGAGTCCACCTGCGACTGCAACACGCCGGCCGTCGACTGCACGGTCTGGCTGCCGGCCACGCGGCGGGCGACCCGCACGACGGACTCGTACCGCTCCCGTCCGGCTCGGGCGCCCAGCACGTACCCGATGGCGACACCGAACAGCAACTTCATCCAGGACTCCTCATTCGCCGCGTGTCACCTACCCTAACCCCGGCACGAATCAGGGCCTGGGATCGGATAGGCTGTCGCGGTTGCGCCGACCGGACCGGAACGCGCAGAGCAGTCCCCCATAGCTCAATTGGCAGAGCATTCGACTGTTAATCGAAGGGTTACTGGTTCGAGTCCAGTCGGGGGAGCATATTCATCCGGTGATGACGGCCCTCGGCGTGCCCGCGGGCCCGCTGGGGGCAGTAGCTCAGCTGGTCAGAGCAGCGGACTCATAATCCGTCAGGTCGTGGGTTCGAGCCCCACCCGCCCCACCACCTGACCAGCATAAACAGGCTTTTCAAGATCGAAATTGCCCACCTTGTCCATGGTTCTGTCC
>JBOGDQ010000247.1:0-2812 GCA_050742975.1 Jatrophihabitantaceae bacterium
ATCTGAGACACCCCGCGTCTTGTGGGTGACCTGAAATGAGGGCGGGGATCGGACGTAATCATGTTGAATCCGCAAGCCCTGGAACTATCGATTTCTGATGGTGTTGATCCGGCTCCCAAGCCGACGAGGAGGTCGTTCACCGCGGAGTACCGTGCCCGGGTCCTGGCCGAGTACGAGGCCGCTGAGCATGGCGAGAAGTCCGCGGTGCTACGGCGTGAGGGTATCTATCAGACGCAGGTCGCGGAGTGGGCCAAGGCCCGTGACGCGGCGGCGGCTGGCGTGTCGTATCGGCGAGAACGTAAACCCAGGTCGAAGGCATCTACAGCCTCGGCGCGGACGGTGAAGTTGGAGGCCGAGAACGCTCGGCTGTCACGGCAACTGGAGCAGACGCAAGCAGCTCTGGACGTGATGGGAAAAGCGCACAGGCTCTTGGAGCTGCTCTCGATGAGCAGCGAGGAGAGCCAGCCGGCCACGAGGAGCCGGCGATGAGCGCCAAGACGATCTTGGATGAGGCGTTCACTGCGTTGATCGCGTTGTCGATCAGCGTGGTGCTGGCGTGCCGGCTGACCGGCAGGTCCAGGGCCAGCCACTACCGGCGTGTGAACCCGCCGTCGGCCAAGACGACCCCGGTGTCCCAGGCCGAGCGCGCGAAACCGCCCTCCACGCTCTCGCAGGAGGAACGGGCGGGCGTCTTGGCGGTGATCAACTCCGAGCAGTACTCGGATTTGTCGATCTGTCAGATCTGGGCTCGTGAGCTCGACGAGGACCGGTATCACTGCTCCATGTCGAGCATGTACCGGATCGCCAGGGCTGCCGGACAGACCCGCGAACGGCGCCGGCTTGCCTCCCATCCGGCGAAGGTCAAACCCGAACTCGTGGCCACCGGCCCCTCGCAGGTGTGGTCGTGGGACATCACGAAACTGCGTGGCCCGGCCAAGGGCATCTGGTTCCACCTGTACGCGTTGATCGACATCTACTCGCGCTTCAGCCCGGGGTATCTGGTCTGCGCGGCCGAGGACTCCATCGTCGCAGCCGACTTCATCGACGGCGCCATCGTCACCAACGGCTCCGCACCGCACACCGTCCACGCCGACCGGGGCACCTCGATGACCTCCAAACCCGTCTCGGCGCTGCTCTCGGACCTGGGGATCACCAGATCGCACTCCCGACCCCGGGTGTCGAACGACAACCCGTTCTCCGAGGCCCAGTTCAAGACGTTGAAGTACGTCCACGACTTCCCCCACCACTTCGATTCTCTCGCCGAAGCCAGGGCCTTCTGTGACGGGTTCTTCATCGAGTACAACCACGTCCACCACCACTCGGGGATCGCCTGGCATACCCCCGCATCGGTCCACCAAGGGACCTACGGCGCCATCGACGACGCCCGCGCCGTGACCCTCGACCGGGCCTGGCGCCAGCATCCCGAACGATTCGCCACACGCCCCCGCCCACCGCAGATCCGCAACGAGGTCTGGATCAACCAACCCGAGAAGGAGCCCGAACTGGCGACAGCGAAAACAACCTAACCAGCAGATGTCTCACTTGACTTGAAAAACTCCGTCTGGACCATCAGGCGTGCTATGGCCGGCTCGTAGCCGTCCTCGCGCGCGACTGGTATTCCTCGGCGATCGCCTGTTGGAGCTGGGTGATGATGTGCGCGGTGTCCGCGATTGCGGCGCTGAGCGTGTCGCCGCCGATGTCGGGGCGCTTCGGGTCGCCGGCCTGCTCGACGATGGCCGTGAGTCGGGCTGGTTGCCTCAGCGCGCCGCGGAACTGGGGCCAGACGGCGTGGTCGAGGGTGTCGACCCGGATCGAGCGGCAGTCACATCGTCGCGGGTCGCGGGCTTTGGTCGTGAGCGGTCGCTTGCAGGCGTAGACCGGGCTCTGGGCTGCAAGCGGTCCTGCCGTGGTTGCGGCGCCGCAGGGCGTGCGGGCGCGGCCGTCGAGCAAGTACTCGCTGCGGTGGGTCTGCGGAGGGTGGTGTCGGCTTTCCAGGCCGCCCATTCGCTGTGCTGTTCGCCCCGAGCTGAGCAGCCTGCACTACACCGTCCGCGAACCCGCACCGGCCGTGGCCAAACTCGACTGATCGGCCGCGCCCTGCCGCGCATGCCGGGTCGCGTCGCCCCTCGCTGAGACTGAAACCCTCGCAAAAGTGATATCGACATCAATATGTAGATGGGCTACAGCTGATGACACCGCGCTCGCTGTCCTGCGGCGGATTCGACGCACCTCACACGCCGGATAGGTTGGTGCACGATTCTCGAAGAGAAATTGCCGCGGCACGCTGATCGGTAACGAGGTGGACATGGCGCAAGGCATCGAGCACGTGATCGCCCGCCAGAAGGAGCATGCAAAGCAGAGGGTCGATGCGGCGCTGTTTGAGTACTTCGCCGGTGGTTCGGACGAGGAGATCGCCCTGGCCGAGGCTGGCGCGGCATGGGCGAGCTATCGCTTTCTGCCTCATGTGCTCCGTGACGTGAGTGACGTCGATGTCTCGTGTCTGCTGTTCGGGCAGCGATTTGCGAGCCCGGTCGCGGCGGCCCCGATCGCCTACCAGGGACTACTGCATGCCGAAGGTGAGGTTGCGACCGCACGCGGTGCACGGGACGCGAACACCCTGTTCATCCTCTCTGCTCGCTCGAGCAGGATCGTCGAGGAGGTGGCCGCCACCGCCGGACCTTGGTGGATGCAGGTCTACGTGACCGCTGACCGTACCCTCACCGAGGGGATAGTTAGCCGAGCGGCCGCGTGCGGCGCTGCCGCGCTGGTGCTGACCGGAGACACGCCTTACCTGGGGCGTCGGGTGCATGGC
>JBOGDQ010000248.1:0-8834 GCA_050742975.1 Jatrophihabitantaceae bacterium
GGTTACGGTACCGCAGCCAGCGTCATGGGTGGCACCTTACCGGGTTGGCTTACAGGCCAGAGTCCTCCAGCATCTCGGTGACCAAGGCGGCGATCGGCGAGCGCTCCGAGCGAGTCAGCGTGACGTGGGCGAACAGCGGGTGCCCCTGCAGCGCCTCGATCACCGCGGCGACGCCGTCGTGCCGGCCCACCCGCAGGTTGTCCCGCTGCGCGACGTCGTGCGTGAGGACCACCCGCGAGCCCGAGCCGATCCGCGAGAGCACGGTCAGCAGCACGTTGCGCTCCAGCGACTGCGCCTCGTCTACGATGACGAACGAGTCGTGCAGCGAACGCCCGCGGATGTGCGTCAGGGGCAGCACCTCGAGCATGCCGCGATCCATCACCTCGTCCATGACATCCGAGGAGACCAGCGCGCCGAGCGTGTCGAACACCGCCTGCGCCCACGGCGCCATCTTCTCGTTCTCGCTGCCGGGCAGGTAGCCGAGGTCCTGTCCACCGACCGCGTACAGCGGGCGGAACACCACGACCCGCTTGTGCGCCCGGCGTTCGAGCACCGCCTCGAGCCCCGCGCACAGCGCCAGCGCCGACTTCCCGGTGCCCGCGCGCCCGCCGAGCGAGACGATGCCGACGTCCGGGTCGAGCAGCAGGTCGAGCGCGACCCGCTGCTCGGCAGACCTGCCGTGCAGGCCGAACGCCTCGCGATCACCGCGCACCAGGCGCACCTGCTTGTCCGGCGTGATCCGTGCGAGCGCCGAGCCCTTGACCGAGTGCAGGACCAGCCCGGTGTGGCAGGGCTGGTCGGCGACCGGCGCGAAGTCGGCGTGCTCGATCAGGTCGATCTGCTCGCCGTCGTACAGCGCGTCGATGGACCCGGCCGTGACCTCGACCTCGGCCATCCCGGTCCAGCCCGTCGAGTCGGCGACCGGATGCATGCGGTACTCGTCGGAGGGCAGGCCGACCGAGGCCGCCTTCACCCGAAGCGGCATGTCCTTCGTGACGAGCGTGACGTCGGAGTTCTCGCCGGCCAGGTTCAGCGCCACCGCCAGGATCCGCGAGTCGTTGCTGTCCACGCGGAAGCCGGCAGGCAGCGTCGAGAGATCGGAGTGGTTGAGCTCGACCCGCAGCGTGCCACCGTCGGGCCCGATCGGGACCGGCGAGTCCAGCCGGCCGTGCTCGATCCGCAGGTCGTCCAGCACCCGCAGCGTCTGCCGGGCGAACCAACCCAGTTCCGGGTGGTGCCGCTTGCCCTCCAGTTCGCTGATGACGACGAGGGGGAGGACGACCTCGTGCTCGCCGAATCGGCCGAGCGCTCCCGGGTCGGACAGCAGGACGGACGTGTCGAGGACGAACGTGCGACGTCCGGGCTGGGCGGCAGGGCTAGTAGCGGTCACGGATCGCTCCTGACGGTGGGCTGGGCGCGTGCGCACACGAGCGCGTCCGACGCGCAACTGGGTTCCGGTCCGTCCCGGCACCGACTGTGGCGGGGACGATCCGGTCCCCCTCGCTGGTACCTACCACCGTCGCGGGACCTCCCGAGCAGGCCGGGTTGGCCGACCTGCCATAGCTGACGCTACGACTCGGCCGAGCGCGGGCACGGCAGGCGCGCTGCGCGACACGCTCGGACGGGGCGTTGCCCACCTATCGGCAACGATCCGCCGAACCTTATTGCTGCGCGATCGGCGTCCGCCGGGCGTCCTTGACGAGCGATCTTTCGATGGCACGCCGCAGCCGCGCGTGGAACGGCCGCTCGGCGAGCTGATGGATCACCCACGCGAGCGCGAGCATGGCCACCATGGTGAGGACGAGCGTGGGCCAGGTGGACAGGTGTGGCCGCAACTCGTGGATCAGCCAGAGGCCCCAGTACTCATGGATGAGATAGAGCGGGTACGTGAGGATCCCGGCCCAGGTGAGCCAGCGCCAGCGGATGCGACGCAGCCGAGTCAGGGTCACCGCGGCGACAGCTGCGAAGAAGATCACGAGCAGGACGGCGCAGGTGGCCTTCGAAAGCGAATGGTGCGTGTTGACCTCGATCCGATGGAACATGCCGTCGACCGTGGCGTGGATCGACAGGACCACGTTCATCCCGACCAGCAGCCACGGCAGGGTGGAGTGCCCCTCGCGGTAGATGAGGTGCAGAAGCATGCCGCCGGCGAACAGCGGGGCGTACTGCGGTTGCAGGACGCTCACCAGCAGGGCGCTGTGGGAGTTCGCCGCGAAGGCACCCGCGATCGGCCAGAGCGCGGCGAAAGCCATGACCCGGTTGGCGGTGATCCCGACGAGGACCAGCAACGAGATCAGGAAGTAGAAGCAGATCTCGACCCACAGCGTCCAGTAGACCGACTCGACGTCGCTGACTCGCTGCGATCCCTGGAGCATCGTGGTGTTCACCAACAGCTGGGACGCGGTGATGTGCCTGGCGCTACGCCAGATCACCAGCAGGAGCAACGACGAGAGCCCGAGCGCGAGCCAGTAGGCCGGGTAAAGCCGGGACACCCGCGATGCGACGAACTGCGGAAGCGTCCGTCCCCAACTCGACATCAGGATGACGAAGCCACTGATGATGAAGAACAGCTGCACACCGAGCGCGCCGTACGCGGTGACGTGCCACAGCCGGGGGAACTCTTTCGACACCGACCTGCCCCACGGATGGGCGCGGTAGTCGAGGGCGGTGAAGTGGTAGAGCATCACCATCGTCGCGGCGCAGATGCGGAGCCCGTCGAGCAGGCTGAACCGAGCGGCGCGGCTTGCGGTCCTGCCCGCGGCCGGGTCGGCCGGCGCGATCGGTGAATTGGCACCTCTACGAAGGACGGGCGTTCGTACCACGCGCAGATGATACGGGCCTCTCCTTCGACCTTGTTGTGGAACCGCGGCGCGGGGCAGGCCGGTCAGGGCGTCTGTGCGGGACGGGACGGGTCCGCGCCCCACTGTGACCACGAGCCCGGATACAGCGCGAGGTCGTCGAGGCCGGCGACGGTCATCGCGAGCAGGTCGTGGCAGGCCGTAACGCCGGAGCCGCAGTAGGCGATCGCGCCGCGGGCCTCGGCCGCCGCGAAGCGCGCGCGCAGCGTGGCCGGATCGAGGAACCGGCCGTCGTCGCCGAGGTTCGCCGCCCAGGGCGCGCTGAACGCGCCGGGCACGTGTCCCGGACGCGGGTCTATCGCCGGATCGCCTGCTGCGTAACGCTGTTCGGTACGCGCGTCGAACACCGCGGCGTGCGTGCCGTCGACGCGGTCGGCGTCGGCGAAGCGGTCCCGCGGCCACTCGCGGACCGAGCGCTGCACGGGAACCGGGACCGGGATCTCGGTGCTCAACCCGCCCGGCCACGCCGCGATCCCGCCGTCCAGAACCGCGACCGGTTCGTCCAGGACGTGCAGCAGCCACCACAGGCGTGCGGCGATCGAGCCGCCCGCGTCGTCGTAGGCGACCACCGGCCTGCCCTCGACGATGCCCTTGCGCCCGAGCGCGCCGGCGAAGGCCGCCTCGTGCGGCAGCGGGTGCCGCCCGGCCGTCCGGCTCGGTGCGTCGGACAGGTCGGTGTCGATGTCCAGCCACACCGCGCCCGGGATGTGCCCGCCGGCGTACTCGTCCCAGCCCGATCCTCCGTCCAGGTACCACCGGACGTCCACCACCTGGACGTCGGCGAGGTGCTCGGCCAGCCACGCGCCGCTGACGAGGGGTCCGATCCCATGAACACCCCCTTCAGCGCGTCCGGGCGCGTCGGGAGGGGTGTTCATCCGCCGTACCGCCGCTGCCGGGCGCCGTAGTCGCGCAGCGCGCGCAGGAAGTCGATCTTGCGGAAGTCCGGCCAGAGCGCGTCGCAGAAGTAGAACTCCGAGTGCACCGACTGCCACAGCAGGAAGCCGGACAGCCGCTGCTCGCCGGACGTGCGGATGACCAGGTCGGGATCGGGCTGGCCCCTGGTGTACAGGTGCTCGGCGATGTGGTCGACGTCGATGACCTCGGCCAGCTCCTCGATGGATGTGCCCGCCGCGGCGTGCTCCTGCAGCAGCGAGCGCACCGCGTCGGCGATCTCGCGACGGCCGCCGTAGCCGACCGCGACGTTCACGGTCAGCCCGTCGCGCTCGCTGGTGCGCTCCTCGGCGCGCTTGAGCGCCTCGGCCGTCGGGGCGGGCAGCAGGTCCAGCGCACCGACCGCGTGCACCCGCCACGGCTTGCCGTTCGCGGACAGCTCCTCCGCGACGCCGGCGATGATCTGCAGCAGCGGGGCGAGCTCCTCGGCCGGGCGGTGCAGGTTGTCCGTCGACAGCAGCCAGATCGTCACGTGCGCGACGCCCGCCTCGGTGCACCAGTCGAGCAGGTTGGCGATGTGGTGCGCACCGGCGAGATGGCCCTGGCTGACGTCGTCGAAGCCCGCGGCCCGCGCCCACCGCCGGTTGCCGTCGATCATGATCGCCACGTGCTGCGGGACCGGCAGGCCGTCGAGATGGGCTCGCAGCCGTCGCTCGTACAGCGAGTACACGGCACCGCGGACGTCCACGTGCCCAAACATAGCGCCCATACCGAGCGGCCCGAAGCCGTAACTGAGCGTTCGCGTGCGGTAGACCTGCGCCCGAACCTGGGCGCCCGTAACGTTGGCCCGGTGACGACGTCCGAACCGACTCCGGCGATGCCCGGTGCGGCGATCGCCGCAGCTGTCGCGGACATCAAGCCACGGCTGCGCGGCTGGCTGCACGCCTACGCCGCGGCCATCTCGATCGCGTCCGGCGCCAGCCTGATCGCGGTCGCGTTCGCGCTGCGCGGGGGCTCGGCCGCGGTCAGCACAACCATCTACGCCGCGACGGTCACCGCCCTGTTCGGGACGTCCGCGCTGTACCACCGGCTGAACTGGGGACCCAGGGCCCGCGGTGTGATGAAGCGCCTGGACCACTCGATGATCTTCGTGTTCATCGCGGGCACCTACACGCCGATCGCGGTGCTCACCCTGCCGCACGTCGCTGCGCTGGCGGTGCTCGTCGTGGTGTGGGCGGGCGCGCTGTTCGGCGTCGGCCTGCAGACCGCGTGGCCGAGCGCTCCGCGGTGGCTGTCCGTCCCGTGCTACATCGCGCTCGGCTGGGTCGCGGTGTTCGTCTTCCCCGACCTACTGCACAACGGTGGGGTGGCCGCGTTCACGCTGATCGCGGTGGGCGGGCTGATCTACACGGCGGGTGCGGTCGTGTACGGCGTCAAGCGTCCCAACCCGTTCCCCCGGACGTTCGGGTTCCACGAGGTCTTCCACGCGTGCACGCTTGTCGCGGCGCTGTGCCACTACGTCGCGATCTGGCTCGCCGTCTTCTGAGCGCCAGCTCCCCCGTACCGCCCCTCATCCTGCTGTCGCCGATCACGACGGTCGGCCCGTACTGGACGTCTCTCTGTTGGTGTGTAATACTGTAATCACTGCAACAGACCGCAAGGAGACAGACATGCAGAACGAACACGACTACGAACGCCGGACCCGCTCCGGCGAACGCGGCGAGCGCCGCTTCCGAACGGCCGGCGGACGGGGCGAGCACCCGCACGGCGGCCGTGGACACGGTGGACATGGTGGCTCGCGCGGCCGCGGGCGTGGCTTCGGCCGGCCCGGCGGCTGGCAGCAGGCCGACCTGCCCTCGGCCGACGACGCAGCCGCCTGGCTCACCGGCCGGCTACCGGACGACTGGTTCACCGCCGCGCCGACGGTCACCGTCGACCGCGAGGAGATCATCGTCGTCGGCGAGCTCGCCGCACCGGAGGCGGCCAAGGACGCCTCGACCCGTGAGGCGGCCGCGGTCGGCCGCATCGGCCGGTTCCGCGAGGACACCCGCGAGGAGCGGATGAGGATCGCGGACGAGGCCGAGGCCCGCTACGGCCGCAAGATCGCGTGGGGCGCGTCGATCGGCGACACGCGGGTGCTGTTCACGCACCTGGCGGTCCCGGTGATGACCCGACTGCGACAGGACGAACGTCAAGTCCTCGACACCCTGGTCGACGCCGGCGTGGCCCGATCACGGTCGGACGCGCTGAGCTGGTGCGTGACCCTGGTCGGCGAACACACCGACGACTGGTTGGCCGGCCTGCGCGAGGCAATGTCCGAGGTGGACAAGCTGCGCACCGAGGGCCCGAACCTTTAGGGCCGCCGTCGATCCCCGCGCCACCCCGTCGCAAGCTCGGGGGCGGACACGGGGATCGACACGCGACTTCGTCGCGAGATTGCGGCCGGTGGTGGTTACCTTGCGCTCCGCCGGGGAGGTCACCAGCCTTTGAAGGCCGCCATTCGACGGGCTACGGGCGGGTCACTGCGGCGGATCGAGAGCGGCGAGCAGGTCGCCGACGGTGGTCACGGGCAGGTCGCAGACCATGCCGCGACACACGTAGGCCGCCGGGCCGCCGTCGACGAGCGGACGGTCCGCGAGCAGGGGCACGCCCGGCGCGTCGGGCGCGGCCGAGATGATCACTGCGCCGGGCGGGCGGTACCGCCACGCCGCCGCTGTGAGCGGTCCGTCGCCCGACTGTCCGTCGCCCAGCTGTCCGTCGCCCAGCTGTCCGTCGCCCGACTGTCCGTCGCCCTGCTCGCCGGTGTTTGCGACCTCGGCGGTGCTCGCCACCTCACCGACGATCGCCACCTGGACCGGTCCGGCGATCGCGCCCTCCGCTGCCGCCAGTGCCCAGCCGAAGAACCTCGGCTGGGCGCTCCCGTGCTCGCCCGCCATAGAAAGCGCCCGCTCGGCGGCAGCGCGCTGATCGGGCGATCCGGTCAGCGCCGAGCAGGTCAGCAACGCGTTCGCGAGCGCGCTGGTCCCGGACGGCGCGGCGTTGTCGGTCGGGTCCTTGGGCCGGCGGATGAGCACCTCGGCGTCGTCCCCGGTGTCGTAGAAGCCGCCCGCGCCGTCACCGAAGCGCGCGAGCGCGAAGTCCAGCAGCTCACCGGCGACCCGCAGCCAGCGCGGATCGGCGGTTGCCTGGTGCAGCGCGAGCAGCCCCTCGGCCAGGTCGCCGTAGTCCTCCGCGACACCGAGCGCGTCACCGACGACGCCGTCGCGCGACGTGCGCCGCAGCCGACCGTCGACGAGATGCGTCCCGATCAGCAGCTGCGCCGCCTCGGCCGCCGCGGTCAGGTAGCACGGCTCCTCGAGCAGGACTGCCGCCTCGGCCAGCGCGGCGATCGCCAGCCCGTTCCACGCGGTCACCACCTTGTCGTCGCGCGAGGGCTGCGGCCGGGTGGTGCGTGCCGCGAGCAGGGCAGCTCTCATCTCGTCGAACTCGACCGGATCGGCTGGGTCGTTCCGCAACTGCAGCGTCGAGGCACCGTCCTCGAACGTCCCGTCCGCGGTGACCGCGAACAGCTCGGCCGCAGCGTCCGCCCACGCACCGAGAACGTCGCGCAGTCGGGCCGGCGTCCAGACGTACGTCAGCCCTTCGACGCCGTCGGTGTCCGCATCGAGCGCGGACGCGAAGCCGCCCTCGGCCGTGCGCAGGTCACGCAGCAGGAACTCCGCGGTCTCGCGCGCCACCCGCTCGGCCAGCGGCGTGCCCGTCAACCGCCACCAGTGCAGGTAGCCGCGCAGCAGCTGGGCGTTGTCGTAGAGCATCTTCTCGAAGTGCGGGACGACCCACGACGCGTCCACCGAGTAGCGCGCGAAACCGCCGGCGAGCTGGTCGTACATCCCACCACGTGCCATCGCCTCGAAGGTCGCCCCGGCCATCGCGATCGGCTCGGCGCTGCCCGTGCGTTCGTGGTTGCGCAGCAGGAACTCCAGGACCATCGACGGCGGGAACTTCGGCGCCCGCCCGAAGCCTCCGTTCTGCTCGTCGAACGCGACCGCGAGCGCGGTGACCGCGGCGGCGAGCTGCTCGGCCGTCGGAGCGTGCCCGGCCGACGGCGGCAGTGCCGCGGACACCAGCGCCGAGACCACGCGCTGCCCCGCGGCCAGCACCTCGTCGCGATCACGCTGCCACGCCTGGGCGACCGACTGCAGGAGCTGGATGAACTGCGCCCGCGGGAAGAATGTGCCTGCAAAGAAAGGTGATCCGTTCGGCGTGAGCAGGCATGTCATCGGCCAGCCGCCCTGCCCGGTGAGTGCCGTCGTCGCGTCCATATAGACGGCGTCGATGTCCGGACGTTCCTCGCGGTCGACCTTGATGCTCACGTAGTTCTCGTTCAGCAGCGCGGCCACGTCGTCGTGCTCGAACGAGTCGTGCGCCATTACGTGGCACCAGTGACAAGCCGCGTATCCCACCGAGAGCAGGACCGGCACGTCGCGGCGGCGCGCCTCGGCGAAGGCTTCGTCGCACCAGGGCCACCAATGCACCGGATTCTGGGCATGTTTGAGCAAATACGGGCTCATCGAGCCGCTCAAGCGGTTCATCCCAGCCATGCGCTAAACCCGCCTTCCAGGGCACGTTCGGCAGCTCGTGATACACGAGAGTGATACACGAAGCGTCCTGTCATTGGTTGCGTGACCTACGTGTATCACTCTGCTCGCAGCCGACCGTTCACGGGACCACCGCTCGATCTGGCTGCCACGCGTCGCCAGTGGCACCGCTGCGATATACACAACCATATCTAGCTCGCTATGATTCTGTAATGGCTAGGTTGAGCGTCTCGGAGGCGGCCCAGCGACTCGGGGTAAACGCCCCGCGCGTGCGTCAGCGGATCGCTGACGGCTCCCTGCTCGCGGAACGGGTCGGCTCTCAATGGGTGATCGACGAGGCGGCTCTCGTCCGGGTCGCTGACCAGAAGTCCTCTGGTCGTCCGTTGTCGGCGCGGTCGGCGTGGGCGCTCATCGCGCTGTCCGATGGTGACCGTTCCGCAGCCGGAGTGTCGCCGGCGGAGCGCGCTCGAGCCCGCCAACGCTGGGC
>JBOGDQ010000249.1:0-1773 GCA_050742975.1 Jatrophihabitantaceae bacterium
TCCGAACATCGCCTCGAGCAGCAACTATGACTGCGGTGCGGTAGAGACCGACGGTTCAACTAAGCCTGCCGGCTACAGGCTGTTTAACTTTGAGCCTGGGCAGGGTCAGGAGTGGGCGCTGCAGATCGTGACCAGGTTCCCGCCCAACACGGGGGAGGCGGATCCCGGCTGGTGGGCGTCGCCGCCGGGCTGGGCGTGGGAGTGGGACATGTTTGAGAGCTTCGGTGCCCAGGGCGGCAAGGGTGGCGGCTGGTGCTCGGGCAACTATGTCGGTACGACTGATCCGACGTTTGCCTCGTCGACCAGCCCGTGGAACCCGCAGGGTGGCGAGTCCTACATCTGTCGTGACCAGGGGTTTGATCCCTCGGCGGGCTTTCACACCTACACTACGGTCTACTATCCCAACAACACGTTGTCGGAGTGGATCGACGGCAAGCCGGTCACCTGGACCTACGAGTCGCCCGGGGCGACGACGTTCAGCGTGAGCCAGCCACCGGCGGTGATGGGCGGCCTGATCCTTAGCTACGCGCTGCGCAACACTGCGGTCGGGAGCTCTGATCCGTACTTCGCCTCCGGGACGCGCTACTGGACGACCCGATCGATCTCGGTCTACGAGAACGCCAGCGCCAACGGCGCTGACACCATCAACCCCGAGATCGCCCCCGGCACCCAAGTCAGCTGATGCCTCCCGCGGCGGATAGTGCGGGCCTTGACGGCGTCTGCTCCGACCGGCTGCCCCGCTCGGCATCCAGTCCGACAGCCCTCATCCTGCGCGCAGCGTGTACGCCGCATACGAGGTGAACAGGTAGTTCGGGTTGCGCAACATGTAAGCAGTCCACGCGTCATTAAGCTTGCGCAGGGCTTTGCCCGGCATATGCGTTGACTCGCCGAAGTAGGCGATGCAGTGCTCAACCGTGAAGCCCACGGACGTCAGCTTCGCCAGCTGACCGTCGGTGGGTCCTCGGCACCAGTGGTAGTAGGCGGGAAACTTCGCCGCCTTGCCGTCCTTTACGCGCCACGGCTGAGTCATCAGGAGCAGGCGTTCGGCGAGCGCCTCGGGCAGCACCCTGTTGACGATGAAGGGTGGCCACCAGAGCGTGGGAAAGAAATGCATGGCGATCCCGCCGGGCTTGAGCAGACTGCGGACGTTAGCGTGAAACTGGCGAGCGTCGGTGACGTGCTCGGCGAGGACCCGGCTGAAGACGACATCGTAGGCCTCGCTGTGAACGTCTGCGGTGAAGCCGGGCGAGTTGACATCGGCCACCAGCGTGGAGTACCCCGCCGGCGCTTTGGCGAGCTCGGTCTGAGAGATGTCGACGACAAGGCACTCGAGGCGATGGTCGTCCAGAAACTCGGTCTCCAGCGACGGATTGGCTCCCCCGCCGAGCTCACAGACCTTGCCTCCGTCTAGGTCGGCCAAACGTTCTCGCAGCCGGCGCGTGAAATCAAGATGAGCAAACTCCCCCGGTCTGAGACTGAACGGCCGCCGCTCGATTTCGGTCGCCATGGGGGCTGAGGTTAGCGGCCGAATCGGCGCCGACCTCGTCTCAGCGCGCCGCCGAGACGAGGTCCTCGTAGAGGTCGGCGAATCTGGAGGCGAGGCTGCCGATCGTGAAGTCTTTGACGCGTCGCGCGCCCGCGGCGCCCATGGACGCGCGGCGTTCCGGATCAGCGAGCAATTCTGACAGCGCGTCGGCGAGGGCCTGCGGATCGCGGCGGGGCACGAGGAGCCCGGACACCCCGTGCTCGACGACATCAGGGACACCACCGACC
>JBOGDQ010000250.1:0-12183 GCA_050742975.1 Jatrophihabitantaceae bacterium
GCGGACGCAACCAACCTGGGTATGATAATCGTATGAAACGGATCACGGTCAGCCTTCCGGACGATCTCGTCGACCGGATCAAGCATGCGGCCGGTGGCGAGGGTCAGGTCAGTTCGTATGTCGCGACCGCGTTGGCCGATTTTCAGGAGCGCGAAGGTCTTGAGGACATCCTCGCGGCATGGCGTTCGCAGACGCCTATCGCCGAGGACGTGCTGCGTCAGGTCGCTGCCGAGCTCGACGGGGTCGGCCTCGTGAAGGCATCACCACGAGGCAGCCGGCAGGCGGGGTGAGCAAGACGCAACGGACAAGCGGGCTCACGCTGGATACCGGCGCGCTGATCGCTCTCGATCATCCGGCCTCGGCGATCCTCATGCAGGCCCGCTTGGACGAGGCGCTTCGGCGGGGCGGCTCGATCTGCATTCCCGCAGGCGTCATCGCGCAGGCTTGGCGTGGCCCGCGGCAAGTCAGGTTGGCACGGCTGATCAGATCCCGAGATGTGGACATCGCTGTCATGACACTCAGCGTCGCGCGCACGGTCGGGGAGATGTGCGCCGACACTGGCCACGCCGACATAGTCGACGGTCACGTCGCGCTCTGCGCCCGCGAACGTACACACGCGGTTGTCACCAGCGACCCCAACGACCTCGCCCGCGTCGATCCCGCTCTGTCATTGATCCGCGTGTAGAACGTCCCGGCCGCGGCCGCGACATGGTGCGAATCGACCGGCGCTAGCATGGAGCCGTAACTCCGCCACAAGCTGGGACGCTGCTGGGTTTGCGGCGACCTGCGGTGCGCGGTTGTCGACCCGCCCGTCGATCGGCTGCTTGGGGCGCTCGCAGTGGGCGGTCCGTCGGCTCCGCGCCGTCGCTCTTGCCGAGCGCGGTGGGGCCCGCGGCGTCTCGGGGCACCCGGGGGTGTGCTGGCGGACGTCCATCGTCGGACCGCCGGGTGTGTGCGGAGTTATGCCCGGCCACCGAGGCGGGGCCGTTCACGAGGAGGAGTCTGTGGCTCGAGCAGGCCGGCGTCAGGTGGGCGCTCGCCGTACCGCTGCGCCGAAGCAGCAACGCGTCCGCATCGCCGAGGACGTCATCTCGATGCTCGCCCGCGCCGTGCGTGAGGTCGAAGCTGCGGTCGAGCGTCGCCGAGTGACGTCCGCGGTGCGCACGAAGTTCCAGGTCGTCGCACTACTTGTGCGTGAGGAGCACGCCCGCGTCCAGGTGAGCCAGACCAGCAGCCGGGCCCACCGGGCCGAGCAGATCAAGCGCCTGGACGGGATCGCGACGATCCTCGCGAAGACCGCTGTACGGGACCCCGCGCTCCTCGCGCTCCTCGCCGAGGATGCCGTCGTCTCCGACGCGGCGAAATCGCTCAGGCGGGACATGTTGGGGGCGGCGGGTATCGAACCGCCCCCCGAAGAGACCGCGCCAGCCGAGCCAGTCGTCACCGAGCGTCGGGTGGTGCCCCGATCGGTCCTCTCGCGGCAGCTGGCCAACCCGTTCCTCGCCCCCGACTTCTCGGGCGCCCGACCGAGCACGGCCGGCCCGCGCCGCCTGGCCGGTTGGGAGCTGCTCAACCCGCTCCTGAGCTCGTTCGAACGTGCCGGCGGCGGAGCCCCGGCGTGCATGGAACTGCCGGTAGCGGCCCCTCCGCGCGTGCGGGGGAACCGGGAGCTGATGCCCCACCAGGTGCAGCTGGTCGCCGCTGCCGCGGCCGGCCACCGGACCTTCCTGCTCGCCGACGAGCCGGGCCTGGGCAAGACGGCTCAGGCGCTGCGCGCCGCGGAGGCGGCGAACGCCTACCCGCTGCTGGCGGTCGTACCGAGCGTTGTCAAGACCAACTGGGCGCGCGAGGCCGCCATGTGGACACCGAACCGCTCGGCCACCGTGGTCCATGGCAACGGTGACACCGTCGACGGCTTCGCCGACATCGTCGTGGTCAACTACGAGGTGCTCGACCGCCATGTGGGGTGGTTCGGCGAGTTCGGCTTCCGCGGCATGGTCCTGGACGAGGCGCACTTCATCAAGAACAGGACTTCCCAACGCTCGCAGCATGTCCTGGACCTCTCCGAACGCATCCGGTCGCGCACCGCGCGCCCTTTGCTGATGGCTCTCACCGGCACCCCGCTGATCAACGACATCGAGGACTTCCGGGCCATCTGGCAGTTCCTCGGCTGGATCGACGAGACCGAGCCGCTCGCCGAGCTGATGGACTGCCTCGAGGAGACCGGCGTCACGCCCGCGGATCCGGGGTTCTACCCGGCCGCTCGCAGGTGCGTGATCGATCTCGGCATAGTTCGCCGTCGCAAAATCGATGTGGCTGCCGACATCCCCGCCCGCCGTACCGCCGACCTGCCCGTCGAACTCGACGACAAGGTCGGCCGGTCGATCCGGGCGGCCGAGCGCGACCTCGCTCGCCGGCTGGTGACGCGGTACGAGAGCGCACTGGCGAGCCGTAAGTCCGGTGCCGTCGATGGCATCGACCACGACCTCGTGCGCAAGGTGGCCACCTGGGAGCAGAAGGACACGAGCTCGACGACGACCGGCGAGAACGTGTTCAGCATGATGCGACGCATCGGCCAGGCGAAGGCCGGCCTCGCCGCCGACTACGCTGCACAGCTCGCGCGGAGCGCGGGCAAAGTGGTCTTCTTCGCCAAGCATGTCGACGTCATGGACGTCGCGGAGCAGGCCTTCGCCAGGCAGGGGATGCGCTTCTCCTCGATCCGGGGCGGCCAGACCCCGACGTCGCGGCAGAAGAACGTCGACGCCTTCGTGAACGATTCCGACGTGGCCATCGCGGTCTGCTCCCTGACGGCGGCCGGCGTGGGTCTCAATCTGCAGGTCGCCTCCAACATCGTGCTTGCCGAGCTGTCCTGGACCGACGCGGAGCAGACACAGGCCATCGACCGCAGCCACCGCATCGGTCAGACCGAACCCGTCACCGCGTGGCGCATCATCGCCGCGCAGACCATCGACAGCAGGATCGCTGAGTTGATCGACCGCAAAGCAGGGCTCGCCGCGAGAGCCATGGACGGCTCGGATGATGACGTGTGGTCATCGGCCGACGTGCAGCACGAGGCGCTGGTCGCATTGCTGACAGATGCGCTGTCCGCCGTGGGCGCGTGAGGCTCGCGAGCCCCTGCGCTCCACCGAGAACCTGACACCAGAAATCAGCGATCATCCTGGTATCGACGGCATCGATAGCGATGACGGCGATGCGGCTCGGCACGCGGACATCATCTCTCCAAGTCTTGCAGGAGACTCGGGTGCTTCGGTTCCCAGCCGAGTGCCTGCCGGGTGTGGGTACTGGACGAAGGCTGGTCGGTCGCAAAAATCGGGCCAAGAGGGCCGTAGGTCTCCTGGGGCACTCAGCGCACGGTGAGCGGCGGCATGCGCAGTACGGCGGTTGCGGGCAGTCCCAGCGCTGCGGCGACGTCGGCAATGGCCGGCAGCGTCGCGACCGCTACGGCGCGCGGATCCTCGGAGTTCTTCGCGCGCCCAAGGCGTGCCAATCGGCCGACATGTAGGGCCGGCCGCACCGGCGCATTGTCGGGCAGCCCGGCACGCGAACGGGCGATCCGGACGGCATCGCGCAGGCCGCCGAGCTCGTCGACCAGTCCGATGCCGAGCGCGTCGCTGCCCGTCCAGACGCGCCCCCGCGCGACGCTCTCGATCTCGGCGATCGGACGGCCCCGACCCTGCGCCACCTTGGCCACGAAGTCGTCGTAGATCGCATCGATCATTGCGCTCAACCGCTCCCGCTCGTCGTCGCTGAAGCCGCGTCGGGTAGAGAACATCAGCGACCTGGCCCCGTGCGACACCGTGCCCGTCGTCAGGCCGATGCGATCGAGCAGCTCGCGAGTGACGAACTTGCCGCCGAACACGCCGATCGACCCGGTCAGCGTCGACGGCAGCGCCACGATCACGTCGGCCGGACAGGCGATGTAGTAGCCACCCGAGGCCGCGGCCTGCCCCATCGACACGACCACCGGCTTGCCGAGTTCGCGCACGCGACACACCTCGCGCCAGATCGCCTCGGAGGCGAGCGCCGATCCTCCCGGCGAGTCGACGTGCAGGACGACGGCTCCGACATGCTCATCGCTCGCGGCAGCACGCAGCGCCGCGGTGATCGAGTCACTGCCCAGCCGGCTTCCGATCGGTGCGTGCCGCGAGCGCCCGGACACGATCGTCCCGCGCGCCTCGATCAGCGCGACATGACCCGTGCGGCGCACCGGCAGGCGCGGTCGGCGGCGCGGGCGCCAGCGGTCGGCGAACAGCAGCTCCGCGTCGGTGCCCACCCGCGCACGCATCGCGGCGTAGGCCTCGTCCCGGTAACCGAGCCGATCGACCAGCCCGGCCGCACGTGCCTCCGGCGCGGTGTGCGGCCCGGTGTCGACCAGCTCGCGCACCCGGGCCGGCGCGAGCGCGCGCCCGTCGGCGATCGCCGTGACGGCCTGGTCGAAGATCGACTCGGCCAGCCGGTCGAGCGCGGTGCGATGCGCTTCGGTGAACTCGGTGCGCATGACGCGGTCGGCAGCGTTCTTGAACTCGTGGCGCTGCTCGAGCTGGGGCTCGATGCCGAGGCGGTCCAGTGCGCTGCGCACGAACGTCGTCTCCACGCCGACCCCCAGCAGGCCGAGGCCGGCGCCGGGCTGCAGCCAGATCTCGTCGAAGCCGGTGGCCAGCACGTACGCGGCGAGCTCGCCGGATTCCTCCCCGAAACCCTCCGCCCACGCCAGCGTCGGCTTGCCGCTCGCCGCGAACGCCCGCACCCCGAGTCGCAGCTCGTGCATCGCCGCCCAGGCAAGAGCCGGTCCGACCTTCGCGATCAAGCCGACGACGTGCCGGTCGGCGGCCGCCTCGTGCAGCGCGCGCAAGGTCGGGCGCAGCTGATGAGCGCCGCGAGTGCGCAGCCGCGCGAACCAGTCACCCGGATCGGGCGCGGCGGGCAGTTCGGTCAGATCAAGTTCGAGCAACAGGGCCGGACGACGGCCTGGCAGCGTAGGCATGAGCCCACCGTAGGGAGGGAGTCGAGGATGACGCGTCAGCGGCCCGGGCGCAGCGGTGTCAGCCAACCCAGCAGGCCCCCGCCCGCGTTCTTGACCGGTCCGCCCGGCACGGGTTGAGCACGGTGCGCCTCTGGTACCGGTTCGGGATCCGGCTGTGGTGCCGCCTGCGCCGGGTACTCGTGCCGGAACTGCGGGTGATCGTGCCGGCAGTGGTCGTCAAGTTCGGTGTTCCAGTCGAAGCGCAGCTCACATTTGGGGCACTGATGGATCGTCATCGCGCGACTCCTCTCACCGCGTTTCGTGCGGTCGCGGCACCATCAACGCTAAGCGCGTCGACTCGCCGCTGCCACCAACGGCGCGGTGTTTTCCGGTGATACACAGCGTTTGCCCACCAAGCGGTCATCGACCTCGCAGGCAGACGCGGCCGTCGCTCGTTCTACGCTGCAGCCATGGCTGATCCGATCACGGGTACTTCAGGGACCGATTCGTTCTGGGCTGACGTCGACAGGCACCTCGTGCGCTACTCCGGCGCGGGCGCGTTCACCCACGAGGTCATCGACCGGGCCGCGGGCAGCTTCGTGTACACCGCGGACGGCAGGAAGATCCTCGACTTCACGTCCGGCCAGATGAGTTGCATCCTCGGCCACTCGCATCCGGAGATCGTGGCGACGGTCCAGCGGCAGATCGCCTCGCTCGACCACCTGTTCAGCGGGATGCTCAGCCGCCCCGTCGTCGACCTGGCGCGGCGGCTGGCCCAGTCGCTGCCGGATCCGCTGGAGAAGGTACTGCTGCTCACCACCGGCGCGGAGTCGAACGAGGCCGCGATCCGGATGGCCAAGCTGGTCACGGGCAAGCACGAGATCGTGTCCTTCGCGCGGTCCTGGCACGGGATGACGCAGGCCGCCGCGAGCGCCACCTACAGCTCCGGTCGCAAGGGTTACGGGCCGGCCGCCCCGGGCAACTTCGCCATCCCGACGCCCAACGCCTACCGCCCCGACTTCATCACCCCGGACGGCGCGCTGGACTGGCGGCGCCAGCTGGACTTCGCGTTCGAACTCATCGACGCGCAGTCGGTCGGCAGCCTGGCCGCGTGCATCCTCGAGCCCATCCTGAGCTCGGGCGGGGTCATCGAACCGCCGGTCGGCTACCTCGCCGCGCTGCAGGACAAGTGCCGCGAGCGCGGGATGCTGCTGATCCTCGACGAGGCGCAGACCGGGCTGTGCCGGACGGGGGACTGGTACGCGTTCGAGCGCGACGGCGTCGTCCCCGACCTGATCACCCTGTCCAAGACGCTCGGTGCCGGATTGCCGCTGGCCGCCGTGGTCACAACCGCGGAGATCGAGCGCACGGCGCACGAGCGCGGTTTCCTGTTCTTCACCACGCACGTCTCCGATCCGCTCGTGGCGGCCGTCGGAAACACCGTGCTCGACGTGCTCGAACGTGACCACCTGGACGAGCAGGCGGCGAAGCTGGGCGCGTTCCTGCGGCACGGGCTCGAGGACATCGCAGAACGTCACGAGACGGTCGGCGACATCCGCGGCCGCGGGCTGCTGGCGGGTATGGAGCTCGTCCTGGATCGGCGGACGAAGCAGAGTTCCGACGAGCTCGGCGCGCAGGTGACCCGGCGCTGCCTCGAACTCGGACTGCACATGAACATCGTGCAGCTGCCCGGGATGGGCAGCACGTTCCGGATCGCACCCGCCCTCACGTCGACGCAGGAGGAGCTGTCACTCGGCCTGACGATCCTCGATCAGGCGATCGGCGAGGTCTCGGCCCGCGTCCGCAGCTGAGCCGCGGCCCGCTCAGCGGCCGGGCGCGCTCAGCGCCCGGGTCGCCGGCTGTACAGCAGGACGCGCGTGCTCTCCAGTGGCGCCAGCGCGCGAGCACCGCCGCCACGTGACCGCCCGCCGCCCGTCGACCTGGCAGCACGCATCGCGGACTCGGCCTGCCCGAGCAGGGCGGCGGCATCGACGGCGTCAGCATCGACGGTGTCGTCGGCGAGGATGGCGATGCCGATGTTGGCGCGGGCGAGTGCGCCGTTCGCTGCCCTGGGCTTGTCGCGGCCGAGGGCGGTGCCGATGCGCTGGGCGACCGCCTGGGCGTTCTCCGGGGTCAGCTCCTCCAGCGCGATCGCGAACGTCGTGTCGTCCAGCCGACCGACGACGTCCTCGGGGCGCAACGTCGAACGAAGCCGCTGGCCCAGACTCGCGATCAGCTCGGCACTGCGGCCCGGGTCGGAGGCGCCGGCGGCGAACTCGCCGAGGTCGCACACCAGGACGGCGCCGGTGGTGGCGTTGCGCCGTGCTCGCTCGAGCGTGCTGCCGATCTCCTCGGTGAGCGCGACCTGGTTGAGCAGGCCGGTGACCGGGTCCTGGCGAGCGGCGAACTCCGCCTCGGGGCGGTCTCGCTCGCGCAGCTCCTCGATGTGGGCCAGTGCGTGCAGCGGCTTGCCGTCGTCGTCGAACACCGGCGTCGTCGTCACCTGCACCCAGGTGCTGCCCCCGCTCGCGTGCAGGTACCGGGCACGTAGCCGCGACGGCGTACGACGGCCACCGGCAGCGCGACGCAGCGCCGAGCTGATCGGACCGCGGTCCTCCGGGTGGGTCAGCTCGATGACCGACATCGACGACAGCCGGCCGGCCGAGTAGCCGGTGATCCGGCACAGCGCGTCGTTCACGCGCAGGAAGCGGCCGGTGTCGTGGTCGGCCAGGCTCATCATCGACATGCCGATCGGTGCCTCGTCGAACGCTGCCCGCAGGACGCGTTCGGTGAGCTCCAGGGTGTCGCGCTCGGCGACGAACTGGTCATGTTCACGACGCAGCCGCTCGAGGATCCGGATGTGCTCGATGGCCAGACCGCTCTGGAACGCGAGCAGATCGATCCGCTGCGCCTGGCTCTCCGCCGCGCGGTCGTCCTGCTCTCCGCCCGCCGCGCACCCGCGCGTCGACAGGGTCGCCACGATCCGGCCCGATCGATCGCGTGCCTCACGCGTCGTCTCGGCCTCCGCGCCGGTTCGTTGCCAGGGCAGCCGACCGCGAGCGGGATGGGCAGTAGCCGCGTCACCGGAACCGGCCCGCGCCCGGCACTGCACGGAGCCGTCGGGACGCAGCACGCAGACCCGCGCATCGGCAACCTCGGCGACCGCGACGAGCGCATCGGCCAGCTCCCGGGCCACCTCCTCGGCGGTCCCGGCAGCGCAGATCCGCTCGAGGCGCGTCTGCAGCTCGAAGCAACGATCGGCGATCTCGTCGGTCATGCCTGCTTCCTTCGGGTCCGTCCGAACCCGGCTCGTGTCTGGGCCAGCTCGCACCCACAGACCCCCGACCGTCCGCTAAGCGTACTTCTCACCCCGATCGGGCGCGTATGTCCAGGACGTCACGGCTTGTCGCGCCGCCGTGACCGGCGCACGACGGTGCTCGTCCGGCCGCACCGCGACGTTTGGCACCGGCCCAAAACCGGGTACGCGATCGGTGACGCATCGGTGCACACTGGAAGTCCGGCCCGGGCAAGCGAGGTGACGTGGCATGTGGAGCAAGCACAGCCGTTCGATCGAGATCCTCCCGCTGCTGTCGCGAGGAAAGCACCTGAGCCCACGTCAGGGTGCGTGCTTCATGGAGTTCGCGTCCTACCTGGCCGGTGAGCGGTGGAGCGATCATCCCGCCTGCACCCACCCGCTGCTCGCCTCGCTGGCCCGCCGGGTGAACGACCACATCGACGACCGGCGGCGGCAGGAGCTGCTCGAGCTGGTGCCGGAGGTGATCGGCCTGACCAGTTCGGACCTGCACGTCGACCTCGCGATCGCGCTGCGGGCCGCGCGGACGGCGTTGCCGGTCGTGGCCGAGGAGCGGCAGTCGGTGATGGCTGTCGCGGTGCTGAACTGCGAGCGGCTGCTGGCCGACCTCGAGCACCGACCGGGTTCGCCGCTGAGCCGTCAGAGCCGCGACGCGCTCGACAGCGCGCCTGGTGCAGCCGCGTGGGCGCAGCGCCAGTACCGGCACGTCCGCACGTCCAAGCGGGTGTTCCGTCATCAGACCGCTCCCGCCATCGTCGCGTGCGCCGTCGATTCGGTGGCGCAGGCCTGCGCGCCGGACCCGGATCGGCTGCTGCACGACCTGCTGGCCGGAGCCGTCGCAGACTGCCGCCTGTACTGCTCGCCCGACGCGACCGCTCCCCCGACCGGTCGAGCTACGGCACCGGTCCCGCCGGCCTCACTGTGCAGCCTTGGGCCGCCAGATGCCGAATCGGTTGCCCTGAGGATCGACCAGATGGGCGAACTCGATCGCTCCGTTGTCGACGAACGGGACGACCACGCTCGCGCCTAGTGCCTGGGCGCGCTCGATCGCCGTGGACACGTCCTCGACCTGGACGTAGAAGATCGCCCAGCTCGCTCCGCCCATTTGTGAGGTGTCCCAGAGTCCACCGCGGTCGCCGTTGACCATGCTGTACCGCGCCGGCGCCGAGGGCTCCCCGACCGTCCAGCCGAACAGCTCGCCGTAGAACGCCTTGGCTGCCTCCGGCTCCGGGGAGCCGATCTCGAAATAGTTCACGTCGTTCGCCATGCCGACCTCCGTGGGTTTCGTGATTCGACTGCCTGCGCACGCTAGCCGCCGCGTCCGACAGGGCGCAGGCTGAGCACGATCGCGACCGTGAGCGTGGCGATGATGACGGCGAGGCTGAGCAGCGAGGGGATCTCGGGGATCGCGGTGCTGATCGTTTCGTGGCCGGCCTGCAGGAACAGTTTCGCGCCGATGAACGCCAGGATGAACGCGAGGGCCTTGCCGAGGTGGTGGAAGCGGTCGAGCATGCCGGCGAGCAGGAAGTACAGCGCTCGCAGGCCGAGAATCGCGAAGGCGTTGGAGGAGTAGACGATGAACGCGTCGTCGCTGACGGCCAGGACGGCGGGCACGGAGTCGACGGCGAAGACGATGTCGGCGGCCTCGATCGCGGCGACGACCGCGAGCAGTGGGGTGCCGACCCGCTTGCCTGCTTCGGTCACGAAGAACCTGGTGCCGTGGTACTCGTCGGTGATCGGGATCAGTTTGCGCAGCAGCCGCACGGACAGGCTCCTGCCCGGGTCCATGCTGTCCTCGTCGCCGCCGCGCAGCAGCTTGATCGCGCTCCACAGCAGGATGGCGCCGAAGACGAACAGCACGGCGGTGAAGCGGGTGACGATGGCGACGCCGGCGGCGAGGAAGATGCCGCGGAACAGCAGCGCCCCGAGCACGCCGAAGAACAGCACCCGGTGCTGGTAGGCACGTGGCACCTTGAAGTAGGCGAAGATCAGGGCGAACACGAACAGGTTGTCCACCGATAGGCTCTTCTCCAGCAGCCACGCGGTGGTGAAGTCGACGGCCGGGCAGGTACCGAGGGTCAGGCCGAGCACGAGCGCGAAGATCAGCGACACGCCGACCCATACGCCGGACCAGGCGGCGGCCTCGCGGAAGCCGATGACGTGCGCGCCGCGATGCGCCAGCAGGTCCACCGCCAGCATGACGAGCACGATCGCGGCGAACGCGGCCCAGGCCCACAGCGGGACGGTCATCGCCGTCCCCCCGGGGCCGGGTCAGGTGTGCGGACGAGCCAGCTGGTCATGGTCGGCTCCGAGCTGTCGGGGACGTGGTCACGGTCGTCCCCATCAACGGTGCCGGGCACGGTAGCGGCGGGCGCGGTCCGATCCCGGCCAGGTTCGAGCCCTACCGCTTGCTGCTTTCCGGCAACGTCGCCGGCCTATCCGAGCGCGATGGCGGGCCAGCCGAGCAGCTTCGCGCCGAGTACCGCCGCGTGCAGGGTGAATCGTGACGTCGAGACGCTCGGGTCCAGTCCGGTCAGCCGCTGCACCCGATCGAGGCGGTAGGTGACCGCTCGGACGGACAGGTGCATCCCGCGCGCTGCCCCCGCCGCGTTGCCGCCGGCGTCGAAGTAGGCGGCCAGCGTGTCCAGCAGCGGCTGCGCGCCACCGCGGGCGCGTTCCAGCGGTCCCAGCACGACGGTGACCAGTTCGATGATCGCGGCGCGATCGCGCAGCAGCACCTGGTACACCAGCAGGTCCGCGGCGAACAGCACCGGCTCGCGGCGGCCGAGCTTGGCGGCCAGCCCGAGCGCGTTCTGCGCTTCGTCATAGGAGGCCAGGACACCGGCCGCACCGGGTCCGGACCGGCCGACGCCGATCTGCCATGCACCGACGTCGGCCCGCCGGCGTAGATCCACGCCCTGATCGGCTCCCGGTGCGGCGAGCGTGTCGCGCAAGGACCGGACCAGATCGTTGATCGACTCGGTCGACGGCGTGGCGATGATGACGACCAGCCGCCCGTCCTTGCTCGCCACCAGCGCCTCGCCGCCGCCCGCCCGGTCCTGAACCGCCCGCTCCAGCACGCTCATCAGTGGCGTGCCGTCGGTGAAGGGCCTGTCGGCGCGCACCACGGCGACGGCATGCGGCCCGGCCAGCTCCAACCCGAACCCGGCCGCGCGCTCCAGCAGACCGGCCACATCGGCCGCACCGGACAGCAGATCGTCGATGAACTCCCGCCGCGCGGACTCGTGCTCCCGGATCAGGCCGCGACCGCTCCGGTGAGGACGGTCAGGAAATCTCCGAGCAGGTCCTGATCCACGCCGCCTGCGTCGGCCGCCGCGTCCGCTGCCACCTGCCGTAGCACGTCATCGGGCACGTTCGGGTTCGAACGCGGGGAAGCACTGCGTGATCGCTGCATCGAACCATCCTTCCGGAAGCCGGCAGATCCGGCCGCCGGACCGGTCCCGGAAACGGCATCGCCTGCCGGGATCGGGACTGGCATCGTCGAGGGCATCCACGGACACCCGATTGCCCGAAGCGGAGGTAAGGATGGCTTGGCTCCTGCTGATCGTCGCCGGCCTGTTCGAGACCGGATTCGCGATCTGCCTCAAACTCAGCCACGGACTCACACGCGTCGGTCCGACCGTGCTGTTCGCCCTGTTCGCTCTCGCCAGCTTCGCCCTGCTCACCATCGCCCTCAAGCACCTCGAGGTCGGCCCGGCCTACGCCGCATGGACCGGCATCGGCGCTGCCGGCGCGGTCGCGATCGGCATGATCTGGCTCGGCGAGGCCACGAGCACCCTCAAACTCGTATCCATCGCACTCGTGCTCGCCGGCGTCATCGGCCTGCAACTCAGCGGCGGCGGGCACTGATCCGCCGCCCGGTCGC
>JBOGDQ010000251.1:0-15832 GCA_050742975.1 Jatrophihabitantaceae bacterium
ACCCACAGTGCCACGAGCAAAGACGGTCTCGTCGAAATGGCGTGGGACCCGATCACCCGCATCGTCGGTAGCCTGGGCATCTACACGAAGATCGACTTCAAGCAGAAGACGGTGGCCGAGTGCCACAGCACTTCGTCGATCTTCCGCGGCTACAGCATCTTCATGAAGGGCAAGGACCCCCGGGACGCCCACTTCATCACCAGCCGGATCTGCGGCATCTGCGGGGACAACCACGCCACCTGCTCGTGCTACACGCAGAACATGGCCTACGGAGTGAAGCCACCGCACCTCGGTGAGTGGATCGTCAACCTCGGCGAGGCCGCCGAATACATGTTTGACCACAACATCTTCCAGGAGAACCTCGTCGGGGTCGACTACTGCGAGAAGATGGTCTCGGAGACCAACCCCGGCGTACTCGAGCGCGCCAACCAGACCGAGGCTCCCCACGCGGGCGACCACGGTTACCGCACCGTCGGCGACATCATGCGGTCGCTGAACCCGCTGGAGGGTGAGTTCTACCGCGAGGCGCTGCAGGTCAGCCGCTACACGCGGGAGATGTTCTGCCTGATGGAGGGGCGGCACGTCCATCCGTCCACGCTCTATCCCGGCGGGGTCGGCACGGTGGCCACGGTGCAGCTGTTCACCGACTACCTGACCCGGCTGATGCGCTACATCGAGTTCTTGAAGAAGGTCATCCCGCTGCACGATGACTTGTTCGACTTCTTCTACGATGCGCTGCCCGGCTACGAACACGTCGGGGAGCGGCGCGTCCTGCTCGGCTGCTGGGGCAGCCTGAACGACCCGGCGTACTGCGACTTCAAGTACGAGCACATGACCGACTGGGGCCGGCGGATGTTCGTTACCCCGGGCGTCGTGGTTGACGGCAAGCTGGTCACCAACGACCTGGTCGACATCAACCTCGGCATGCGCATCCTGCTCGGTCACTCGTTCTACGACGACTGGGAAGGCTCGGGCAACGAGCGGTTCGTCGAGCGTGACCCGCTCGGCAACCCCGTCGACATCAGGCACCCGTGGAACCAGCACACGCTGCCCAAGCCGGCCAAGCGCGACTTCGCCAAGGCCTACAGCTGGACGATGTCCCCGCGCTGGTTCGACGGGACAAACCATCTGGCGCTGGACACCGGCGGCGGCCCCATAGCGCGTCTGTGGTCGACGGCGCTGTCCGGCCTGGTCGACATCGGTGGCTACGTGAAGGCCACCGGGCACAGCGTGCAGTTCAACCTGCCGCGGACCGCCTTGAAGCCGGCAATGAGCTACGAGTGGAAGATCCCGCAGTGGAGCAACGCGATCGAGCGCAACCGCGCCCGCACGTACTTCCAGGCCTATGCCGCGGCCGCCGCGCTGCACTTCGTCGAGATGGGGCTGGCAGAGGTGCGGGCCGGACGCACCGAGACCTGGACTCCGTTCACCGTGCCGGACGAGGCGATCGCGGTCGGCTTCACCGAGGCGGTGCGCGGCGTGCTGAGTCACCACATGGTGATCCGTGACGGCAAGATCGCCAACTATCACCCGTACCCGCCGACGCCGTGGAACGGCAGCGTGCGTGACAGTTACGGAACTCCCGGTCCGTACGAGGACGCAGTGCAGAACACGCCGATCTTCGAGGAGAATCCGCCCGACCGGTTCAAGGGCATCGACATCATGCGCGCAGTTCGCAGTTTCGACCCGTGCCTGCCCTGCGGCGTGCACATGTACACCGGCAACGGCTCGTCCGTGACACAGGTGCACTCGCCCGCGATCGCAGTCAAGCCCTACTGAGATGGATGCGGCGGACGTACGCGAGCTGCCCGGCCGAATCGAAGCGCTGCTCGAACAACTCGAGGCGACCGGCGACCCGAGAGTCTCCGATTGCGCCGAGCAGCTCGTCGCTGCTGTCGTGCAGTTGTACGGCGAGGGGTTGACCCGGGCGGTCGACATCGTCGCCGCCGTGCCGGACGGTGCGCAGATCGTGCGGCGGCTGGCCGGCGACGAGCTGCTCGCCAACCTGCTGCTGCTGCACGGGCTGCATCCCGACGACGTCGGCACCCGTATCCAGCAGGCGCTCGACCGGGTCCGTCCCTATCTCGGTTCGCACGCGGGCGGCATCGAGTACCTCGGTATCGACGACGGCGTGGCCCACTTGCGGCTGGAGGGAAGCTGCGACGGTTGCGCCGGGTCGGGCGCTACCGTGCACGCCGCCGTCGAGCGGGCGGTGCTCGAAGCGGCACCAGAAGTGAGCGGTGTCGACGTCGACGGCATGGTCGAGGCCAAGCCGTCGACCAGCGGCCTGCTGCAGATCGGCATGCGCTGCCCGGACGGGCTGGCCGAAGCGGTCGGCACATGACCGCGGTAGGCACGCACGACCCGTTCGGTGTGCTGCGGCGGGTGATGCAGCCGCGCACGCGACCCCGCCCGGGTGAGGTCTGCGAGATGTGCGGCGAACCGATCGCGGGCACCCACGGGCACGTTGCCAGCCTGAGCGAGTGCCGGCTGATGTGCTCATGCCGTGCCTGCTACCTGCTGTTCACCCAGCAGGGTGCCGGTGCGCGGCGGCTGCGCGCAGTGCCGGACCGCTACCGGGCGGTGGCAGATTTCGCCTTCACGCAGGAGCAGTGGGATGACCTCGCGATTCCGGTGGACCTCGTCTTCCTCTTCCAGCGGAGCGATCCCGACGATGCCAATGGGTCGCGCCGGGTCGTCGCCTGCTACCCGAGCCCGCTCGGCGCGACCGAGTCCGAACTGGATCTCGGTGCGTGGCTGGAGGTCGGCGCCGCGAACCCGGTGCTCGCCGACGTCGATCCCGACGTCGAGGCGGTGCTCGTGCGCCGGCTGGGTGACAGCGACTTCTGCTGCCTGGTCGTGCCGATCGACGCCTGCTACGAGCTCGTCGGCCTCGTCCGGCAGCACTGGGCGGGCTTCCACGGCGGCGACGAGGTGTGGCTGCGCATCGACGCGTTCTTTGCCGGACTTCAGGACCGCGCCGCAGGAAAGCGCTGACCATGCCCGACCTCGAATTCGCCTGCACCGGCGCGCATCCGGACCTGCACGCCGCCGCGCCGGCCCTCATCCTGCGCCTGCACATCTCCGAATCGTCGGGAACACCAGTGCACGCGCTCGCGCTGCGCACCCAGATCCGCATCGAGCCGCTGCGCCGCCGCTATGACGACACCGAGGCCGATGCGATCCGTGACCTGTTCGGCGAGCGGGCCCGCTGGGGCGGCACCCTCAAGCCGCTGCAGCTCGCCTTCATCAACCAGGTCGTTCCGAGCTTCTGCGGCGAGACCGACGTCGACCTCGCGCTGGCGTGCAGCTACGACTTCGACGTCGCGGCCAACAAGTACCTATACGCGCTCGACGACGGCGAGGTGCCGCTGCTGATGCTGTTCAACGGCTCGGTATTCACCACCGGCGCGAACGGCTTCAGCGTGGCTCCGATCCCGTGGGACAAGCAGACCCGCTATCGGCTGCCGGTTGCGGTGTGGAAGCAGACGATGCAGCTGCACTTCCCCGGCACCGCGTGGCTGCGACTCGGCGCGGAGGTCTTCGACACGCTCTACCGCTACCGCGTGAGCAACGAACTGCTCGGCTGGGACGACGCGATCGAGCGGCTGCTGAAGGACGCGCAGGCGTGACCGCGCCGGTGGCAGACCCGATCGCCGGCGCCCGCGCGATCGCCGACACCGTGCTGTTCGAGGGATACGTGCTCTACCCGTACCGCGCTAACGACGCGAAGAACCGGGTCAGGTGGCAGTTCGGCGTGCTGGCGCCGCCGTCGTTCGTGGCGGCCGACCCGTCCGAACGCGCCCAGCTGCAGACAGACTGCCTACTCGAAGGACACGACGTCGCGCTGACGGTGCAGATCCGCTTCCTGCAGGTGCAGCGCCGCGCGGTGGAGCAGCTCACCGGCGACGACTTCGTGCCCGTCGAGTCGCTGGACGTCGGCGACACGACCTACCTGCCATGGGACGAGGCGGTCGTCCGCGAGGAGAAGGTGCGCCTGCGGCTGCCGGGAGTCGGCGCACACACCGAGCGCGCCCGGTTCACCGTGCCCGGCGGGGAAGAGACCGAGCTGCTGCGCTCGGCGGACGGGCAAACGCTCGGCCGGCTCGTCCGGGTCCGCGAGCCACTGGACGCCGACCTGACGGTCGAGGCGGTAGCGCTGCCCGGACCCTACGGCGTCCGGCGACTGCGGCTGCGCCTGGACAACCGCACGCCGTGGACGCCGAGCGGCGATCCGCAACGCGCCGAGGCGCTGCGGCACGCGCTGGTCGCGGCGCACCTGCTGGTCGCCGTCATTGGCGGCGCCTTCATCTCGCTGATCGACACACCGGAGTGGGCGCGCAGCTACGCCGAGCAGTGTCAGCAGGTCGGCGCCTTCCCGGTTCTCGCCGGCCCGCCAGGAGACCGGCGGCTCGTCCTCGCGTCGCCGATCATCCTCTACGACTACCCGCAGCTCGCCCCGGAGAGCGCGGCCCAGTTCTGCGACGCCACCGAGATGGACGAAATGCTTACCCTGCGAACGCTCACCCTTACCGACCAGGAGAAGCGGCAGGTGCGCGGCAGCGACGCCCGCGGCGCCGCGCTGATCGAGCACGTCGACAACCTGCCACCGGCGCTGATCGAGCGGCTGCACGGTGCGGTCCGCTCGATGACGAACATCGCCCGCCCGGTCCCGTCGGCACCGGAGGAGATCACGCCCTGGTGGGATCCCGCGGCCGAGGACGGCGTCGACCCGGACACCGACTTCGTGCTGGTCGCCGGCAC
This sequence comes from Jatrophihabitantaceae bacterium, assembly GCA_050742975.1. Taxonomy (GTDB): domain Bacteria; phylum Actinomycetota; class Actinomycetes; order Mycobacteriales; family Jatrophihabitantaceae; genus JBDTGE01. The sequence goes on from JBOGDQ010000251.1 coordinate 4,765, forward strand.
GCCCGTCAGTCGTGGCACCGCGGTCCGGCTGCGTCCGGGGCGTCGCCGTGCCGACGCGCAGGACATGTTCCTCGACGGCCGCACCGCCACCGTCGAAGCCGTCCTGTTCGACGTCGATGGCGGCAACCACCTGGCGGTGACGCTCGACGAGCTGGCGGAGGACGGCGTCAACCCGCACGGCCGGTTCCTGTACTTCGCACCGGACGAGGTCGAACCACTGCGGACGGACGCGTGATGCGCACCCTCATCGCGGGGCTCGGCAACGTCTTCGAGGGCGACGACGGGTTCGGCGTCGCCGTCGCTGCCGCGCTGACCGACGTATCGCTGCCGCCCGGCGCCGAGGTCCACGACTTCGGGATCCGCGGCGTCCACCTGGCCTACCAGCTGCTCGAGGGCTACGACCTGGTCGTGATCGCCGACGCCGTCCAGCGCGACGGACCTCCCGGAACCGTCTACGTCATCGACCATGCCGCGGACGCCGATCGTCCCGAGCCCGCAGCCGATGCGCCGATACTCGACGCGCACGACCTCGGCCCGGACGGCGTGCTGGCGCTCGTTCCGATGCTCGGCGGCACGCTCGGCCGAGTGGTGGTGGTCGGCTGCGAGCCGGCGACGCTCGCGCCGGACATGGGTCTGTCACGCCAGGTCGCGCGTAGCGTCGGCAGGGCGGCAGAACTTGTGACGGACCTCGTGCGCGACGCGCACGAGGTAGCCGCGGCCGCGGCCGCGGACGGGATCCGGATCGGAGGCGGTGGGCAATGAGTCGAGTGGTCGCCCTGGCGGCGCTTGCGGGTGTCGCGGTATTGACGGTGGCGAGCCTGCCGGAGATCAAGAGGTACCTGAAGATCCGTTCGATGTGAGGATCGGCGCATGTGCCTAGGCATCCCCGGCCGGCTCGTGGAGATCGCGCCGCGCAGTGACCTCGCCCGCGTCGACGTCGCGGGCGTGATCCGCGAGATCAACCTTGCGCTGCTGGACGGACCGTGGGCACCGGGCGACTACGTGCTGATCCACAGCGGGTTCGCGCTGGAACGGATGAGCTCGGACGAAGCCCGCGACGCGCTCGCCGTCTTCGACGAGGGCGACATGACCGCGTCGCCGGCGGGGCCACCCCGATGACGGCGACGCGGTCACCTGCCGAGCCGCTTGCCGACCGGGTGCCCGGCCCGATCATGTTCGTCCGGTACGCGTTCCCACCCAACTTCCACGGCTCGTGCGGACCGCCGGACTCGCAGGGCCTGTTCCAGTACGGGGTCACCGCCGTCGTCGACGGCGGGTTGCGCGAGCTGGCCCGCCAGTTCGCGGGCGCGTGGCCGTACCTCGAGCTGATCTCGTCCGTGAGCGGCGTCGGCGACCCGCTGGATCGGCGAGTGGTGGAGGCGTACTGGGTCGGCAACCGGCTGCTCGACCGGGTCGGCGCCGGCCCGCTACGCGGCTCGATGGACGAGCGGTTCCGGCTGCGGACCGGTCGAGAGTTCGGCAAGCTCGCCGAGGCGGTGGCCGCCGGTGGAATGCCGCACCACAGCTTCCACGTCTTCTGCATCTACCCGTGGGTCGGGCTGCTCGGGGACGACCGCCGCTACGAGCAGGCGCTGATGGTGCTGGACCGGTGCCGCGTGCGGTGGGGGCGGGTGCGCGAAGTGCGTCCCGACCAGCTCGCGGTCGAGTCGCAACCATTGCTGTTCGAGCACGGACGGCTGCTCCTCGGCCCGCCACGTCTCGAGGTGGTCGAGCGCACGCTCAACGGCGTCGGGCTGGTGCCGCAGTTCGCCGTCGGCGACTGGGTGTCGATGCACTGGGAGTGGGTGTGCGATCGCCTCACGCCCCGGCAGCTGAAGGCACTGTGCCACTACACCCGCCTGAACCTGGAGGTGGTCAACGAGCGGCTCGACCACCCCGGGGCGATCACCGCTCTCGGCTGAGGCTCGGCGTCCGGGCGGCCGCCGCCTCGCGCGGCAGGGCCCAGGCCCGTCGGATGCCCCACGCCAGCGACTCGCCGACCGCGAAGCGCGGCGACCCGCTCATCTGCAACAGCACGGACCCGCAGGGCGTGTCCAGCCGGTAATCGGTGTGTGCGCCTCGGAACTCCCGAGCAGTGACCCGTCCGGCCAGCGGCCCGCCCGGGCACAGCCACTCCGGACGCAGCAGCAGCTGTACCGACACCGGATCCGCGCCGCTCACCCCTCCGCCCGAGACGATCACCGGACCGTCGCCCAGATCGACCGACAACCCGCCCTCGCGCACCGCCGCCACCCGGGCACGCAACATGGTGCACGCCCCGGTCAGCACCGCCGTCGCAGCGCTCGCCGGTTCGGCGTAGACGACCTCGGGCGACCCGAGCTGCACCATCCGGCCGTCGATGACCAGCGCGACCCGGTCCGCGAGCGCGAGCGCCTCGGCGGCGTCGTGGGTCGCGTAGACCGCGGCCGCGCCGGTCGCCGCCTGCTGCTCGCGCACACTGGCCTGGAAGGCGGCCCGCAGGTGGGTGTCCAGATGGGCCGTCGGCTCGTCGAGCAGGAACAGCTTCGGCGAGCGCGCCAGCGCCCGGGCCAGGCCCACCCGCTGTTGTTGCCCGCCGGACAGCTGCGCCGGCCGCCGGTCCGCGAGATGGCCCACGCCCAGCCGATCCAGCAGCCGCAGCGCGCCGGCGCGAGCATCCCGTCGCCCGCTGCCGGCGCGGCGCAGCGGATACGCCACGGTGTCCAGCGCGCTCAGGTGCGGCCACAGCGCGAAGTCCTGGAACACCAGACCGACATCGCGGCGCTCCGGCGGCGTGCTCCGATGGTGCGTCGCGACGCACCGACCGGCCAGCCAGATCTCGCCGGCGGACGGCGGCACCAGACCGGCGACCGCGTTCAACAGGGTCGACTTGCCACACCCGGACGGGCCCAGCACGGCCAGGACGTCGCCGGGCGCCACCGTCAGGTCCAGGTCGTCGACGGCGACGACGCCGGAGTAACTGACCTGCAGTCCAGCGCAGCACAGGGCGACGTCGGCATCAGGAGCAGACACCGGCGACCTCGTGCGAACGCGCCGGTACACGCGCCGGAGCACGCCGGCGGGCACCGAGTCGCAGCAGCAGCCAGGCCGGGCCGGCGACCGCGAACAGGGGCAGGGTCAGCGCCACCGACAGCGCCGCGGTCGAGGCCGTGTCGCCGAGTTGTTGGCTGTTGAGCACCGCCACCGCGATCGTCTCGCTGCCGGTCGAGTACAGCAGGCTCGACATCGTCACCTCGTGCAACGCCGAGACGAAGACCAGCAGCCACGCACCCGCGAGCGCCGGCGCGAGTGCCGGAAGCCACACCGTCCGCAGCGCGACGAGCGCCCCGGCACCGCTCGTGCGGGCGGCATGCCACTCACCGGCAGGCATCCGGTCGACGGCGCCGGACACCGCGCGGTGCGCGAGCGCCCAGAACTTCGCGAGATACGCGAGCAGGATCAGAGTGAGCGTGCCGCCGAGCATGCGGTCATAGGCGACGAGCAGGCCAACCGCCAGCGCCGAGCCGGGGATCGCGAACGTCAGCATCACCACCGCGCCCAGCAGCCGCCCCGCCCGGCTGCGCTCCAGCGCGGCGACGATCGCCCCGAGCACGGTGAGGACCAGCGCGGCGAGCACAGCGAGCTGGACGCTGTGCACGAACGCGGTACGGGTCGGTGCGTCCAGTGCGGACCGAAAGTTGTCGAGGGTCCAGTTTCCCGGCGTCGGCGGCAGCCCGATCGCCCGGGTCACCGACGCCGCGACGAGCGCGGCCGTCGGCAGCAACACGGTCAGCACCGCGTAACACCCCACGAGCGCGGCAACCACGGTGACACCGACCGTGCGCCGGCGCAGCGAAAACCCGCCAACCACCGAGGTGGTCCGGCGCGAACGCAGCCGCGGAGCGAGGACGACGTCGGCCGGAATCAGCAGCACCGCGGCAACCAGCGCCAGGCCCAGGGCCAGTGCGACCGCGTCCCGGAACGACGCCGGGTCGCTGCCGAACGCGAGATCGCTGTACAACCGGGTGGTCAGCGTCGCATAGCCGGCCGGCGTACCGAGCACCTGTGGCACGGCGAAGCTCTCCAACGTGGCCACGAAGGTCAGCACCACCTCGGCTGCGAGGACGGGACGCAGCAGCGGCAACGTCACCGTCCGCAGCGCTATCCAGGGACCGGCACCGCTCATCCGGGCGGCGAGTTCGAGTTCTGGCTGTGCCCGGGTCGCCAGCCCGGCGGCGCTGAGCAGGTAGCAGATCGGCACCGCGTCGACGACGAGCACGAGCATGATCCCCACCGGCCCGGTCAGGCTCGTCCACCACGCGCCGACGAGCTGATCGGTGAAGCCGCCCCGCCCGTACGCCTGGGTCCAGCTGTAGCCGATGACGAACTGCGGGACGAGCAGGGGAAGCACCACCAGCACCCGGAGCACGCGCCGAAACGGCACGTCAGGGTGACGCAGCAGCAGCGCCAGCCCGGTGCCCAGCGGCACCGCGAGCAACGGCACGATCACCGCGAGCTCGAAGGAGTGCGCGACGGCCGTCCCGAACCCGGGCGCACGCAGCACCGCCGCGATCGACGAGCCCCCGTCACTCGCTACTACCCGGACAAGCTGACCGATCGGTACCGCGACCATCGCGACCGCCGCGGCCACCGCAGCCAGCGCAGCCAGTCGTTCGCCGGCACGCGTCCGCATCACGAGAAGATGGCAGAATAGCGCGCGAGCACTGACTTGTACGTGCTGAACAGGCTGGGCCAATCCGGCGCCGCGGTCGGGCTGGCCGGCGGGATCGGCGGCCCGCCGAGGCCGCCGATCGTGACGTAGGTTCCCTGCTCGGCCATCAGCTTCTGCCCGTCGCGGCTGGCGGCGAAGGCGGCGAACGTGTCGGCCAGCGGCGAATGGTTCCTCTTCGTCGTCAGCCCGATCGGCGCGTAGATCGCGACGCCGCCCGGCCGGGGCCACGCGACCTGGATAGGTGAGCCCTTCTCCTGCGCCGTGTACCCCGCGTTGGCAAGCGTGACACCTGCTGAGTAGGTGCCCTGCGCAACGCCGTCGAGCGTGTCGGCCGGCGCGTTGACCTGCACCGCGCCGTTGTCCTTGAGCTTGCGGTAGTAGTCGATACCGTAGCCCGGCGCCGAGGCGAAGTAGCCCAGCAGCCCCAGCGCCGACGCAGCGAAGCTGGGGCTCGGCAGAGCCACCTTTCCCCGGAACCGCGACCCGGCCAGCTCGGCCCAGGTCGTCGGCGCGGCGATCCCCTTGTGGACGACGAGCACCATGTACAGCAGATCCACCCCGACGAAGTGCGGCGTGCGATCAGCGCTGGGGATTGCGGACGCGTTCGGCGGGGTCCACGCGCGAAGCAGCCCCTGCGCGTCATAGCCGTGCATCGTCAACGGATCGCACGCCCAGATCACGTCCGCCTCGATCCCACCGGACCGCACGTCCGCCGCAACCCGTGCGTTCAGCTGCCCGGTCGGCGCGCGGAAGACGTTCACCTTCGCACCGTGGTGCGCCCGCTCGAACGCGCTCACCACGGCCTGCTCGACGTTCGCGCTCGCGCACGTGTACAGCGTCATCGACGATGACCCGACGCCCGATCCGGACCCATTGCCGCAGGCGGACACGATGAGGACGGCAACAGCAAGGGGGACCAGCCGGCGCACGCGACAGGTCACGGTCGACCGTCCGGTCCGTCCTGATGCGTCGGGTCGACGGAGCCGCGGACGGTGGCGAGGCGAAGCCCACGGTCGGGCAGGCCCGCGCCGAGGATCAGCGACGCCGACGACGTGACCGGCCGCTCATCGACGATGTGTGGTGCCACGCGCCGTCCAGCCGCGACTGCCCCGGCACCGGTGCGATCGCTCCCGACATCTGGCTCCCACCTGTCCGGATCATCGGTGAGGCCGACGATGAAGGTGACCGTGCAGTCGAGCGCCACAGCGATCTCGGGCAACTTCGCGACATCCAGGCCGGCGCCGTGTTCGAGGCTGGACAGCGCCCGGTTGGTCGTCCGCACGCCACACCTGGCCAGCCTGGTGACGACCTGCTTCTGGGTCAGCCCGAGATCCGCGCGGCGCGCACGCAGCCGCTGGGCAATGAGCAGTTGCCTGCCTGGCCACGTCTGGCCAATGCCGAGATCCATCGCTACCCACCGCCGAGTTCATCGCTACTCCACGACGGTGAATCCGTCAATGACGCAATCCCGGATCAGGGTTGCGGGCTGCCCATCCCCGCCAGCGGATAAACCTCGTACCGGGCGAAGTTGAACACCGGGCTGCGCGCCAGCAGCCGCTCGAACTCCTCGTGCGAGTCCACCTCGTAGATCCACGCGCCGCCGTGCGCTCCCACGACGTGGTACCGCGAGAGCAGCTTGCCGCGTGTTTCCAAGTCGGCACCGTAGTCCGACATCCTGGCCACCGCCTGCGCCATCTCGCGTGAGAGCAGCGACAGCTCCATGCGCCACAGCACCAGGAACTTCATCGCTGGAGAGTATCGCTGCTCTCGGAGAATCGAAGGCCAAGACGACCAGTTTCCGGACTGCCGGAGTGCCCCGCCTCCCGGAAACTGTCCGACCGGCGCCGCATACTCGCAGGACGACAGGCGGAGGAGGGCACGGCACGGTCATGAGGTTGCTGCACACGTCGGACTGGCATCTGGGCCGCACCCTGCACGGTGCCTCGCTGATCGAGCACCAGCGCGCGTTCCTGGACTGGCTGCTGGCGACCGCAATCGGCGAGGGGGTCGACGCGGTGCTGGTGGCCGGGGACGTCTACGACCGGGCCGTTCCGCCGACCGACGCGGTGCGCCTGCTCGACGACTCGCTGGCCGGGTTCGCCGCGGCGCGCATCCCCGTCGTGATCACCAGTGGCAACCACGATTCGGCCATCCGGCTCGGGTTCGGCAGCGCGCTCAACCGCGCGGCCGGCGTCCACCTGCGTACCGATCTCGCGGCCCTCACCGATCCGCTCGTCCTGCGCGACGGTGCCGGTGAGCTCGCCGTCTACGGCATCCCCTACCTGCTGCCGGACGCGGTGCTGGACGAGCTGGGCGCGGACCGCTCCCACGCGTCGGTGCTCGCTGCCGCTGTTGCCCGGCTGCGTGCGGACGCGGCGGCGCGCGGCATCTCCCGCGTGGTCGCGCTGGCCCACGCGTTCGTGACCGGCGGGCAGTCGTCCGAGTCCGAGCGGGACATCCGGGTGGGCGGCATCGGTGACGCGCCGGCGAGCGTGTTCCGCGGGCTCACCTACGCGGCGCTGGGCCACCTGCACGGAGCGCAGCGGATCGCCGAGCGGGTGCGCTACTCGGGCTCGCCGCTCGCGTACTCCTTCTCCGAGCGCGATCACGCGAAGTCGGTTGCCCTGATCGACGTCGCCGCCGACGGCACGATCGGCACGAGGCTGCTGCCGACGCCGGTGCCGCGCCCGCTGCGGGAGGTCCGCGGCCGAATCGAGGAGCTGCTCGCCTGCGCCGATGCGGGGCTTGCCGAAGCCTGGGTGAAGGCGGTACTGACCGACGCGCGCCGGCCCATGGCGCCGATGGAGCGGCTGCGTGAGAGGTGGCCGCACACGCTGGTCCTCGACTTCGCGCCGGAGGGCGTCGCCGCCGATCCCGCGACCGACCTGGCCCGGATCCGCGAGGCGTCCGACCCGGTCGAGATCTGCGCGCACTTCATGGAGTGGGTCGACTCCACCCGGCCGGACAGGGCGCACGAGAACGAGCTGCGCAGCGCCGTCGAGGCCGTGCGCCGGCTGGAGGCGTCGGCATGAGACTGCACTCGCTCGAACTGCGGGCGTTCGGGCCGTTCGCAGCCGAGCAGTGCGTCGACTTCGATCGGGTCGGTGCGGGCGGGCTGTTCCTGCTCGACGGGCCGACCGGCGCCGGCAAGACGTCCGTCCTCGACGCGATCACGTTCGCGCTTTACGGGCCGGGCGACCGGGGCGGCGACGACCGGCTGCACTCGGACTTCGCCGCGCCGGCGGACGAACCGCAGGTGGTGCTGGAGTTCTCGGTGCGGGGGAGTCGGCAGCGGGTCACGCGCACGCCGGAGTTCGAGCGGCCGAAGCGGCGGGGTGACGGGACGACCAGGCAGGCCGCGACGGTCCACCTGGAACGGCTAGAGGAGGGGAACTGGCGCAGCCGCTCGTCGAACAAGGCCGAGGTGGCCGAGCTGCTCGCCGACGAGATCGGCCTCAACCGCGACCAGTTCAGCCAGGTCGTGCTGCTGCCGCAGGGCGAGTTCGCCCGGTTCCTGCGCGCCGACGACGACGATCGGCGCCGGCTGCTCACCAAGCTGTTCGGGACGCAGCTGTACGACCGCATCACCGAGGAGCTCGAGCGCCGCCGCGGCATCGCGGTCAAGGACGTCGACGCGGCGCGCACGGCCGCGCACGGTGCACTCGCGGCGGCGGGCGAGGCGGCCGGCCTCGGCGCCGACGGGCGGGCCGGGCTGCTGTCGCTGGGCGCCGCTGACCTCGCCGCGAGGCTGGACGAGATCGCAGCCGAGCTCGACGGACTGCACGGTGCGGCCGCGCAGCGTGCTACCAGGACCGCTGAGCGGGTCGCGATCGCGCGGGACGGGCATGTGCTGGCAGGGGCGGCGAGTGAGCGGCTGGCCCGGTACGTCGTCGCGACCGTGGGCGCGCAGGAGCACGAGGCCACGCGCGAGGCGCACGAAGGCCGCGTCGCCGCTCTTGCCGCGGCCCGCCGGGCCGAGCCGGTGCGCTCGCTGCTGGAGGCGGCGCGCGAGGCGGCCGAGGCGGTCGACCACGCGCGCGCAGGCGTGCTGCAGCTCGAGCCGCAGGCCAGGGCCGCCTGGCTCGCCGGTGAGGGCGCCGACGTTCTCGCCGATCGGGCGTCGGCCGGTGCGCGCGAGGCGGCCGAGCTGCAGCATCTGGTCGAGCGCGAGCTGCGGATCGGGGAGCTGCACGCCGCTGTGGTCACCGCTACCTCGCACGCGGCGGCGGCCCGGGTAGAGCTCGAGCGGCTCGCCAACCGCCAGGCACAGCTGCCGGCCGAGATCGAGCGCGCCGAGGCTGCGGTCGACGCGGCGCGGCACGGCGCCGAGGCGCTGTCCGTCGCGGTCCGGGACCGGGACGACGCGCGGCGGCAGCTGTCCGCGGCCTCGCGGGCGGTGACGATCGAGGGCCGACTGGTCGCGGCGCGCGAGGTACTGGGTGCGGCCAGGGACGCGCACCAGCAGGCGGTCGACGAGCATCAGCGTCTGCTCGACGTGCGGCTGTCGGGTATCGCGGCTGAGCTCGCCGGTGCGTTGCACGAGGGCCAACCCTGCGCCGTGTGCGGTTCGACCGAGCACCCCGCGCCCGCCCAGCCGGCGCCCGACGCGGTCACCGCCGACCACGTCCGGGCCGCGGCACTCGCGCGCAACGAGGCGCAGCAGCGACGTGAGCGGGCCGATGCCGAGGTGAAGGGCGCCCAGGACGAGCTGACCGAAGCGGCCACGCTGGCCGCCGGTTCGTCGGTAGCCGAGATGGAGACCGAGCTGGGCGCGCTCGCCGACGCGATGGCCGCAGCCCAGCGGTGCGCGTCGGAGCTGGACCGGCTGGTGGACGAGAAGCGCGCCCTCACCGCGGAGAGCCGGACGGTGAGCACCGAGCACGCCACGGCGCTCGCTGCGCAGGTGGCCGCGGAGGCCACGCTGGCAACGGCACGCCGCGAGCACGACAGGCTGGCCGCCGAGCTCGTGTCAGCAGCTGGCGAACACACCAGCGTCGCCGATCGCCAGGCGTCGCTGCTGCGCGAGGCCGAGCGCTGCGACAGCCTGGCGGTGGCCGTGCGCGCACTCGCGACCGCGTTGCATGCCCAGGCCGGCTCGAGCGGCCGAGCCGAGCGCGAGGCGCTCAAGCGGGGCTTCGCATTCGTCGCGGACGCCGCCGGCTCCGTGCTGTCCGAGGCTGAGCAGTCCGCGTTGCAGCGCGCGGGCGACGAGTGGCAGGCCGAGAGCGAACGGCTGCGCGCGGCGGCCACCGCTGAGGAGTTCGTGGGTCTGTCGGCGTCCGATGCGGGGGGTGCCGACGAGCGTGCCGCCACGGCCGCGGCCGTGCTCGCCGAGGCCGAGCGGGCGGCCAAGACGGCTGCTGACGGCGCCGAGCTTGCCCGGCACGCGCGTACCCGGTTCGCGTCCTGCCGGGCCGAGGTCGACCGGGTCCGGCAGGAGCTGGCCGAGCGCGAGCTGCGGTCCGCGCCGGTGGTGTACCTGGCCCGGCTCACAAGGGGGATGACCGGGCAGCGCCGCGTCGCGCTCACCACCTACGTGCTGCGGCACTGGTTCGAGCAGGTGGTGCAGGCAGCCAACCTGCGCCTGTCCAGCATGTCCAGCGGGCGCTACGAGCTGGTGCGCGTCGACGAGGGCACCGGGAAGGCCGAGCGCACCGGCCTGACGCTCAAGGTGGTCGACCGGCACACCGGCGAGCAGCGCAGCACCCGATCGCTGTCCGGCGGCGAGACGTTCTACACCTCGCTGGCCCTCGCGCTCGGCCTGGCCGACGTCGTCAAGGCCGAGGCCGGCGGCGTCGATCTGGACACGCTGTTCATCGACGAGGGGTTCGGCAGCCTGGACTCGGACACGCTCGAGGAGGTCATGTCGGTCATCGACGAGCTTCGCGATCGCGGCCGCATGGTCGGCATCGTCAGCCACGTCGCCGAGCTCAAGGACCGCATCGCCGAGCGCATCGAGGTCCGCTGCATCCCCGACGGCTCCAGTGCCATCAGGGTGGTGGCTTGAGTCAGATCGCGGCCAGGATCTGATCCGCGAGTTCGGGGCGGCAGATCACCAGGTCGGGCAGGTACGGGTGCGGGGCGTTGTACGTCAGCGGCGAACCGTCCACCCGTGAGGCGTGCAGGCCCGCCGCGAGCGCGACACCGACCGGCGCGGCCGAGTCCCACTCCCACTGCCCGCCGGCGTGCACGTAGGCGACGGCCTCGCCCCGCAGCACGGCCATCGCCTTGGCCCCGGCCGAGCCCATCGACACCAGCTGCCCGCCGATCGCCTCGGCGACCGCAGGCGCGAAGGAGGGCGGCCGGCTGTCGCTGACCAGCACCCCCGGCCGATCGGGGAGTTTGCCGTCCGCCTGT
>JBOGDQ010000252.1:0-4740 GCA_050742975.1 Jatrophihabitantaceae bacterium
TTCGTGGTGTGCGCCTGCTCGACGGCCTGCGCCCACATGTGGATCCCGATGTACGTCGCCTCCATCGGATCATTGGTGACGCGCTTGTCTCCGCCCGGGAGGTTGTTCTTCTTTACGTAGGCCATCCACTTGTCGATGAAGGCCTTGTTGGTGGGATTGTCGATCGACTCGAAGTAGTTCCAGGCCGCCAGCTGTCCGACCAGCGGCTTGGTGTCGATGCCGCGAAGCTCCTCCTCACCGACGGAGAACGCCACCACCGGGATGTCGGTCGCCTTGACGCCCTGGTTGCCGAGTTCCTTGTAGAAGGGAACGTTTGCGTCGCCGTTAATGGTCGATACCACCGCGGTCTTCTTGCCGGACGAACCGAACTTCTTGATGTCGGCGACGATCGTCTGCCAGTCGGAATGGCCGAACGGCGTGTAGTTGATCATGATGTCGTCATCCTTGACGCCCTTCGACTTCAGATAGGCCTCGAGGATCTTGTTGGTGGTGCGCGGATAGACGTAGTCGGTGCCGGCGAGCACCCAGCGCTTCACCTTTTCTTCCTTCATCAGGTAGTCGACGGCGGGAATCGCCTGCTGGTTCGGCGCAGCGCCCGTGTAGAACACGTTGCGCTCGCTCTCCTCGCCCTCGTACTGCACGGGATAGAACAGGATGTTGTTCAATTCCTTGAATACCGGCAGCACGGATTTGCGCGACACCGAGGTCCAGCAGCCGAACACGACCGAAACCTTGTCCTTGGTGATCAACTCACGGGCCTTTTCGGCAAACAGCGGCCAGTTCGAGGCGGGATCGACGACCACGGCTTCGAGTTTCTTGCCGAGCAGGCCGCCCTTCTTGTTCTGCTGATCGATCATTAACAGGACGGTGTCTTTCAGCGTGGTTTCGCTGATCGCCATGGTGCCGGAGAGCGAGTGCAGGACGCCGACCTTGATGGTGTCGTCATCCGCCTGGGCCGCGGTAAAGCCGGACAGGCCCAGAACCAGTCCGGCGGTCGCCGCCAGCCAGCGTCGGCGGTTGAGCGGCGCGGCTAAATCGTGAGTCAATTGTGTAGGCATGAGATGTCATCTCCCTGACGCAGACGTTAGACGCTGCGGAACGGCCCCACCTCAACTCGCGGGGACTAGGACTTGGTGAACGTGTCCGAGTTCCACAACGGACCCGACGAACTCGTGTTGTCACCGATGCCGTTGAAGTTCGAGTCGAACGCCAGCAACGTCGGCTTCTGGTAGAGCGGCAGGGTGTACATCTGCGCCCAGAGCAGGCTGTCGGCCTTGTTGGCGGCTGCGATCTCCGCCGTCGTGTCGGCCGCGGTGGACACCTGGTTCAGGGCCGCGTCGATCGCCGGGGTGCCGGCCTGGGTGTAGTTCTGACCCTTGCCACCACCGGCCGGGCTCAGGTAGATCGGCGCGTTCGACGAGATGGACGGTGTGCCCACCCAGGCGAACAGGGCGATCTGGAAGCCCTCGGACACCAGCGAGTTCGGCTTGTCCGTGCCGGCGAAGATGTCCGGGCTGGCGAACTCGGTGAGCCCGATTCCGGCCGCCTTGACCTGGTTGGCCAGCGTCTGGATGGTCTGGTCTCGCAGCGGGTTGTCCTGCGTGGTCTCGACCTTGAACGTCAGCGGCTTGCCGAAGCAGTTGTAGATGCCGCTGCCGCCCATCGTGCAGCCGATACCGGTCAGCAGCGACTTGGCCTTGGCGATGTCCTGCGTCGCGTACGCACCGCTGTGGTCCTGGTAGCCGGTCTGGTTGCCCATCAGGAGGCGGTTGCCGAGCACCGTGGCCTTGTCGCTGAACTTGCCGACGGTGGCCTGCACGAGCGCCTTGCGGTCGATCGCGTACGCGATGGCCTGGCGGATCTGGATGTGCTTCAGCAGCGGGTCAGCGGTGTTGAAGTCCAGGTGCTCGAAGGACGGCCCGAAGTTCACCTGCGTGGTGACCCCGGAAAGGCCCTTCAGGCTCGCCACGAGGTCCAGCTGCGGCTGCGGGTAGATCATGTTGACTTCTTGGTTCTGCAGCGCGGTGACGTTCGTGTTCGAGTCCGAGCCGATGTAGGCGTCGACGAGCGTGTCCAGCTTCGGCGGCGCGCCCCAGTACTTCGGGTTGTGCACCAGCGTGAACGTCTTGTTCTTGGCGTTGATGTTCGACGACTTCAGCAGCCACGGGCCGTTCTGCGCACCCAGCGGGATGCCACTCGTGACCCCCCAGCCCTTGGTGATGTACGCGCAGTTCGCGACGGGGCTGCCCTGGTCGAAGACGTGCTTGGACAGGATGATGCCACTGGCACCGCCGAACAGGCCCTGCCAGTCCGGGTACGGCTTGCCCTTCGCGAAGGTGAACTGGACTTCCTTGTCGCTGACCGCCTTGGACGACGCGATCTGGTCGAAGCCGGTCTCGCTCAGCAGCGAGGCGCAGCCGCCCTTCTTGGGGTCCGTCGACTTCTGTGCATCCGCGGTGAAGATGTAGTCGGCCGCGGTGATCGGCTGACCGTCGGCCCACACGGCCTTCGGGTTGATCTTGATATCGACGACCTGCTGGGCGTTGACGATCGAGGACGTCGCCGACGTGATCTGGTCGGGGTCCGCCTGGTACTGCAGCTGGGGCGTGACGCGGAACGCTGCATCGAGCACCCGGATCTCCAGGTTCGCGGTGGACGTCGCGTTACCGGCCGAGATCAGCGGCATCAGGTTCTCGGGATAGGCCGTCGCCTCACCGAAGATCAGCTTCCCGCCGCTCTTGTGGGTGTTGTTGTTGTTGCCCCCCGTCTTGGACTTCGAGCTGGAGCAGCCGGTGATGGCGAGCGCCAGCGCCGTCGCACAGACGAGCACCGCCTTGCCTTTGTGGACTCTCACTGGTGAGTGACCTCCTGTGATGTGGTCCGGGGACGATCTGTCCAACCGGCCAACGTGCAACTCAAGCCCCTGCCTAGTCGGTAGACAAGCTGCGGGCACTGTCCCGGCCACTATCGTGACCAAGTGTTAATACGGGTGATACGTGGGCGTGTCGTATCAAGCCGACCGGACCGCTCGCCGATCGACCAGAAACGGGAACTGTTCGCGTACGGCCGACACCGTAGCCGAATCGACGCCGGCGAGCAGCACCGTCTCCTCCGGATCGCCCTCCGCGAGCGTGCGGCCGAGCGGGTCGATGATCGCCGAATCGCCTACGTACACGGCTGATTTGACCGTGCCGACCCGGTTCACGCCGACCACGTAAGCCTGATTCTCTATCGCGCGGGCACGCAGCAGCGCCATCCAGTGGTCGCGCCGCGGTTCGGGCCAGTTGGCCGGGACGACGTACAGGTCGGTGCGGTCGGCGCAGGCCCAGAACTCGTCCGCGAAGCGCAGGTCGTAGCAGACGAAGAGCGTGACGCGCAGGCCGTCGACGTCCACCGTCAGGTGCTTGTCGCCCGCGGCGTAGTGCTCGTGCTCGCGCGCGTAACTGAACGGGTGGATCTTCGCGTAGCGGTGCACGGAGCCGTCCGGAGCGGCCAGGATGGCGTTGTTGCGGTAGGCGCCGTCAGGGCCGCGCTGCGCGACCGACGCGACCAGGTAGGCGTCGTGTTCTGCTGCCTGTGCAAGGAGAAACTGCTCGTTCGGACCACCCTCGTCCTCGCCGATCCGCTCGGGGTGCATCGAAAATCCGGTCGCGTACATCTCGGTGAGCACGATCAGGCGGGCGGCCTTGCCTGCGGCCTCGGCGATGAGCGGCGCGACGTGGTCACGGGTCGCCGCCGCGTCCTCCCAGACGATGTCGTGCTGGATGGCGGCGACCTTCACTGATTGGCTCCTCTCAATCGTTCGAGTCTCAATCGTTCGAGCGCCGCGGAGAGCACGGCGGGCCTTTTGCAGAAGGCAAAACGGACGTATCGGTCGCCGACGGCCGAGTCGTAGAAGACGCTGCTCGGAATCGCGACGACGCCCGCGCGATGCGGCAGGTCGCGGCAGAACCCGACCGCGTCGATGCCGACGTCGACGGTGGCGAAGTAGGTCGCCTCGGGGCGGACGACGTCGAAGCCCAGGTCCGCGAGGCCGTCGCAGAGCACGTCACGCTGGTGTTGCAGGTTGCTGCGCAGGGCCTCCGGGATCCGGCCGAGCGCCGCGGCCACGGCCGGTTGGAACGGGGCCCCGTTGACGTAGGTGAGGAACTGCTTGACCGTGCGTGCCGCGTCGAGAAGTTGCGGTGGGGCGCAGAGCCAGCCGATCTTCCAGCCGGTGACGCTGAACGTCTTGCCCGCGCTGGAGATCGTGACGGTGCGCTCGCGCATGCCGGGGCGCGTGGCGATCGGGACGTGGGCGCGTCCGTCGAACGTCAGGTGCTCATACACCTCGTCCGCGATGACCGTGAGGTCGTTCGTGCGGGCGGCTTCGGCGACGACGTCGAGCTCGTCGACGGTGAACACCTTTCCCGTCGGATTGTGCGGCGTGTTGAGCAGGATCGCCTTTGTCCGCTTGGTGATCGCCCTGTTCAGCTCGGCCGGGTCGAACGTCCAGCCATCGCTGTTCCCGGCGGTTCCGCCTTCGGCTCGGCCTTCGCGGCGCAGCGTCACGGTTCGTCGCTGCGCGCCGCCGAGCGCGATGCTGGCCGCGTACGAGTCGTAGTACGGCTCGAACGTGACGACTTCGTCGCCCGGTCCGCACAGCCCGATCAACGCGGCCGCGATCGCTTCGGTCGCGCCGGCGGTGACGAGTATCTCCGAGGCGTCGTCGAATTCGAGCCCGTAGAAGCGTTGTTGATG
>JBOGDQ010000253.1:0-1952 GCA_050742975.1 Jatrophihabitantaceae bacterium
CCTTACCCGGCCGAGGACATCTCATCCGGGTCGAAGGTCGGCGGCCTGTTCCACCCGTTCAAGCATCATCACGAATCAGCCCCGTGACACCTCGGCAGAGCTGATCTGACCTCAGCTCGATGGGTTACTGCGGAAGTCGTCGCGTTCGCAGTAGGGTGAAATCGACGGCGGTGGGGCTCGCCCAAACGCGCCCGGCGAGACAAACGGCAGGCGCCAACGGTCCCTTTGGCAGCACGTGGTGCGTGGACCGGAGGAGCCCTCATGTCGGTGACCGTCTCGTCGATGCATGCGATCGAAGTGCTGGACTCGCGCGGGCGGCCCACGCTCGATGTCCAGGTCAAGCTCGCGGGCGGAGCGTCGGCGCATGCGGGCGTGCCGTCCGGTGCCTCCACCGGCAGCGGCGAGGCGGTCGAACTGCGAGACGGTGATCCGGCTCGCTACGGCGGGCTCGGCGTGCTGACCGCAGTCGGCAACGTGAACGGCGAGATCGCGCAGACGCTGTGCGGACGCATCTTCGGGCACCCGTCCGACCTCGATGTGGCCCTGCTCGAACTGGACGGGACGCAGAGCAAGTCGAAGCTGGGCGCCAACGCGATCATCGGTGTTTCGATGGCGGTGGCGCGCGCCCACGCGATCAGCATCGGGCAGCCGCTGTGGCGGGCGCTGCAACCGCATGACGTCGCCGCGCGCCTGCCGGTCCCGCACTTCAACGTGGTCAACGGCGGGGCGCACGCCCGCAACGAACTGGACTTCCAGGAGTTCATGATCGCGCCGGTCGGCGCGCCGACCCTGCCCGACGCGATCCGCGCAGGAGCCGACGTGTACGGCCGGCTGCGCGCATTGCTGTCCGAACGGGGGCTGGCGACCGGGCTGGGGGACGAGGGCGGCTTCGCGCCGGAACTGAACCGTCCCGAGGACGTGCTGAGAGTGCTCGTCCAGGCGATCGAGGAGGCCGGCTACCGAGTGGAGCCGGCGGGCGTGATGATCGCCCTCGACCCGGCCGCGAGCGAGTTCTGCTACGACGGCGCGTACCGCGTCGCCGGAGAGAAGCTGAGCAGCGCCGAGATGGTCTCGTACTACGAGCAGCTCGCGTCCGACTTCCCGATCTGGAGCCTGGAGGACGGGATGGACGAGAGCGACGACGACGGCTGGCTGCGGTTGACCGAGGCACTGGGGCACCGACTTCAACTCGTCGGAGACGACAACTTCGTCACGGACCCGAGACGGATCGAGGACGCCGCGGCGCGCGGAGTCGCGAACGCGTCGCTGATCAAGCTGAACCAGATCGGTTCGGTCTCCGAGACGCTCGAGGCGTTGGCGGTGTGCCGGCGGGTGGGCTTCGCGGCGATGATCTCGCACCGCTCCGGCGAGACCGAGGACTCGTTCATCGCAGACCTGGCCGTAGGGTCCGGATGCGGGCAACTGAAGTCCGGAGCGCCGGCCCGGGGCGAGCGGGTCGCGAAGTACAACCGACTGATCGCCATCGCGCAGGAGGACCCGAATCTGCCGTACGGGCTACCGGCGGGCTCGATCCGGAGCCGGTGATGAGCACCGCGCCGTCGTCGGGGTTCCAGAGCCCTGAAGCGCGGATGTCGTCGTTCTGGCTGCCGCCGCACGCACGCGACAACGGGTTGCCGGCCCAGCGGTGGGCCGAGATCGTCGAGGTGCCACCCGAACGGGTCAGCGAGCTGCTACGGGCGTTTCACGACGCCAGGATCCCGGCCCGGGCCGGTGCCGATCGGCGGGCGACGGACAGCCGTCAGCACGACGTGCAGGTGTGGGTCGACCCGGACCGCTACGCGCAGGCCGAGAACGTCCTGCTCCGCGAGATGTCGCACGGGGTGACCGAATTGAGCAGCGACGACGCTCCGGTGAGCTGGTTGGAGGCCAAGCAGCTCTGGTGGTTCTGCGACGGGGCGATCATGGACGACGACACCAGGACGCATCTGTGG
>JBOGDQ010000254.1:0-23139 GCA_050742975.1 Jatrophihabitantaceae bacterium
GCCGACAGCGGCCCGCTGTCGTGGTACCAGGTGCCGATCTGGTTGATCGCGCCGTAGACGAAGTGCACCGCCAGGTCCGCCGGCACGTCACGCGTGAGCACGCCGCACCGCTGGCCCTCCTCGATCAGCCGTCGCACCCGCTGGTGGTAACGACGGCGCTCGGCCCGCACCGTCTGCTGCTGCTCGTCCGGCAGCAGGTGCTGCGAGCGGAAGAACACGATCAGCTCGTCCAGGTTGGCGATGCTCGTGGCGATGACGTCGGCGACCACCGCGGTCAGCCGCTGCGCCGCATCTCCCGGTCCGTTCGCGATCTCCTCCAACCGGCGCATCTGGACGGCCAGCACCCGGTGGTACACCTCGTACAGCAGGTCGTCCTTGGACGTGAAGTGGTGATAGAGCGCGCCCTTGGTGACGCCGGCCGCCTCGACGATCTGCTGCACGGACGTCGATTCGTACCCCTGCGCCGCGAACAGCCTGGTGGCGACGGTGACCAGCCGCTGCGGCAACGGCACCGCAGCCTCGACCGTCTTGACCGTCTTGACCGGCCTAGTCACGGGTGCGTTCGACCTGCAGCTCACCGGCCTGGTGCTGCGCGCGCAGAACCTTCTTGTCGAACTTGCCGACCGTCGTCTTGGGCACCTCACCGATGAACGTCCAGTTCTCCGGCACCTGCCAGTGCGCGAGCTTGCCCTCGAGGAACTCGGCGAGTGCGGCCGGCGCGACCTGGCTACCCGGCCTGCGCACGACGGCTGCGAGCGGCCGCTCGGTCCACTTCTCGTCCGGGATGCCGATGACGGCGGCCTCGAGCACATCCGGGCTGGCCGCCAGTAGATTCTCCAGCTCGACCGAGGAGATCCACTCGCCGCCGGACTTGATCACGTCCTTGCTGCGGTCGGTGATCTGGTAGAAGCCGCGCTCGTCGATCGTGCCGATGTCCCCGGTGCGCAGCCAGCCGTCGTCGAACTTCTCCGGGACGTCGTCGCGATAGTACGAGCCGGTGATCCACGGCCCGCGCACCTCGATCTCACCGACCGCCTCACCGTCCCACGGCAGCACTTCGCCGGCGTCGCTCACGATGCGCATCTGCACGCCGGAGATCAGCCGCCCTGACTTCAGCCGCCACTCGATCTCGTCCGGCGAACCGAGCTCGACGTCCGCCGGCGGGTGCGCCATCCCGCCGACCGGCGAGGTCTCGGTCATGCCCCAACCCTGGATGATTCGCACGCCGTACTGCTGCTCGAGCGCCTCCATCAGCGAGCGGGGCATCGCGGCGCCGCCGGACGTCCCCATCCGCAGCGAGGACAGGTCGATCTCGTGCTCGGTGCCGTACTGCAGGATGCCGGCCCAGATCGTGGGGACGGCCGACGCGAGCGTGGACTTCTCGGCCCGCATGAACGCGCAGATGCCCTCGGGCGTCATGTGCGGTCCGGGCAGGTGCAGCGTCGCGCCGGACAGGAAGGCGCCGAACGGGATACCCCAGGCGTTGACGTGGAACATCGGCACGAAGGTGAGCACGCGGTCGGCCTCGGTGGCGCCGGTCACCGACGCCGCGTTCGTGGCCAGGGCGTGCAGCACCGTCGAGCGGTGCGAGTACACGACGCCCTTCGGGTCGCCCGTCGTCCCGCTCGTGTAACACATCGACGCCGGCGCGCGCTCGTCCACGTCCGGCCAGGCGAAGCCCGGCTGCTCCGCCGCGAGCAGGTCCGCGTAACGGTGGACGGCCTTGTCGCCCAGAGCACTCGCGTCGCCTTCGCCCACCACGACGTAGGCCTCGACGGTGCTCAGCTGGTCGGCGACCGCGGCGAGCAGCGGGATGAGCGTCGAGTCGACGATGATCAGCTTGTCCTCGGCGTGGTTGACGATCTGCGCCAGCTGGTGACCTGGCAGCCGGATGTTCAGCGTGTGCAGGACCGCGCCCATGCACGGCACCGCGTAGTACGCCTCGAGGTGCTCCTGGTTGTTCCAGCAGAACGTGCCGACCCGATCACCGGCCCCGATGCCCAGCTTGCTCAGGGCCGCCGCCAGCCGCTCGGCGTTGTCGGCGATCTGGGCGTAGCTCGCGCGCCGGGCGCCGTCACCCTCCCAGGTGACGCACTCGCTGCGGCCGTACACAGTCCGGCCGTGCTCGAGCAGCAGGTGGATCGTGAGTGGGAAGTCGTCCTGCATCGTGCTGGTGATCAACTCGCCTCATCCTCTCGCCAACCGACCGACTAGTCGGTACGGTACCGCTCAGACGTCCGGCTGTCTGCGGACAGCCGGGCTGATCCGGCAGCAGAAGGAGCCTGACCTGTGGCAGTCACCGCCGATGAGCTGCGCTCGCGCGTCCGGCAACTCCTATCCGATCACCCGGTGTCGGGCGGGCGGCTCGAGTTCCTGCGTGCTCGCTTCGACGCCGGACTCGCCTGGGTGCACTACCCGGACGGGCTGGGCGGTCTCGGCGCGCCGCGCGAACTGCAGGCCGTCGTGGACGCCGAACTGGCCGACGCGGGCGCGCCGGACAACGACCCGCGACGGATCGGAATCGGGTTGGGGATGGCCGCGCCGACGATCCTCGAGCACGGCACGGACGAGCAGCGCGCGCGCTGGCTGCGCCCGCTGTGGACCGGCGAACAGGTCTGGTGCCAGCTGTTCAGCGAGCCGGGCGCGGGCTCAGATCTGGCCGCTCTCGGCACGCGCGCCGTTCCTGACGGCGACGGGTGGATCGTGAACGGCCAGAAGGTGTGGACGTCGATGGCGCACGAGGCGCGCTGGGCGATCCTGGTCACGCGCACGGATCCGGCGGTCCCCAAGCATGCCGGCATGACGTACTTCGCCTGCGACATGAACGTGCCCGGAGTCGAGGTCCGCCCGCTGCGCCAGCTCACCGGCGAGGCCGAGTTCAACGAGGTGTTCCTGACCGACGTGCACATCCCGGACGCGCACCGGCTCGGTGCCGTCGGCAACGGCTGGCGGGTGGCGCAGACGACGCTGATGAACGAGCGGGTCGCGATCGGCGGCGGCGCAACTCCGCGCGAGGCGGGCGCGATCGCCGCGGTCTGTGAGCACTGGCGTTCACGGCCCGACCTGCGCACGCCGGCCGCGCACGACGAGCTGATGCGGCTGTGGGTCGAGGCCGAGGCGCTGCGCCTCACCGGAGCGCGGCTGCGCCAGCAGCTCGCGGCCGGCGCGCCCGGTCCGGAGGGCTCGGCTGCGAAGCTGTCCTACGCGCGGCTCAACCAGGACGTCTCGGGCTTCGAGCTGGAGCTGCTCGGCGAGCAGGCGCTGCGCTACGACGACTGGGCCACCGACACGTGGTCGAGCGAGCGGCCGAACGCGGTCGACTTCCTCGGCCGCTCGGCCGGCTACCGCTACCTGCGCGCCAAGGGCAACTCGATCGAGGGCGGGACGTCGGAGATCCTGCGCAACATCATCGGCGAACGCGTCCTCGGGCTGCCGCCGGACCTGCGCGTCGACAAGGACGTCGCGTGGAAGGACCTGCCGAAATGAGTGAGCTGCTGTACACCGACGTCGAGGAGCAGCTGCGCTCGAGCGTCCGCGAACTGCTGGACAAGCGCGCGCCCTCGGCCGCCGTCCTGGCCCGGACGGAGAGCGACGAGCGGTACGACCCGGCACTCTGGACGGCACTGGCCATGGAGACCGGGGTCGCCGGGCTGGCCGTCCCGGAGTCGGCCGGCGGGCACGGTGCGTCCTGGCGCGAGGTGGCGGTGGTCGCGGAGGAGCTCGGCCGCTCGGTCGCCGGGACGCCCTTCCTCGGGAGCGCGGTTCTCTCGACGGCGCTGGCGTTGTCGGCGGCCGCGCACGACCTGCTCGCGGGCCTGGCTTCCGGTTCGACCACGGCAGCGCTCGCCGTCGCCCTGTCGACGACGCCGGGCGCCCCGTTCCCGACCGGTGTCCGCCTCGACGGATCCACGGTGACCGGCACGGTGCGCAGCGTCGCCGACGTCGAACTCGCCGATGTCCTCGTGGTTCCGGCCATCGGCTCGGCCGGTCCGGTCGTCGTCTCGGTGCGAGCGGCCGACGTGCTGCGCGCGGGGGTCGTCCCGCTCGACCTGACGCGTCCGCTCACCGACCTCACGTTCGAGTCGGCGGCCGCATCCGTCATCGCGTCGGGCGACGCGGCGGTGCAGGCGCTGACGTTCGCGCTCGAAGCCGGGGCGGTCGTGCTGGCCGGTGAGCAGGTCGGGCTGGCCGAGCGCTGCCTGCAGCTCTCGGTGGAGCACCTGCGCACGCGGTACCAGTTCGGCCGGCCGATCGGGTCGTTCCAGGCGCTCAAGCACCGCGCCGCCGACCTGTGGAGCGCGATCACCCAGGCACGCGCCGTCGCCCGCTACGCGGCGGACTGCCTGGCCGCCGTCGACCCCGATGCGCCCATCGCGGCCTGCCTCGCGCAGGCATACTGCGGGCCGGTCGCGGTCAAGGCGGCCGAGGAGTGCGTCCAGTTGCACGGCGGCATCGGCTTCACCTGGGAGCACCCGGCGCACCTGTACCTCAAGCGGGCCAAGGCGGACGCGATCGCGCTCGGCACCGCAAGTCAGCACCGTGCACGCCTGGCGACCCTCGTGGACCTGCCCGCGGCCTGAGCACCTCTCGCGCGCTGGACACCCGTGATCAGCTGCGAGTAGTGGTCGCTCTGCAGCCGCAACCGGCAGCTGATCACGGGGGATGGTCCACGCGATATCGTTCGCGAGTGCTGAAGCGCCACATGCTCGCAGCGATCATCACCGCTGCCGCGCTCACCATCACCGCCTGCACGACCGGAAGCACCGCTACCAAGCACGCCCCGCGGACCACAACGAGCGCGGCCACGCACGACGCCACACCCGCACCATCGTCGACGAAGCCAACTCCCCGCACCGTCACCATCCTCGGCAGCGGCGACGTGCTGATCCACCCGCCGCTCTGGCAGCAGGCGCACGCCGACGCACCCGGTCATCGTGGCTACGACTTCGGCCCGATGTACGCGAGCATCGCGCCGGACACCGAGTCGGCCGATCTGGCGATCTGCGAGATGGAGACGCCGCTCGCTCCGCCGCAGGGCCCGTTCACCGGTTGGCCGGACTTCAGCGCACCGCCACAGGTGCTCACCACCCTCAAGCACATCGGTTACGACAGCTGCACCACCGCGTCCAACCACTCGCTGGATCAGGGCTATCCGGGCGTCGTCCGTACCTTGGACGAGCTGGACCGGGCCGGCCTGAAGCACACGGGCAGCGCGCGCACGGCCAAGGAGGCAGCCACCCCGTTGATCATCACCACGGCGAACGGGGTGAAGATCGCGCAGCTCGCCTACTCGTTCGACTTCAACGGCATCGCGATCCCGCGCGACAAGCCCTGGATCGCCAACCTCACCGACGTGCCGAAGATCCTGGCCGCCGCCCGCCGGGCGAAGCGCGCCGGCGCTGACATCGTCGTGCTGTCCATGCACTGGGGAACCGAGTACGACCACCTGGCGACATCGACCCAGCGGCAACAGGCCGACGAACTGTTGGCCTCGCCCGACATCGACGTCATCCTCGGCGATCACGCACACGTCGTGCAGCCCGCACAGCGGCTACACGGCAAGTGGGTCTTCTACTGCATGGGCAACCAGATCTCGCGGCACGCGGACCCGATCGCCGCCGGCCGCGAGGGGCTGATGCCGCGCGTGACGTTCACCGAGGTGGCACCGGGCAAGTTCAAGATCACCAGGGTCGAGGCGATCCCCACCTGGATGCAGGACGAGCCGAAGCTCCGACTGATCGACATCCCGCGCGCACTGGTCGCAGCCTCGACAACTGCTGCCGAGCGCGCGACCTATCAGCACCAGTACGAGCAGATCCGCCACTACCTCGACGCGTACGGCGCCATCAAGGACGGTCTAGTCGTGGTCCACTGACTGCTCCGCCGCCGGCTCGTGCGGCGGAGCCGAGCGCAGCCGCCGGTGCGCGGCATCGAGGAAGGCGCCCACCAGCACGCCGGCCAGCACCGTCGGGATCCACAGCCAGATCAGATAGACGTCGGTGCGGGCCAGCCCGATCAGCAGCGCCGTGTAGACCACGAACGGGACGATGACGGCGGCGGCGCAGCGCACCCGCAGCGCCCTGTTGTGGCGCAGCAGGTGCAGGTCACCGCGCGTTCCGGGGTGCAGTTCGGCGATGCGGACCGGCGCGGTCGGTGTCTCGGCGGCTGTGTCGGAGGCAGCGTCGGTGGCAGCGTTGGCGGGGTCGCGGTCGGCGTGGCGCCCCGAGGCGATGACGGCGGTCGCCGCGACGTCGACGGCCGGTAGGTCCGCCTCGTCGCTGTCGGGTGCCGAATGCCGTCCCATCCGGCCAGTGTGTCAAACGTCCAGGCGTCGGGGCGCTCACCGCGCCGCTGCCTCTCAAGCCGGCTACATGGCATGCTTTGGCCAGGCGAAGGGGGCACTGGCATGCGCAAGCGATCCGGATACTTCGCGCGCCTGATCGTGCTGGCGGCGGCTGCCGCGACCGTGCTCTCGGCGTGTTCCAGCGTGGTCGACGGGACGGCGAACATCGTGGCGGTCCCGAACGCCAACCTCAAGGTCCACGGCGACTCCGGCAGCCCATTCGACATCACCACCAAGAACGCGCTCAGTGACGTCATGGCGTTCTGGAAGGTGAACTACCCGAAGGTCTCCGGTGGCAAGCCCCTGCCCCCGCTCAAGGGCGGCCTGTTCTCGGTCGACGGTGCCGAGGTGATCAAGACCAAGCAGGTGAGCGGAGCGGCCGGCAGCGAGGCCTGCATCAAGCACGACCCCTCATTCATCATCGACAACGCCGCGTACTGCCTGCTGGACGACTCGATCGTGTGGGACCGCGACCCCGACCACCTGGTCGGCGTGCTCGCCGACCACTACGGCCCGCTCATCATCGCGCTCGTCTTCGCCCACGAGTTCGGCCACGCCGTCCAGTACCGCCTGAACGTCGATCCGAACCACAGCCTGCCGACGATCGACACCGAGTCGCAGGCCGACTGCGCTGCGGGCGCGTTCATCGCCTCCGCGTTCAAGGGTCAGGCGCCGCACTTCCGCAGCACGCCGGCGCAACTCGATCAGGCGCTCAACGGCTTCCTGCTGATCCGTGACTCCACGCCCGAGTCCCCGCAGGACATCTCGCACGGCAACGGCTTCGACCGGATCTCCGCGATAGAGGACGGCATCCGCAACGGCGTCACGTACTGCTACGGCAAGGACTACTTCAACCGCACCTTCACCGAGCGTCCGTACGTCACGGACACCCAGTCCGGGGTCACCGACGCGCAGAACGGCGGCAACGAGTCGCTCGCGCAGGTGCTTAACCCGGGCGACCCGGCCAGTGGCGGCGGTGGCCTGCAGCCGGACCTCAACCGGTTCTGGAAGGCCGCGGCGGAGTCCATCAACAAGCCGTGGCAGGACGTCAAGATTGCCGAGGCCGATCACCCCAAGTGCGACAGCAGCGGCACGGTCGAATTCGGCTACTGCCCCGACGACAACACGGTCTACTACAACGCGGACTTCGCCAGGAGCGCGTACTACAGCCTCACCGATCGCAGGGTCGACCGCACCAACGGCAACGTCACGCTGATCCAGAACCAGCCGGCCGACTTCTCGCTCGGCGCCCTGTTCGCGATCGCGTGGGGGATGGCCGTGCGGCACCAACTGTTCAACCGGTCCATCAACGACAGCACCGCGCTGTCCGCGGCGATCTGTTACACCGGCGCCTACGCCAAGGACATCAACGTCGCGAACGAGGACAACAGCAAGGCGTTCACCCTGTCGCCGCCGGATATGGACGAGGCGACCTCGGCCGTGCTGAACGTCGTCGGTCAGGACAAGGCCTTCGGCGCGAGGGGCACGACCGGTCTGCAGCGCGTTCAATCGTTCGTGAAGGGCTACGGCGGCGGCAAGTCGGTCTGCTGATCGCGGGCCGTACCGGCTAGGTTCGACGCTATGCCCGAAATCGACCCGGCCTTCCTCTCCTTCCCGGCGCGTGAGCTCGCCGGCGCGGCACTCGAGCGCGCGAGCGAACTCGGGTCGCAGCACGCCGACTTCCGGCTCGAACGCAGCCGGGTCGCCGCCCTGGGGATGCGCGACGGCAAGCTCGAGTCCAGCACCGACTCCGAGGACGTCGGGCTGTCCGTGCGGGTGGTGCACGACGGCGCGTGGGGATTCGCGAGCGGCATCGCGCGTACGGCCGATGCGGCGCGCGGCCTGGCCGAGCAGGCCGTCGCCACCGCCAAAGTGAGTCGGGTGCTCAGCTCCGACCCGGTCGTCCTCGCCCCGGAGCCGGTCTACGCCGACGTCACCTGGGTCGGCTCGTACGAGCTCAACCCCTTCGACGTATCGGAGGCCGACCGGGTCGGCCGGCTCACCGAACTGTCCGAGCGGCTGATGTCGGCCGACGGTGTCGATCACGTCGACGCGCACGTGATGCAGGTGCTGGAGAACAAGTTCTACGCCGACTCCGCGGGCACGATGACGACCCAGCAGCGCGTCCGCCTGCACCCGCAACTGACCGCCGTGAACGTCGACCGCGGTGCGGGAGCCTTCTCGTCCATGCGCACCCTGGCGCCACCGGTCGGCCGCGGCTGGGAGTACCTCACCGGCACCGGCTGGGACTTCGACGCCGAGATCGACGAGCTGCCCGAGCTGCTGCGCGAGCACGTCAAGGCACCGAGCGTGGAGGCCGGCCGCTACGACCTGGTGATCGATCAGTCCAACCTCTGGCTGACCATCCACGAGTCGATCGGCCACGCGACCGAGCTGGATCGCGCGCTCGGCTACGAGGCCGCGTACGCCGGGACCAGCTTCGCGACCCTGGACCGGCTGAACACCCTCAGATACGGCAGCCCGGTCATGAACATCACCGGGGACCGAACCGTCGAGCACGGGCTGGCGAGCATCGGGTACGACGACGAGGGCGTGGCCGCGCAGCAGTTCGACATCGTCAAGGACGGCGTGCTCGTCGGTTACCAGCTCAACCGCCAGATGGCGCAGGCACACGGCGCTGCTCTGGGCCGGCCCGACGGTCGCTCGAACGGGTGCGCGCTCGCCGACTCGTCGGGGCATATTCCCTTGCAGCGAATGGCGAATGTGTCGTTGCAGCCGGCTCCGGACGGACCGTCGACCGAGGAGCTCATCGGCAAGGTCGAGCGCGGGATCTACATCAAGGGCGACCGGTCCTGGTCCATCGACATGCAGCGCTTCAACTTCCAGTTCACCGGCCAGCAGTTCCACAAGATCGAGAACGGCCGGCTCGCCGGCCAGCTGCGCGACGTCGCGTACCAGGCCACCACGACGGACTTCTGGGGCGCGATGGAGGCCGTCGGCGGGCCGCGGACCTACGTCCTGGGCGGCGCCTTCAACTGCGGCAAGGGTCAGCCCGGCCAGATCGCCGCGGTGTCGCACGGCTGTCCCGCTGCCCTGTTCCGCAACATCAACGTGCTCAACACGAAGTCAGAAGGTGGCCGGTGACTGCGCAGGAATTGGTGGAGCAGGCGCTCGCGGCCTCCACGGCCGACGGCTGCATCGTCGTCGCGAACGAGAACACCCAGGCGAACCTGCGCTGGGCAGGCAACAGCCTCACGACGAACGGTCAGATGCAGTCGCGCTCGGTGACAGTGATCTCGACGTTCGACCGCAGCGAGGGTACGAGCGTCGGCGTCGTCACCCGATCGGTCACCAACGCCGAGGAGCTCGATGCCCTGGTGCGCGCATCCGAGCGATCCGGTCGCGCCGCCGGGCCTGCCGACGACGCCGCGCCACTCGTCGAGAACTACCCGAACGACGACGACTGGGACGCCGAGCCCTCGAGCACGAGCGTCGCCGTCTTCGAGCGGTTCGCGCCGGCGCTGGGCGCCCAGTTCGACCGCTGGGCCAAGGACGATCGGCTGCTTTTCGGGTTCGCCGAGCACCAGCTCACGTCGACGTTCGTGGCCACGTCGACCGGCCTGCGGCGGCGCTTCGATCAGCCGGATGGGAGCGTGCAGATCAACGGGAAGTCCGCTGATTACAGCCGGTCGGCGTTCGCCGGTCAGCACACCAACGACTTCACCGACGTCGACGTCGACGCCCTGGTCGGCTCGGTCGAGCAGCGCCTGGACTGGGCGGCGAACCGGGTCGAGCTGCCCGCCGGGCGGTACGAGACGATCATGCCACCGAGCACGGTCGCCGATCTGATGATCTACGCCTACTGGACGGCCTCGGCGCGCGACGCCGAGGAGGGTCGCAACGTCTACGCCGCGCATAACACCGCGACGCGGATCGGCGAGTCGCTGTCCTCGCTCCCCCTGCGGCTGCACTCGGACCCGTCCTACCCCGGCCTGCAGTGCGCACCGTTCGACGTCGTCACCACGTCCGAGGGCGCGCTGCAGTCGGTGTTCGACAACGGCGCTCCCACCGGCTCGGCCGAGTGGATCCGCGACGGCAAGCTCGCCGATCTGGTCCGCACCCGCTCGTGGGCGGCCCGGACCGGGATGCAGCCGCGGCCGCTCGTCGGCAACCTGATCCTGGACGGCGGCGGCACCGCGAGCGTCGAGCAGATGATCGCCGGCACCGAGCGCGGCCTGCTGCTGACCTGCCTGTGGTACATCCGCGAGGTCGACCCGCAGACCCTGCTGCTCACCGGACTGACCCGCGACGGCGTGTACCTCGTCGAGAACGGCGCAGTCACGGCGGCGGTGAACAACTTCCGGTTCAACGAGTCACCCATCGACCTGCTCGGTCGGGTGACCGAGGTCGGACGCACCGAGCCGACCCTCTCGCGCGAGTGGGGCGACTACTTCAGCCGCACGGCGATGCCCGCACTGCGCGTTCCGGACTTCAACATGTCCACGGTCAGCCAGGCGTCCTAGAGGGCGGTCGCGATCTTCCTGCGCCTGCGGGCGCTGGGACTACGCCGCGCAGGAAGATCGCGGGAGTCGTTCGGTTTCGACGGCTCAGGCGGGCAGGCGCTGCGCGGCTAGATCCGGATGTTGCGTGGCGGATAGGACTACGCCGCACCGTGGCGAATCAGGAGACGCCCAGTAAGGACGTCTACGTCAGAAGGCATTGCGGCGCCGCATCCCCCACGCCCGCCCGTCCGGGTCGTAGACGATGCGGTACATCGGCGTGGCCCACAGCAGGGTCCGTCGCGGCAGGGGTTCGAGCCGGTACGGTCGCAGCCGACCGGGTGGTCGCGCGCCCTCGCGTCCGCGCTCGTGCCAGCGCTCCAGCTCGGCCGCCGTGCTGCGGAACCGCTCGAAGGCCGACGCCGGGTCGATCAGGTCCGCGTCTTGCCCCGCTGCGCGATCAAGGTGCTCACGCGCAAGCTCCAGCCGCAGCTCGCGGGCGAAGCGCCGGGCCCCGTCGCCGAACCGGTCGATGACCTGCGGTTCGCGCGGGTCGAGCTCGTCGTCGATCACGGCGCACGACAGCTCCGAGTCGTGCGTCCACGAGCGCCGGTTGACGTTGTCCGAACCGACCGAGGCCCAGACGTCGTCGACCACGCACACCTTGGCGTGGACGTACACCGGCGTGCCCTGATGGTTCTCGATGCCGTAGACCCCCACCCGGCCCGGTCCGGCGGCGTCGACCAGCTCCAGCGCCTGCGATCGGCCCACGAGGTTCGGCGGCAGGGAGAACCGGCCGTCCTGATCGGGGTAGCGCGGGATGACCACGATCAGCCGCAGCTGCGGATTCGCCTGCAACGCGTCCGCGATGCAGCCCGCCACCTCGTCGGCCCAGAAGTACTGGTCCTCGATGTAGATCAGGCTGTGCGCGTTGGCGATCACCTTCTGGTACGCGCGTGCCACGCTCCGCTCGCCGTGCGGCGCGAACGGGTAGCCGCGCCGGCGCCAGGGGTAGGTGCGCAGTACCTGGACCGCGTGCCCACCGCGTGCGTCCGGATCGGGCTGCTGATCGGGAAGCGGATCGGCCGAGTCGTCGTCGTGACGCGCCAGGTCGGCCAGCCGGTTGAACGGGTTGCGGGTTACCGGCGCCGGGTCGTTCCACCGCTCCCGGAAGCAGGCCTCGATGTCCCCGACGGCCGGACCGCGGACCGCCAGCTGCGCGTCGTGCCACGGCGGACGCTCGCCGTACACCGCGGCCATCGGCTGCCGCTGCGGGTCGCCGCCGTGCGCGGCGTCGTCGTTGCGGCTGTGGCACAGGTCGATTCCGCCGGCGAAGGCAACGTCGAGTTCGGGACGACCCGGGTGCCGCAGCACGACGAACTTCTGATGGTGCGAGCCGCCGGTGCGCACCCGCATGTCCCGCACGCACTCGCCGCCTGCAGCCTCGATCTGTTCGCCGAGGTGGCGGTTCTGCTGCTCGCTGAACGCGAAGCGGTCCAGGTGCGAGCGCCAGATGAGGCCCTTGACCGTCACGCCGCGTGCAGCTGCCGCGCACAGCACGCTGGACACCTCGGTGTCCGGGCCGGCCAGCAGCTCGTCGGGATCGCCCCGCCAGTCGGTGAACATCAGCAGGTCTCCGGCCTGCATCGCCCGCACGCAGCGCAGCAGCTCGGCGAAGTAGGTCGCGCCGTGGACCAGCGTGCACACGTCGTTGCCGGTCGTCCACGCGTGCCCCTCATGTCTGCGATCGAGGTTCGTGTGCGGGTTGCCCCGCTCGTCGGGGGACAGCAACCACCGGTCCAATGCCATACCCGCTGTCTACCCCGAACTCGCGGTTGAGCGCCGCGGCGTTCTCGGGTTACCCGTGTCAGCGACCGGCCTGTGAGAAGGGACGCACGGCCCCGATTGGGTCTGGCAGCGCTTACAGAAGGTAAATTCCGAGCCATCCCACGTGACACGCGGCGGCAGTGAAGGCCGTCGCGCAGTCGGCGTTGACTGGCGAGGAGACACAGCATGACGGCTAGCACCATTCCCGGTCTTGATACCGCCCCCACCACGCACACGAAGCTGCAGGCCTGGGTCCGCGAGATCGCGGAGCTGACCCAGCCCGACCGGGTGGTGTGGGCGGACGGTTCCCCGCAGGAGTGGACGCGGGTCACCGACGAACTCGTTGCGGCCGGAACCCTGGTGCGCCTGAACGAGCAGCACAAGCACAACTCGTTCTACTGCGCGTCCGATCCGGCCGATGTCGCGCGTGTCGAGGACCGCACCTTCATCTGTTCGGTGGACGAGGCCGACTGCGGCCCCACGAACAACTGGATGGACCCGGGCGACATGAAAGCCATCCTCACCGAGCGCTTCCGCGGCTCGATGCGCCGGCGCACCATGTACGTCCTGCCCTACTGCATGGGCCCGCTGGGCGCCGACAAGCCGCAGCTCGGCGTCGAGATCACCGACTCGGCGTACGTCCTGGCCTCGATGCACATCATGACCCGCATGGGCAGCGAGGCGCTGGCGAAGTTCACCAAGGACGGGGAGGACCAGCCGTACGTCGCAGGCCTGCACTCGATCGGTGCGCCGCTGGCCGAGGGCGAGCCCGACATCGCGTGGCCGTGCAACGAGACCAAGTACATCGCGCACTTCCCGGAGGAGCGCGCGATCTGGTCCTACGGCTCGGGTTACGGCGGCAACGCGCTGCTCGGCAAGAAGTGCCACTCGCTGCGCATCGCATCGGTGCAGGCGCGCGATGAGATGTGGATGGCCGAGCACATGCTCGTGCTCAAGCTGACCAGCCCTGAGCAGAAGACCTACTACGTCGGCGCGGCCTTCCCGTCCGCCTGCGGCAAAACGAACCTGGCGATGCTCGACCCGACGCTGGACGGCTGGAAGGTCGAGACGCTGGGCGACGACATCGCCTGGATGCGATTCGGCGACGACGGCCGGCTGTACGCCGTCAACCCGGAGTTCGGCTTCTTCGGCGTGGCCCCTGGGACGGGTGCGCACACCAACCCGAACGCGATGCGCACCATCGAGAAGGGCAACTCGATCTTCACCAACGTCGCCCTGACCGACGACGGCGACGTCTGGTGGGAGGGCATGACCGAGCAGCCGCCCGCGCACCTGACGAGCTGGAAGGGCGCCGACTGGACCCCGCAGTCCGAGGAGAAAGCCGCCCATCCGAACTCGCGGTTCTGCACCCCGCTCGCCCAGTGCCCGACCCTCGCGCCGGAGTGGGACGACCCGAAGGGCGTGCCGATCGACGCGATCATCTTCGGCGGCCGGCGCCGCGACACGATCCCCCTGGTCACCGAGGCGCGCGACTGGCAGCACGGCGTGTTCATGGGCGCGACGCTGTCGTCCGAGACCACTGCCGCCGCGACAGGCGCGGTCGGCGTCGTGCGCCGCGACCCGATGGCGATGCTGCCCTTCATCGGTTACCACGTCGGCGACTACCTCGCGCACTGGATCGACATCGGCAAGGCAGCGGACTCGGTGAAGCTGCCGAAGATCTTCTACGTCAACTGGTTCCGCCGCGACGACGAGGGCAAGTTCGTCTGGCCGGGCTTCCGCGAGAACATCCGGGTGCTCAAGTGGGCGATCGACCGGATCGAGGGCACCGCGCCAGCGGTCGAGACCGCCATCGGTCGCATTCCCGCAGCGGACGGCCTGGACGTGGCCGGACTCGACCTGAGCGCGGACGACCTGAACGTCGCGCTGAACGTCGAGCTGGACGAGTGGCGGGCGGAGCTCCCGGGCATCGAGGAGTGGTTCGCCAAGATCGGCGACAAGCTGCCGACCTCGATGCGCGACGAACTGGACGCGCTCAAGCACCGCCTGGACGCCTGAGTTCAGAGGCGGACGATCAGGTCGGCGCGATCGCGGGTCGCCGTGACGAGCGCGGCGTTCTCGGCGTCGCTGCCGCGCTCGACCCGCTCGCGTGCGACCGCGGGGTCCCAGCCGTGCGCGAGGAAGCGCGCGACCAACCGCTCGATCCGTGCCGCCTCGTCCACCTCGACGAACCAGATCTCGTCGAGCAGGCCGGGCACCTCGCGCCACGGGGACTCGTCGACGAGCAGGTAGTTGCCCTCGGTGATCACCAGCGCGCCGGGCGGGATCGTGATCGCGGCCGGGACCACCGCCTCGGCGACGCGATCGAACCCCGGCGCGGGCACGGCGCCCGGGTCGGCGCGCAGGCGACGCAGCAGGGCGACGTAGCCGGACGCGTCGAACGTGTCCTGCGCGCCTTTGCGGTCCAACCGGCCCAGCCGGCGCAGTTCCTCGTTCGAGCGGTGGAAGCCGTCCATCGGCACGACCACCGCATCGACCTCCGCTGCCAGCAGCGTCGCGAACGTCGACTTGCCCGCGCCCGGAGCACCGGCGATCCCCAGCAGGCCGCGTGCACCCGCCCCACCCAGAGCACGCACGCGCCCGGCCAGCGAACGCAGTCCCGGCGTCATCGCGGTATCGCTGACCGGCGCCCGATTTCGCTCACTGGCGCCGGCACAGCAGGTGGGCCACCAGCGCCGTCCAGCCGGTCTGGTGCGACGCGCCGAGCCCTTCACCGGTGTCGCCGTGGAAGTACTCGCTGAACGTGATGTGCTTACGCCACAGGGGATTCGCGCTCGCTTCGATCCGTGCACCATCGCACGGACGGCGGCCGTCGCTGCCGCAGCGGAACAGGTCGATCAGCCGGTCGTCGATCAGGTCGGCGGCCTGAGCGACGGTCATTCGCGTCCCCGAGCCGGTCGGCACCTCGACGGTCTGCTCGTCGCCGAGATACGAGTGGTACGTGCGCAGCGCGTCGGCGAGCAGCACGTTGACCGGGAACCAGATCGGCCCACGCCAGTTGGAATTGCCGCCGAACAGCCCGGTGCGTGACTCGCCCGGCTCGTAGTCGATGGACACGGTCTGCCCGTCGACCTGCGTCGAGTACGGCGTTCGATAGACGGCCGAGAGCGAGCGAATGCCGTACGGTGAAAGGAACTCCTGCTCGTCGAACAGGCGCGACAGTACACGCAGCAGGCGGTCCGGGTCGAGAAGCGACAGCAGCTGGTCCGCCGGCTCGTCGTGCGCGCCGGCCCTCGTGAGCAGCCCGTCGAGCAGCTCCGGACGGCGCCGTTGCAGCCAGCGCAGCCGGGAGGTGAAGTCGGGCAGCGTCTCGGCGGTCCAGGCCGGTGCGTGCGCGACGGCCAGCAGCGGGAGCAGGCCGACCATCGAGCGGACGCGCAGCTGCTCCGAGGCTCCTCCCGGGTGCACGAGCACGTCGTAGAAGAAGCCGTCGCCGTCGTCCCAGAGCTCGAGGTTCGTGGAGCCGAAGCGGCGCATCGCGTGCGCGATGTCCAGGAAGTGCCGCAGGAACTTCGTCGCGGCCTCGTCCCAGGCCGGCACGCTGACGGCCAGCTCGACCGAGATCTTCAGCATGTGCAGGCAGAAAAACGCGACCCAGCTCGTCGCGTCCGACTCCTCGAGCCGCGCGCCCCCGGGCAGCTGCGCCGAGCGGTCGAACAGCCCGATGTTGTCCATGCCGAGGAAGCCGCCCTCGAAGATGTTCGAGCCGTCGGCGTCCTTTCGGTTGACCCACCAGCCGAAGTTCAGCAGCAGCTTCGTGAACACGCGGATCAGGAAGTCGGTGTCCCTGCGCCCGTCGGTCAGGTAGACGTGCCAGGCCGCCCAGGCGTGGACGGGCGGGTTCACGTCCGAGAACGACCACTCGTAGGCGGGCAGCTGTCCGTCCGAGTGCATCGACCACTCGCGACACAGCAGCAGCAACTGCTCCTTGGCGAAGGCCGGATCGACGTGCGCCAGCGTGACGCAGTGGAACGCGAGATCCCAGGAGGCGAACCACGGGTACTCCCACTCGTCCGGCATCGAGAGGACGTCGGCGAGCGAGAGGTGCCGCCACCCGGTGTTGCGCGCGCCCGGCGCATCGCGCTCGGGCGGCGGCTCGGGCTGGGTCGGGTCACCGTCCAGCCACTCCTCGACGCCGTACCGGTAGAGCTGCTTTCCCCACAGCAGCCCGGCGAACGCCCGGCGTGCGATGGTGCGGTCCTCGTCGCTCAGGTGCTCCGGCAGCGTCTCGGTGTAGAACTCATCGGCCTCCGCGGAGCGGTCGGCGACGACCGCGTCGAACGCCGGGCCGAAGCTGTGTTCGTCGGGGACGTTCGTGGACAGCCGCAGCCGCACGCGCACCGTCTGGCCGGGAGCCACCGCCTCGAACCGATACCAGAACGCAGCCTTGGTGCCGGTGCCTTCGGCGTTCACCGCGGCCGTGTCGCCGCGGATCACCCGTCGGTCGACGCCGTCCTTCGCGTACGCGGTCGGGTTCTGCGCGACGCCGAACAGCGCGACCTGGTTCGTCTCGTTCTCGCAGCTCAACACCTCGGCCGCGCCCTCGGCGCTCAGGTAGTAGGTGCCGAGGAAGTCGTGGTGGCACTCGAGCGCGCGCAGCGTCCCGGCGGACAGCTCGGGCGGGTAAAGGCGGCGCATCGTCGGCCGGCGCAGGTCGCGGCCCCAGGACCAGGTGTTGCGGAAGCACAGCTGCGGCAGCAGGTGCAGCGGCGCGGCGTCGGGTCCGTGGTTGGTCGCCTCGATGACGATCGCGACGTCGTCCGGTGCGGCCTTCGCGTAGCTGATCGTCACGTCGAAGAAGCGGTCGCCGTCGAGAACACCGGTATCGGCCAGTTCGTACTCACGGTCCTCGCGGGTGCGGCGCGCATTCTCGGCGCGCAGCTCGGCGTACGGGTACTCGGCCTGCGGGTAGCGGTACAGCCAGCTCATCCAGGAGTGGGTCGGGGTGCTGTCCAGTGCCCACCAGTACTCCTTGACGTCCTCGCCGTGGTTTCCCTCGCCGTTGGTGAGCCCGAACAGCCGCTCCTTCAGCACCGGGTCGCGGCCGTTCCACAGCGCGAGCGAGAAGTTCAGGAAACCGTACCGATCGCTCAGCCCACCCAGCCCGTCCTCGCCCCAGCGGTAGGCACGCCGGTGGGCCTGCTCGAACGGCAGGTACGCCCACGCGTTGCCGTCGGCCGAGTAGTCCTCGCGCACGGTGCCCCACTGCCGTCCGGACAGGTACGGACCCCAGAGCCGCCACGGGCTGCCGCTGTCCGGAGACTCGGCGAGCCGGGCGTGCTCGGCGCTGCGGTGGACGACCGGAGGTGGGGTCGAGTGTCGTGGGCTCACCCGATCACCTTGCCACTGGGCCTGCTGTAATGAGTTCATGGTGCCGCGCTATCCGGAGATCGAGCCCTACGACAGCGGCCTGCTCGACGTCGGCGACGGGCAGCGGATCTACTGGGAGGTCAGCGGAAATCCGGACGGCAAGCCGGCGGTCGCGCTGCACGGTGGGCCGGGCGGTGGGTCGACTCCCGGGCGACGCCGCTCGTTCGACCCGGCGCGGTATCGATTCGTGCAGTTCGACCAGCGTGGCTGCGGTCGGAGCATGCCGTCGCTCAGCGACCCCGCCACGTCGATCGACACCAACACGACGCACCATCTGATCGCCGACGTGGAGCGGCTGCGCGAGCATCTCGGCATCGACCGGTGGCTGGTCTGGGGCGGCTCGTGGGGTGTCACGCTCGCGCTGGCCTACGCCGAGCGCTACCCGCAGCGGGTCAGCGAGATGGTGCTCGTCTCGGTCACGATGTCGCGCGCGGCCGACGTCCACTGGCTCTACCACGAGACCGGCCGGTTCTTCCCCGAGCAGTGGGCGCGCTTTCGCGACGGCGTGCCGGAGCCCGAGCGCGACCGCAACCTGATCCACGCCTACGACCGGTTGCTCAACGAGCATCCCGATCCCGCGGTCCGGGCGCAGGCGGCGCGGAACTGGTGCGACTGGGAGGACGCCGTCGTCTCGCTTGAGGACGGCTGGGTGCCGAACCCGCGTTACCGGGATCCGGACTTCCGGCTGACCTTCGCCCGCCTGTGCGCCCGCTACTTCGCCCACGCCGCCTGGCTCGATGACGACGAGTTGCTGGCCGGTGCCCAGCGGCTGGCCGCCGTCCCCGGCGTGCTGATCCACGGCAAGCTCGATCTCGGCGGCCCGGCCGACGTGCCTTGGCTGCTGGCGCAGGCCTGGCCCGGCGCCGAGCTCCACCTCGTCGGCACCGGTCATACCGGGGGAGAGGAGATGACCGCGCGCATGATGGCGGCACTCGACCGCTTCGCGTGGACCTGAACCCGCCCGGCTCACCCGTACGGCGTGACGTCTCCCGCGAGCAGGAAGGTCGCGGCCTCCCGGTAGAGCGCGTGCCGCGAGGACTCCAGGTGCATCAGGTGGGTTCCGTGCCCGAGCTTGACGTCGCGGCGCAGCGGAGCGCAGGAGAGCGCGTCGAACAGGTCGCGCGCATCGGTGTCGGTGCACAGCGAGTCCCACTCGCCCCGCAGGATGCACGTCGGCGCGCGGATGGCGCCGGGATCGTAGGCGAGATCGCCGGAGAACGCCGCGGCGACGTCGAGCCGCGGGCCCACCGGGGTCCGCACCGCGGGTGGGTTCCGCGCACCGGCATTGGGGTCGGTCGCCAGCCAGTCGCGCGCCCAGGCGGCGAAGTGCTCCGGCGACAGCACGGGGACGTGACCGGGCGGGACGTCGGCCACGAACCTGGCGTGCTGCTGTTCGGTCGTCAGCGGGTACCAGCCGCCCGGCGTGCCTACGTCCACGGCCGGTTCGGCCCGGCGGGCGATCGGCCCGAACAGCACCAACCGGTCGATCAGCTCCGGGCGCCGGCCGGCGACCAGCCCCGCGACGAGCGTGCCCCACGAGTGTGCGAGCAGGCTCACCGGCCCGCCACCGCGGGCCGCGGCCACGCACTCGAGCACGCACTCCAACTGCTCGGCCGCCTCCGCGGCTCGCCCGAGGGGCTCGGACCGCTCCGGATCGCGGCCCTGCTCCGGGTAGCGGCTGGAGTGGCCGTACCCGACGAAGTCGAACGCCCAGACGTCCAGCCCGGCGGCACCAAGCTCGTCGGCCCAGGAGCGCGAGTCGAAGGGGTAGGCCACCGACAGCCCGGACGGGAAGGTCGCGCCGTGGACGTACAGCACGGCGGGCGCGGGGTAGGAGACCGGCGGCAGGTGGCGCACGAACAGCATGCGAGCGTTCGGACCCAGGATCAGCGAACCCGGCATTCGGCGGGCCGGGTCGGTGCGAGGGTCGGCGTAGGTCGACGACATGCCTCGATTCTGGGGCCGGAAAGCTTCGGCGCCGACCGAATCATCCAGCGAAACCCGCTTGCTCCGGCGGCGTAGCGTCGTCCAATCGTGGCCAACGATCAGGTACTGACGGACGAACGCGCCCACCTCGAACTGGCCCGCCGCTGCCTCGTGATCATGAAGGCGGCCACCGAACGCATCACCGACTACGGCGTCGACGAGCTCGCCAGCTTCGCTCTCGGCCGGATGCGGGCCGAACGCCTCGCCGCCCTGAACGCCGACCCGGACGCGCCCCCGTTCTTCGGTCGCACCGACCGAGACCGGGAGGATTCGCGGCCGGGTGTCGAGATGTTCCACATCGGACGGCGGCACGTCCGCGACGCCCAGGGTGATCCCGTCGTCATCGACTGGCGAGCGCCGCTGGCCCGGCCGTTCTACCGCGCGACACCGGCCGACCGGCAGGGCGTTCGGCTGCGCCGCCGGTTCGGCTTTCACCAGGGCGTGCTCTCCTCCTTCGAGGACGAACACCTCGATCTGGGCGAGGAGTTGGGCCTGCAGTCCGAGCTGCTGCGCGAGGAGATCGAACGCCCGCGCGTCGGCCCGATGCGCGACATCGTCGCCACCATCCAGCCCGATCAGGACGAGCTGGTCCGCGCCGATCTGGACACGTCGCTGTGCATCCAGGGCGCGCCCGGTACCGGCAAGACCGCGGTCGGGCTGCACCGCGCCGCGTACCTGCTGTACACGTTCCCCGAACGGCTGCGACGTTCAGGAGTCCTGGTCGTCGGGCCGAACCGCGCTTTCCTGCACTACATCGCGCAGGTGCTGCCGAGCCTGGGCGAGGCGGGCATCGAACAGTCGACAGTCGGCGATCTGGTCGGCACGGTCGACGGCGGGCTCGAGCCGGTCGAGGTCGCGACGCTCAAGGGCGACGCGCGGATGGCCGAGGTGCTGCGCCGAGCGGTGCTCTCCCACGTGGCGAAGCCGGTCGAGGACATCGTCGCCGTCGTGGGGACCAGGCGCTACCGCGTCGGTGCGCACCACCTGCGGCGCTATGTCGACGACGCCCGGCGCGCGCTGGGCAATGGCGGCACCCCCGGCAGTGAGGTCGCTGGGGGAGGGCTGAAGTGGTCGATCGCGCGGGAGCGGCTGCGGATGCAGGTGGGCGAGGACGTCCGCCGCCAGCGCGAGGACCGCGGCGGCGCGCCGACCGACGCCGAGACCGCGAAGGTCGCCCGATCCGCCGCGGTCCGGGACTTCCTCGACACGGTGTGGCCCGCACTCACCGCGCCTGCGCTGCTCTCTCGGCTGTACGCCGAGCCGCAGTTCCTGGCCCGCTGCTCGGCCGGCTCGCTCACCGACGGCGAGCGGGCGCTGCTGCACCGGCCGCCCGCGAGAACGCTGCGATCGACGAGGTGGACACCGGCCGACGCGGTGCTCCTGGACGAGCTCGCCGGGCTGCTCGAGGGCGGCGACACGTTCGTCCACGCCGTGGTCGACGAGGCGCAGGACCTCTCGCCCATGCAGTGCCGCGCGATCGCCCGTCGGTGCCCGCTCGGTTCGGTGACCGTGCTCGGTGACCTGGCCCAGGCGACGACTCCGTGGGCGCCCGGTGACTGGACGGTGACGCTGCGGCACCTCGGCCAGCACGGCGCGGCGGTGCGCCCGTTGACGGCCGGTTACCGCGTCCCGAGCCAGGTGCTCGACGTCGCCAACCGCCTGCTGCCGCACATCGCTGTCGGGGTACCGCCCGCGACCTCGATCCGCTCGGGGGTCGACGCACTCCGGTACGCGCCCGCGGGCGCACTGGTCGAGCAGGTACAGCGGTGTCTGGCCGTCGAGGGCTCGGTCGGGGTCATCGTCCCGGACGTCCGGGTCGCCGAGACGCTGGCGATCCTGCGGTTCTCGGACATCGCGGCCGAGGAACTGGACGCCGATGCCGACCCGCGGGTGTCCGTCGTGCCTGCGTCCGAG
This sequence comes from Jatrophihabitantaceae bacterium, assembly GCA_050742975.1. Taxonomy (GTDB): domain Bacteria; phylum Actinomycetota; class Actinomycetes; order Mycobacteriales; family Jatrophihabitantaceae; genus JBDTGE01. The sequence continues at coordinate 21,922 of JBOGDQ010000254.1, forward strand.
GCGAAGGGTCTGGAGTTCGACTCGGTCGTCCTGCTCGAGCCGGCCGAGATCGTCGCCGCCGAGGCCACCCGCCCGTCCGGCCTGCGGCGGCTGTACGTGGTGCTGACCCGCGCGGTCTCACACCTCGTCGTGCTGCATGACGCGCCGCTGCCGGTCGAACTGAGGGATGTCGATTCGCCCGCGCGCGAGTAGGAAGGAACTATCCGGCTGCTGAGGAGTTGAACGGACATGGGATTCCTGGACCGCGCGAAGGAAAAGGCCGAGGAGCTGGCCAAGAAGGCCAAGCCGATGGCGCAGGATCTGTCACAGAAGGCCAAGCCGATGGCCGAGAACGCGAGGGAGAAGGCCAAGCCGCTCGCGGAGAAGGTCAGGGATCGGGCCGGCAAGGCTGGCGAATCGCTCAAGGAGTCGGCGGGCAACTTCCGCGAGGGTCTGCACGGTCACGACGCGCCCCCGACCGCGACGCCGACCCCACCGCCGCCACCGCCACCCGCGACCGCGGTACCCGACGAACCTCCGGCCCCACCACCACCTGCCTGACGGCAGCTGACCGCACGCGATGAGCGCTCGCGCGAAGTGCCTGCCGGCGCGCGAGCGAAGCGAGCTTGCGCGCGGATCCGGTCATCCACCCGAGCTTGCGAGCGGTGGTGACCGGATCCGCCTCGGCAGATCCAATATGGTAGGAACCCCTGGGTAACTCCCGAGGTACGCCACCCCTGTACCAACGGACTGCCCGGCCCAGTAACGGCACCGCGCGGCAACCCCGGCGGTGCGTTGATCCGAGGAGTGGTCCAGTGACCGAGCACGTCCACGCGGTGCATCCCGAGCCGGACATGGTCCAGCTCCTGACACCGGAGGGTCAGCGGGTCGAGCACCCCGACTACCCCCTTGAGATCACCGACGACGAGATCGCCGCGCTGTACCGCGACTTGGTCCTCGTCCGCCGGATCGACGCCGAGGCCATCGCACTTCAGCGCCAGGGTGAACTTGGCCTCTGGGCCAGCCTGCTGGGCCAGGAGGGCGCGCAGATCGGCGCCGGCCGCGCGCTCAAGGCGCACGACATGGCGTTCCCGACGTACCGCGAGCACGGCGTCGCCTGGTGCCGCGGCGTCGACCCGCTGACCCTGCTCGGCCTGTTCCGCGGCACCAACCTAGGCGGGTTCAGCCCGTACGAGCACAACTTCAACAACTACACGATCGTGATCGGCGCGCAGACGC